>JBDKGS010000164.1:0-9997 GCA_039798065.1 Fibrobacterota bacterium | reverse complement strand
AAGCTCAAAATTCCGGATTCCGAGGCATTTTTCAAGGCACGACACTGGCGTGCCAAGCATCGCTGTCCCAAAAGGGCGACTCATGAACCGAACTCTTCCAACGCGAAAAACCTCGAACATCGCATTGCTCCTCGTCCTGTCGGGGTTCACTCCGTCCTGGGCGTTGAACGAAGGCATGGCCACCCACTTCCTGGGTGTGGGATTCCCGTACGGCGCCTGCGGTGTATCGGATGAAATCGCGGCGACGGAAGGTGCGATGGACACGCTGTCCGGCCAGGGCAATCCGTTCGACTACGTGGCGCTCAACGTCTACGACACACCCGGCAACTACGATTCGCCAGGTACATTGGGAAAGCGGCCCCTGACAGGATCCGACACCTTGAAGATGGGCACCTACCGCAACGGACTGAATTGCGGCAGATGGATCAAACTTTCGCTGGGCGACACCTGCGACGGCCAAAACGACGGCGCCATGAACCAGCCCTTCTGTCGCGGTGGCACCGGCTGGCACCCCAATGCCTACACCGGTTCGGGAGTGTACGCGGTCGTCTTCGACCAGTGCACCGACGGAAACGCCTGGTGCCGCGACTCCAAGTACCACCTGGACCTGCACACCTCCATCCTGGGCCACCTGCGCAAGGATGGACAAATTCTGCCGCCACTGGCCACGCTGGTCCTGGATGCGAACGGCAAACCCAAGGCCGACCCGAACAATCCCTGGGCCCGCGAATACGTGGTGACAGGATTTGGCAACCCGAAGGTGCAGTGGGAATTCGTGAAGGCCCCCAACTACCAGGGCGAGCCGAGGTTCTACTTCAGCCTGGCATCCAAGCCCTACTACATGCGGCTCATGGTCACGCACCTGCCCAACGGAATCCACGGCGTGGAACAGAAGGTGGGCGGTGTCTGGAAAAAGGCCACCATGGAAGGCGACATGGGGCAATTGTGGCTCCTCCCCGATCCCGGCAACACGCATTTCGAATTGCGCCTGATCGATGCCGACGACCAGTTGGCGATGGGAGGGCGCGAGTGGAGCATGGACTACCCCGCCGCCTGCGGGACCGAATGCACCAAGCCAGGCACCCCCGCCGACAACGTCGTGGGCACCGGAGGCGATGTCACGGGCGTGACGGATTCCGACGCCGGAAATTTCGGAAACGGGATCGTCCGGGTCGGATCGAGATTGGCGTTCCCGGGAATTCTCGGCGATCGCGAAGGCTGGTGGATTTCGGCTCAAGGCGAACGACGACCGCTCTCGATCCGACAAGGATTGTCGAGCCTGCCCACCGGGGTTTCGGGCGTGTGGATCGCGACCTGGCGGGACGCGGCGAACTCGATCCGGGTGGAGAAACTTCTTCTGCAGTGAATTGCAGGCGTCGGCGAAGCTAGGTTGTCGGTTCCGCGCCCAGGAGACAGCAACACCTTCGTCCCAAAGGTTCGCCAATGCCGATTTCCGTCAAAGCCGCACGCCGCTTGTCGATTTTCACGCTGCCCATCGTCGCCTTGATCTCTTTGCAAGGCTGCCTGAGCTACCACGAAACCGCCGAGCTGTTCGACGATGGATCCGGGGAAATCCGCATCGTCTTCGGCATCGCCAACGGCACCCAGGAGACCGAGAAGATCCGCGAAGTCCGCCGGTCGGCCAAACGGCTGCGCGGTGTCCACTGGATCGCCGACGTCGATTCGTTTTCTCCCGGGCGCCACTGGCACGGTAGCGTCTTCCATTTCGATTCGCTTGCCGCCTTGCGGCAGTTCAACGGAATCCTGCCCATGGAAGACCTGTTTGGCGGACTGAAATTGTCCGCGACGGATTCTGGCAGCACGCTGCGACGCTTCGTCAAGCTGCCCGCCGAAAACGCGGAAGATCGCGTGACGATGACCATCGAGTGGACGTTTCCCGGATCGGTCGCCTGGACCGACCGACGCGCGAAATTCGACACCGGCTCAAGCCGGGCCGTCTGGAACTTCCCCACCGATGGATCGGCGGGCGAGTCGGCCAAGATGGAAGCACGATGGGAACCACGCGGAATCCCGGTTTCGCTGTGGACGCGCATGCCCAAGGGAGAAGTGGAATGGGCCGCAGTCGGAGTGGCCCTCGCGACATTCCTGCTGTCGATCGTGGCCGCGTTCTCCGCGCGCTCAAGAGTGCGGGCGATGCGACGGAAATTGACGCAGTCCTGATTCCAGGCCGGGCGATCCTGCGCCCGACCAGCATTGACAGATTCCGACTTACCTTCGAGCCGCCTCGAAGTGCAATTTGGGATACTTCTCCGACATCAATCGCACCTTGAATTCGTGGCTGGGCAGATAGACCAGGCCGCCGTGCCGATCGGTGGCGCAGTCGAAGATGTTCTGTTCCTTGAACAGCTTCATCTCGTCTTCGTCGCCCACCACCCAACGCGCCGCCCAAACCGACACTGGCTCGAAGGCGCATTCGGCGCCATACTCGCCCGACAAGCGGAACTGGATGACGTCGAATTGCAAGCGCCCCACCACGCCAAGAATCTGGTGCGGCCCCGAGAACGGCGTGAAGACCTGCGCCGCGCCTTCCTGCGTGAGCTGCTCCAGCCCTTGCGACAATTGCTTGGAGCGCAACGGATTCTTGGAAATCACCCTCGCGAAGTGTTCTGGCGAGAACTCGGGGATGCCTTCGTACTGAAGCTTTTCGCCGGCGGTGAGGGTGTCGCCGATGCGGAACACGCCCGGATCGTGGATGCCCACGATGTCGCCTGAATAGGCTTCGTCGACCAGCGAACGGTCCTGCGCGACAAATGTTGTCGGGGCGGCCATGCGGATTTCGCGATTGGAGGCCACGTGCGTGACCTTCTCGCCGCGCACGAACTTGCCCGAACACACGCGCACGAAGGCCATGCGGTCGCGGTGCTTGGAGTCCATGTTCGCCTGGATCTTGAACACGAATCCCGTGAAGGCCGATTCGTTGGCGCGCACGGTGCGCTTGTCGGCTTCGCGCTTGTTGGGGGCCGGAGCGATGTTCACCAGAGCATCGAGCAGATGCTTGACACCGAACAGGTGCAAGGCGGATCCAAAGAACACCGGGGTCTGTTCGCCGTTCAGATACGCCTCGCGGTCGAATCCTGGCATGGCGCCGGTGGCGAAATCGGCCAATTCGCGCAGCTTGCCGGCTTCACGTTCGCCGCCCAAACGGTCGAGCTCGGTACTGGAAAGTTCGAAGTGGTGCTGACCGCGTTCGGTGCGATCTTCGTTGTCGTCCTGGTTGCGTTCCGAGAAGGAATGGAAGGCCTTGTCCCCAAGACTGTAGACGCCGCGAAAGCTCACGCCCGATCCGCAAGGAAGCGTGAACGGCACGCACGGCAATCCCAGGCTCTGTTCGATTTCGTCGAACAATTCCAACGGGTCGCGGATATCGCGGTCGCACTTGTTGATGAACGTGATGACCGGCGTGCGGCGCATGCGGCACACTTCCATGAGACGCAAGGTCTGCGGCTCCACGCCCTTGGCGCCGTCGATGAGCACCACGGCGCTGTCGACCGCCGCCAACGCACGGAAAGTGTCTTCGCAGAAGTCCTCGTGGCCTGGCGTGTCCACCAGGTTCATGTGGTGGCCGTCGTGCGGAAAGCTCATGACGGAACTTGTCACCGAGATCCCGCGCTGGCGCTCGATCTCCATCCAGTCGGACGTGGCCGCCTTGCGCCCCTTCTTGGCACGCACCATGCCGGCTTCGCGGATGGCACCACCGTACCACAACAGCTTTTCGGTGAGCGTGGTCTTGCCCGCGTCAGGGTGCGAGATGATCGCGAAGGTGCGCCGACGCGCGACGATTTCTTCGAATGTCATTCCAAAGTCCTCAGGACGGTTCCAGGGTAATATGCTGACAAAATCTGCTGGCACGATTGGCCGGCGTACGCGCGCCCCATGGCGCCGTTCTGGCTCATGCCCACGCCGTGGCCGTAACCGGTGCCTTCGGCGAGGTACTCGCCATTGACCACTTCCAGTTCGAAACGGGAACTGCGAAGAATGGGGCGTCCTTTGGCCGGGCGGCGCAACGCCCATCGGATGCGGTCGCTGGGCACTTCGTAGGTGCCGTTGTCGGCCACCACCACCAGCTTGCGGGCGCGGCCCGACGAGTCGCGACCTTCCAACCGAAGCGAGACCACATTGCCGGGATCGACCTTGCGGCCCAGCGCCTCCGTGAGGTCGCGTCGCACCGAATCGTGGAGCAATTGGACGGGCCAACGTTCCGTCCACGAGGCCACAAGCGCCGAGCCATCCCAGGCGCGGCCGTCCTTGGCGGTGTCGACGATGCCCCTCAGATAGGGCTGCGCCGATTTCTGCGGCCAGACGGAGGCGATGTCGGCGGTTCGCCCGCCCGACGTCGAGTGGTAGTAGGCGTCGATGGGCTTGCCCTGCTGGTCGACCAGAATCTGTCCGATCGTGGATCGCACCGCCCTCGAGCACATCGAGTCCTCGCCTTTGAGGCCTTCGTACATCTGGTCGCGAACATCGTCGCGGACATCCCAAGGTTTGCCGGAGTACTGTCCCAGCGAACGCAGCGTGTAGGTTCGCGCCACGATCGCCTGGGCCTTTACGGCCTCCAGATATTGGGGAATCAATCGCCGTCCGATTTCACCCGGCACGACTCCCAGCAGATAGTCTTCCAGCCCGAGCCGATTGACGACCGCGATCCCGTTGGCGAGCCTCAGCAGCGAAACTCCGCCGCGATAACATCGGCCATCCAGACAGAAACTGCCAGCCTTCTCGGGCAGGAACGCGGCCTCCGGCCCGGCATCGAGCTTCCAGGCACCGCTGGACAAACGGATGGAACCGCCGTCGTCGCGCGCCGAGATCCGACCCGACAATTTGTGTCCTTGGTGTTCGCCCCAATCGCCACGAAGCTCGAACTCGACCGCACCGCGCCCCTCGGCCAGCACCACACGGACCATGCGCGCGCCCGTTGGTTTGGAGTTCGTAAGGGCAGGCGCGCTCGGGGCTGGAGCGTCCTTGTCGTCCAATCGACGCGCCTCCGATCCGGGATCGAAGCTCCAGGCGGCAACGGCCACCAGGGTCAATGCGATCCCGACCAGGTTCACGCGCCCTGACGCGCCAGCTTGCGCAGCTTGCCCTCGGCCAGGCTGCGAGCGGCCGGACTCAGCCGGTCGACGAAGATCACGCCTTCCAAGTGGTCCATCTCGTGCTGGAGGCATCGCGCTTCCAAGCCGGTGAGGTTCTCGCGCCGATGGGAGTTGCCGTGCTCGTCCATCCAGGAGATGTGGATGGATTCCGGTCGACTCACCTTGCCGCGCACGCCGGGTACCGACAAGCAACCTTCATTGTCGTCGCAGGGAGCGCCCACGGGCTCGATGACCGGATTCACGTAGACGATTGGGTGCCTGACTTCCGATTCTCCGTACTGCGTGTCGACCGCCAGGACGCGGATGGCTCTGCCCACCTGCACCGCGGCGAGGCCCACGCCTTCCTCCTCGTACATGGTTTCCACCAGGTCGGCGCACCATGCACGGAAATTGTCATCGAGCTCGGATGCTTCCACCGGACGCGACTTCTTGCGAAGGAGCGGATCGCCCCAAGTGAGGACCTTGAGGACGGCCATCTCAGCCTTCCTTGACCTTGGCGACCACGGCTTGCTTCTGGAATTCCAGCTTGACGCCGTCGGCCAGCTTGAGGATCACGTTGCCGTTGTCCTCCACCTTGTCGACTTCGGCGTAGAACCCGGCGGAAGTGAGCACGCGATCACCGCGCTTCAGGTTTTTCATCATCTCGTCCTGTTCCTTCTGGCGCTTCATGGCCGGACGAATGGACATGAACCACATCATGGCGCCGAACACCAGGATGATGGGCAGAAAAGAGGAAATCGATTCTACGAGAGACGGCTGGACCGAAGCGGACATGAAAGCATCCTTTGATGGAGTGAAGGGAGGCAAAGGTACCAAATCTCTCCCCTGTCCTCGCACCCGGAATCCAGGTGGCTATCCGCCCAGACCGATCGCTCCACCGTGGCGCACGATGCTTCCCTTCTCCAGGTACAGGGCATCTTCGGCGAGGTTGCTCGCAAGATCGCCGATCCGTCGCAGATCCAAAGAGATACGCACCATCAAAAACGCCTTGTCCAGAGCCGCGGCATCGGATGTTTCGGCATGCGTGCGGGCTTGGCGCAGCGCAGCCTCCGACAGCGCATGCAACCGCACGTTGGCTTCCAGCACCAGGGCCGCCTGGTGCGGATCCCGCTCGAGAAGGGCCTGGACGGCCTGGCCCATGAGCTGCGCGGCTTGTCGCGACAAAAGCACCAGGGAATCGGTGGCGTCGCCGGATAGCGACTGGCAAAGCCTGTAGACGCCCAAAGCGTGGTCGGCGGCGCGTTCGAGGTCGCCGTTGGCGCGAAGCAAGGTGGCCAGAAACCGCAGATCGGTGCCGATGGGATGGTGCAGCGCCATCACCCTCAGACACTCCTCCTCCAGCAGGACCTCTTCGCGGTCGATTTCCTCTTCCATCGCCTCGAATCCGTCGTTTTCGACAAATTCCGTCAACACGGAAGACGCCGCCGAGACTTGCTTCAGGACCCTTGCGCTCTGCGCCTGGAGACGCGAGGTCAATCGACGGATTTCGTCGGCGGTTTGTCTAGACATGGTTCATCCGAATCGTCCCGAAAGGTAGTCCTCGGTCGAACGGCGGATCGGTCTTTGGAACATGCGGTCGGTGGGACCGTATTCTTCCAGATGCCCTTCGAGAAAGAACGCCACGCGGTGCGGAAGGCGCGATGCCTGCGCGAGATTGTGGGTGGAAAGGACGACCGTGCGCGATCCCGAAAGATCCACCAGGGCCTGTTCGACCATTTCGGTGGAGACGGGATCGAGATCCCCGCAAGGCTCGTCGAGAAGGAGGATTTCGGGCGAACCGACCACGGCGCGCGCGAGGTTGACCAATTGGCGGGGACCCGCGGGAAGCGATGCAGCGCTCTTGTGGAGCCGATCGCGAAGCATCTCCCAGGCAGACACCGACCGCAAGGCGGATTCGACCGCCGCATCGAGGACGCCGGAACGGCGTTCGCCGTCCAGCCGCAGCGGAAAGGCCACGTTCTCCCAGACGGTTCCCGGCAGCGTCGTCCCGTCGCGGAAGACAGTTCCTGTCCTGCGTCGCACGAGCAAGTCGTCGACTTCGCGACCCCATACCGGATCGCCGGCCAAAAGCACCTGGCCGGAATGTTCGAAATCCGGCTCCAGCGCGAGCATGCGATTGATGGACGAAATGAGCGCGCTCTTGCCGGATCCTGTCGGCCCGACCAATGCCACGATGCGGCCCTTGGGTATGTCGAAATCCACCCATCGCAGCTGTTCGCGACCGCGCAGTTTCACGGTCCAACCGCGGAACTCGACGTGGGGGCGATCGCCGGGATCCGACGGATGGATGGCCGGGACGATCATGCCTCGACATCCTTGGCAAGGCGGCGACGGTTTTCGAGCAGGAAGGTGGAGGCGGTCAGCTCGAACCCGACGCACAGCAACGTGAGGACAAAAATTGACAGATAGGCCACAGGATGACCGAGTTCGGCTTCGAGGACGGACCAAGGCGGATCGCAGGCCAGCACCCCCAGATGCGGGAATCCGCCGGACAAGGACGGCAGGCGGATTCCCGTCTCCAACACATCGCCGCCGATCGAATGCACCGCCCCCACCAGCATGAGAGGAGCGGTCTCGCCCGCCGCGCGCGCGAAGGCGGAAAGCCAAGCACCCAGAAGTCCACGCCACGCCGAGGGCAAAACCACCATGCGCAGAACCTGCCACCGGGTGGCGCCGCAAGAACGCGCCACCAATCGCCATTGCTTGGGAACTTCCTCCAGCGCTTCCATGGAGCGCTTCAACGAGATCGGCGCCGCCAGAACTCCCAAGGTCAGCGACGCCCAAAGCAGCCCACCATTTCCCCATCGCAGACCATTGCCCAGCAATGCGTCCAGTTGCGCACCGGCTCCCCACACCAGCAGCCCAAGCCCCACGCCGCCCCAGACCACGCCGGGAACCGCGGCAAGCCATTCCGAGGAACGCCGGACGACCAAAGCCCATTTGCCGGGACGCAACCGTTCGTTCAGAAGCAATGCGGCCAGCAGAGCCAGCGTTCCTCCTATCGCCCCCGACAACAGGATGAGGGCCAACGTGCTTGTCAACGCTTGTCGCAATCCGCCAAGCCCCCACGAGTCGGGGGTCTCGGACAATACGGTCAAAATCTGACGCATCCAGGTTTCGGCCGTGGCGATCCAACCCGTCGGCGCGCGCGAGATCTGGCGCAGCGAAGACAGCCTGAGGAAAACCACGGAGTCGGACGCGTCTCGCAGAAGCAACCCGGTGCGTTCGTCCTGGCGGCGGAACTGGTTCCAGCGCTGCATCGCCCTCTCGAAGCCCGGAGCGCCAGCTTGGCCTCGAACCTCGTCCACCAGTCTTGCTCGATCTTCCCGTAGCCCGATCCGCAGCGACTCCAACCGCGTTTCAAGCGAGTCGCCGCGCAAGGTGTCGCCGTCCACGACCACGCCGTGGAGGAACCCGATCCGCACCGGCCCCTCTTCCGATCTCGCCGTCCACGCTTCCGGGCAGGGACGGGAACCACCGATCGAGCCTTCGGGGAACGAGCGCACCGTTCCATCGGACAGAAGATGTCGGACCACCCCGGATGACGATTCCCACGCATCCTGCTCCAGCGGGTACGACAATATTTGTCTACCACCAGGAAGTTCCGACAACATCGGTGTCCGCGGCTCCAGCAGAGTAACCGTGCGCACCGCCAGCAAGGCGGCGGGAAACGCGACCACCGCCAACAAACCAAACAGCACGATGCGCCCGACCCGGCTCAAGGCTGGCCTCCGGAGCGGAAGCGCCGCTCCACCCGGTCGGAGACGGCGTAGACGGAAACCGTCAACACGGTAAGAAGCAAACCGCCGCGCATCAGATCGATCCACAATGCCCCGCCCGGACTCGCCTCGGGAAGATCGAGCACCAGCGCCGCACCCACGGTCGCCGCGCCGCCTGCGCCGCCCCAGGCGCTGGCGTAGTTCCCCGAAACAAGCAGCACCGCCATCGTCTCGCCCATGGCGCGCGAAAATCCGCGGAGCAATGCCGCGACCAATCCTGGAGCCGAAGCGGGCAGAATGAGGGTGCGCATCACCTGCGACGGCGTCGCGCCCAAAGCGTAGGCCGCAGCCGAAATGCCCCCGCCTCGTTCGAGCGCGTCGGAAAGGATGAGCCACAGCGGTGGAACCATGCCCACCGCCAAAGCGATGCACGCCCAGCCTGGATGTTGGACAGGCAAGCCGAATCTCTGCGACACCCACGGCGCCGTCCAATGCAGCAACAGGAACGCAGGCACCGCCAACGGGACCGCCGCGACCATTCGCAGATGAAGCCTCACCAGATCGCTGCCGCGTCCCAGGAGAGCCCCGGTGACGGCGAATGGCGAAGCGCCCGCGAGCGCCACCAGTCCTAGGCTCACCGAACCGCGCAACCAGCCTCCCACGCGGCTCCAATCCGCCAGCGGATGGAGCAGGTCGGCCTGCCAGAAAAGCCAGAGCATCGCGGCCGCCAGGGCGAAAGGGGCGAACGACCCACCGATTCCCAGCACAAGTCCGGCGAGGCGATCGGCGATGCGCACCGATCGGGGAACACGACGACGCGACGACTCGGCCATCAGAGCCCCAGACTCGCGCGCCAAGCGGCGGCGGAATCGGGGTTCAATGGACGGAATCCGTCATCGGCAACCAATTTCTGTCCTTGCCGGGAAAGCACGAACGACAGGAACTCGGAGACGGCCGGTCGCATCGGCCCGGCAGGGAAGGCCAGGACCAGGGGGCGGACCTGGATCGCGTCGCTGGAGCGTTCCAGCCGCGACAACGACCAACCGCTGCTACCATACCCCACCGAGAGGGGATCGGAGGCCACGGCCTGCGCCACTTGCGAAGGTGATGGCAACGAGCGGACCCCGGAACCGAATTCCCGCGTGCCCCCGATCGCCGATCGCACCT
>JBDKGS010000163.1:0-10018 GCA_039798065.1 Fibrobacterota bacterium | reverse complement strand
CCCGGCGTACTCAAGGGCCGTCGCGTGGTCTTGGTGGACGACTCCATCGTGCGCGGAACCACGCTGCGCAGTTTGTGTCGCATGGTCCGCGAAGCCGGTGCTTCCGAAATCCATGTTCGCATCAGCTCGCCGCCGGTGCGCAATCCCTGCTACTACGGCATGGACTTCCCGACAGAAACCGAACTGCTCGCTTCGAACATGAGCATCGAAGACATGCGCAAGTACCTGGGCGTCGAATCGCTCGGTTACCTGAGCATCGAAGGCATGGTCTCCAGCGCCCGCGAACTCGAAGGCAATTTCTGCACCGGGTGCTTCTCGGGATGCTACCCCGACGAAGAACTGAACAAGCCGGCGAAGTCCCAGACCGCTTTGCCACTCTAGTTGCGGAATCGGGCGGCTCGAAGATCGCCCTTCGCGTTGGCGCTTCCGTTAGTGTTCCCGATATTCCGTATTTAGACAGGTTTTGACTCCAATGGCCGTTCTCTCTTTTCGCGACGTAAGCTTCCAATTCGGCGGCGTGCCCCTGTTGGACGGCGTCCGTTTTTCCATCGAACGCGGCGAACGCGTCTGCTTGACGGGCCGCAACGGCACCGGCAAATCCACGTTGATGCGGCTGGTGACCGGCGAGCACGAGGTCGACAAGGGCGAAATCATCCAGGACGCCTCGGCCCGGATCTGCTACCTGCCCCAGGACATCCCCGAACTCGAGGGCACGGTGTCGGAAATTGTCCGACAGGGCGTGGCCCACCACGAGGAAGAAGCCTCCTGGAAGGCCGAGATCGAAGCCGAGCGTTGGGTCGAGCGCGCCGGATTGCCTCCGGACGCCCTGTTCACCGAGCTTTCGGGCGGTCAGAAACGCCGCGTCCTGCTCGCCCGCGCGCTTTCCGGAGAACCGGACCTTCTGTTGTTGGACGAACCCACCAACCACCTGGACATCGATTCCATCGCCTGGATGGAGGAAGTCTTGCTGGGCTCGGGGACCGCGCTTTTGTTCGTGACCCACGATCGCGCCTTCCTCAAGCGCATTTCCACCCGCATCCTGGAGTTGGATCGCGGACGCATGTTCGACTGGGCCTGCGACTGGGACACCTTCCTGGTGCGCAAGGAAGCCATGCTGGAGGCCGAGGAGAAGACCTGGTCGGAATTTGACAAGCGGCTTGCCGAAGAAGAAGTGTGGATCCGCAAAGGCATGAAGGCCCGCCGAGCCCGCAACGAAGGCCGCGTGCGTGCGCTCGAGCGGATGCGCCGCGACCGCAGCGACCGCCGCGAACGTTCGGGCGCGGTGCAGATGAAGATCACCGAGGCGGAAAAGTCGGGCCGCAAGGTCGCCGAAGCCAAGAACGTCTCCTTCGCCTGGGGAGAGGGCAAACCTCTGTTCCGGAATCTGTCCACCATCATCAGCCGCGGCGACAAGATCGCGCTCTTGGGCCCCAACGGATCGGGCAAGACCACGCTCTTGCGCACCCTGCTGGGAGAGCTGGAGCCTACGACAGGATCTGTCGTGTTGGGCACCAATCTCGAGATCCTGTACTTCGACCAGATGCGCGACCAGATCGATCCCGAAGCCACCGTGCGCGACAACATCGGCGAAGGGCGCGAGACCATCACCGTGGGCGGCCAGCCCCGTCACGTGATGAAGTACCTGCAGGAATTCCTGTTCAGCGCCGAGAAGGCCATGCAGAAGGCCAAGGGGCTTTCGGGTGGCGAGCGCAACCGCTTGCTGTTGGCGCGCCTGTTCACGCGTGCGGCCAACGTGTTGGTGCTGGACGAACCCACCAACGACCTGGACGCCGAAACCCTGGACCTCTTGGAAGACCTGCTGGTGGAGTTCGACGGCACCGTGATCCTGGTGAGCCACGACCGCGAATTTCTGGACAACGTTGCCACATCTGTCCTGGCTATTGGCTCCGACGGAATCGTCAACGAACACGTGGGCGGATGGAGCGACTGGAAACGGCAATCCTTGGCCCGCGAAGTCGCCAAGGCAGCCACCGAAAAGACCCGGATCGAAGCCGTGCAAGTCGCCGCCCAAGCAGCATCGCCCACCGGTAAGAAATTGTCATACAAGGAAACCCGAGAGCTCGACGCCTTGCCCGCCTTGATCGAGACCCTGGAGACCGAGCAGACCAGTCTTGGCGAGGCCATGGCCGATCCCGCGTTCTACCGGAAGCCGGCCGACGAGATCGCGATCGCCAACGTGAAGCTGAACCAGCTGGCCGCCGACATCGCCAAGGCCTACGCGCGCTGGGAAGAATTAGGGGGTTAGTTTTAAGGGCAGATGTCCGCGCTTCTCCCCTCGGCACTGCTCCATCTACTGATCGCCTGCTCTCCCGATTGGACCGTCGGGATCTCGGAAGGTCGCACCGGCAGAAGCGTGATCGAACTTTCCACCGGCGGAGAAACCCGCCGCACCCCCATGCCATGGCCGGTCTGGTCGATCCAACGCGGCGATGCGGACGGCGACGGCTGTCCCGACCTGCTGCTTGGCGTGTTCAAGCGCAACCGTTTCGACTCCACCGCGCGCCGTCGACTCCAGTTCTGGAAGGTCGATCGGGGACGCCTGCGTCCCGGTTGGCTGGGCACCCGCTTGTCGGGCGAGCTCGACACCTTCGCGCTCGAAACCCCAGGACGAATTCTGGCGCGCGAAAGGATCGGCCCCGTCTGGCAGATCGCCCGCTGGAAATGGACCGGATTCGGATTCCGGATGGATTCCCTGCTGGTCCGCGACCCGAACCGCCCCCGTTTTCCCCGCTCCCCCCATCGAGGACAATGATGACAGATAATGTCGCCACGAAAACACCCAACCGTCGTTGGCCCCGCCCCGTCGCGGGCGCCCTCGCGTTGGTGGTTGCCGCCACCGCCGCCTACCTGTTCACTGGCCCATCTCGGCACCACGACAATTCTTGGCGGACGGCTCCCGACACCGAATTCCTCGCGCTGTTCCAAGGCCCGCCCGACACGCTGGCATCCTACCTCAAGCCCTTCCACCAGGACGAGGAGTTCCGCGAAACCTTTCCGCAGGACGTCGCGCCCCCGCGCATGGACACCACCCTGGATTTGACGCGGTTTTCGTTGGAACAGATCCGCTACCTGCGCCACTTCGTGCTGGCGCGCCATGGGTTCCTGTTCCGCGACATGGTTCTGCGCGCCTTCTTCAATCGCTTCAAGTGGTACCAGCCGATCTGGAACCCCGCCGATTTCAGCCCTCGGCTGGCTCCGTGGGAGCAACGCTGGCACGACAAGCTGAAGGAGCGCGAAGACCAACTCGCAGAAGGCATGTGGATCGAATCGGACGGAATCCGTCGGGCTTCGATCGGGCACCTGGTCAACCGGATGGTGTTCGACTCCCTCCCGACAGATCTTGTCGCCCACCTCGATACCGCCGGATTCGCCGTCGTGGAAGGCCGCCACCGTCAGCTCTGGAACGTCTACGACAAGAACCAGTACGACGGAATCCCCTCCATCGTCACCCCCGACCTGTACCTGCAACTTCTCCACATGCGCTTCAAATACCTGATGAAGGACATGGAGCGCGAACACCTGGTGGGCCAATTGGACTCTTCGTTGCGCGAGCTGCGCTCCCAGCTGGACCGCGAGACCGAGCCCGAACTGCGCGAAGGGGCGCAAAAGGCCCAGGCTGCCATCGCGCTCGCCCAGGCCTTCCTGACAGGATCCGACACTTCTCTTGCGGCGCTGCCTGGTCCCTTACGGGTCGCGGCCCGGTCGGATTTCGCCGATGGCATCGCCGGCGAAGGCTTTTCCAGCGCAGTCCTTCTGGACACGTTGTTCGACTGGAGCCGATTGAAACCTCGCGGCCACTACGCATCGTCGGACACGCTGGGCGGGTACTTCCGCGCCCTCAAGTGGCTTGGATTGGCGCGCTGGAAATTGACCCCCGAACATTTGCCCGCGGCGCTCGCCTTGGCCCGGGCCTGGGCGGCCTGCGGAGCGCTGGGTCCCGAAGGCATCCACCGCATCGCGGCGTTCGCCGACGCCCTGTCCGGGCCTCGCAACGGACTGTCGCCGCAGGATCTGGCCGAAGAGCTGAACGGACAGAATCCGTCTCAAGTGTTCGGCGACGCCAAGATGCGCGACGACATGCTGGGCAGATTGCAGGGAAAGGACCCTTCGCGCTTCCATGCTCGCGGAGGGAACGCCATCGCCGTGGCCGACCTCACGGAACCGTCGATGCGCGTCTTCCCCATGCGCTGGTCGGGCGACGCCGAAATCCTGCAGCGGCTGATCGAACTGGAGCGCCGCCCCTTCCCGAGCGGTCTGGACGTGTTCACGGTCCGTGGCGTGGAAATCGCCAGACAGATTCTGGTGGACGAACTGAAAGTCCCCCAAACCTGGAGCGGATGGACAGATTCCGTCGACGTCTTGCGCAAGACGCCGGAGCTGTTCCAAGGCGTCGATTTCCACTCCCGGCGCATGGACCTGGCGGGGGCGCTGTTCCGGATTCCGTCGAAGGCGCCGCCCTTCCAGCAGACTCCGCTTTGGCAACGGCACGTTCTGGTGACCGGACTGGCGGGCTGGACGCTTCAAAAACAGGAAAACATCCTGTACCAGGAACAGGCCGAGGCCGCAGAATGCGGCGAAGGCGGAGGCCCGCCACCTCCCGACCCGATGGGCTGGGTGGATCCCAATGTGGAATTCTGGGAAGGCGCCGCGAAACTGGTGCAGGCGGTCGATTCGCTCGTCCATGCCCTAGCGCCCGATGCGCCGTCGGACGGCATCGACAAGGACCTTCTGGAGGACTTCACTTGGCTGGCCGACGCCTCGCGCCGCGAACTGGCCGGACAACCGTTGACACCCGACCAGCTCCGGAACATCCTGTGGATCGGGGGACGCGCCGAAGAGCTCACCTACCGCATCACCCGCCTGCAACCCTGGAACTTCGACAAGACCGACGAAGGCATGTCGGCGGCGGCGGTGGATGTCTATTCCAAGAACGGCACCCCGCTGATGGAAGGCACCGGCTACGCCGACGAACTGTGGGCGCTGGTCGAGATCGGCGGCCACCTGCACCTGGGGCGCGGCGCGGTGTTCAGCCACCGGGAATGGATCGGGACGGAGCGACTGACAGACAGAAAATGGCATGATATGCTCGAGGCTCGCAAGGGCCCGGACCGCCCGCAGTGGCAGGCGCCGTTGTTCAGTTCCTCGACTCCCCCCACCACGGTCCCGTCCACCGCAGGACTGCTTCCGTCGGGGAGCTGCTATTGACGATTTTCGTCGTTTTGCACGCCTTGATCGGGGCGCGGATCGTGTTCTTCGGCGACGCGCATTTCGATCGCGGCGTGCGCGACGCGACGGCCAAACGTCCGGTGGCCAAGCTGTTCGTTTCCACGCAAGGCCTGCGCGATTCGAGCGACTTTTCCCTCCTCAACCTGGAAACCCCGCTTTGCGAGCCGTCGGTTCCCGCCGTGAAGAAGCCGATCTCGCTGCGCAGCGATCCGGAAGTCGCCACCACCCTGCGCGATGCCGGATTCACGCATGCCATCCTGGCCAACAACCACTCGATGGATCGGGGTCTCGCGGGCCTGGGCCGGACCATCGCGCTCCTGGAACGCTCCGGAATCCGGCCTGTCGGCGCTTCCACGCGCGGCGACCCTTGCGCACCCGTCATGGTCAAAACCAAGACGGATTCTGTCGCGCTGCTCGCCATCGCCATCCTCCCGGGAATCGACACCAGGCACGTTTGCGCCGATACCTCGCGACTTCGGCACCACTTGGCGGCCTTGGCGCGAAGTGGTGTTCCCGCCTTGGTCTCGCTCCATTGGGGAACCGAACAATCCCGCGCGGTCTCGCGGGCGCAACACGAACTCGCCGATCGTTTGGCGGCCTGGGGAGCTTCGGCGCTGGTGGGGCACCACGCCCACGTGGTCCAATCCTCACATAGACAGATTCCGTCAATCCTCCAAGGGAAGCCAGTCTGGTACGGGATCGGGAATTTCGTGTTCGACCAGCACGAACCGTGGACGCGCCGTGCCCTGGCCGTCCAGATCACGACAAATCCCGGCAAAGCGATCTCGTGGAAATCCATCGAACTCGTCCGCGACGGCCCTTGGGTGCGGATCGCGAAGCCATAGGCCACCCAGCGGGAGGAGATTCAAGCCGCTTCCGTCATGTCTCCCGACAGCATCGCCAAGGTCAGCGCGGTCCACGACAGGTTGTAGTAGCGACTGCGCGTGGTGAGCGTTCCGGTGGCCACCCGTGCGGTCCACCTGGCGGCGACCTCCGCAAAGGCGGGGTCGCAGCTGGCCCCCACTGCCGCGCAGCCCACGAACACCGCCGACTCGGTGGGGTGTTTGGAATCGGCGTCCGGGCGCAGCGTCCCGTCGAGCTCGAACCCGTCGACAAATTCCGACTCCGCAAGCGATGCGAAGAAGGCCGACGATTTCCGGCAATAGCCCAGCGCTCGCGGCTCGCGGTGCCAGAGCCAGTCCTGCGCGATCCGGTACGGGGTGCGCGCCGAATCGTACTGGTGGTGCGAGGGGCCGTAGGGAAACGGAACCTGCGGAGCGCCGTCGTCCAGACACCAGGCCGGGACCAATCCGTTGGCGCCATTGCCGTACGACAGATTTTGACATAACTCCAGGACCCGGTAGCCGGTGTTCACCACCCGGCTCCACCCTTCGACATTTCCTGTCATCTTCCCGAACACGCGGTACTGGCCGGGCGCGAAGTACGAAGGATTGAACAACCCCGGCATGGTCCATTTGTCGCCGGGCATCAACAGGCCGTCGCGCGAATGGTCGACCTCGTGGCGCCACACAGCCTCGATCTGGCGCTTGGCCGCGTTCGCGTAGGTCTCGCCGATGGTGCCCGAACCACCCCACCTGCGGGCCGCGTGCAACAGCGCCCAGGCGATGTCTTCGTCGGAATCCGTCGCGCCGCCTTCGCCCAGGGGCTTCGATCCTTCTGCATCGATGTACCAGTGCATGAGGCCGTTCTCGTTGACCCATCGCTGCGAGTATTTCCACAAATCGTCGAAGAGCGATTGGTCGTCGTGGACCACGGCCAGGATCATGCCGTAGGCGATCCCCTCCGACACGGTGGAATCGACCTGGGCGTACGGGGAATCGGGTCTGCGCACGCGCAGAAACCCGTTGGCTCCGCGATCGGTGACAAGTTCCGTCTTCCAGTCAGAATAGGCGCGCTTGGCGGCTTCACGAGTGGCGAGCATGGGGACAAATCTACCGCGCGAACAGCTGTGAACGGGCCCCGATTTCCTCGACGATTTCCGTCACCGGCCTGGAGGCATCCACCACCAAGGCCTCTTGCGCGGCCGGAGCCTCCAAGGTCGAAAGCTGGCTCTCGAGGAGGCGTTCATCGGCGTAGTGCCCTTTGCGATCCTTCAGTCGATCTCGAAGCAGCGCCTCGCCCACCAGAAGATGCACGAAGCGAGCCCCGGGAGCCCAATGGAGCAGACGTTCGCGATAGGTCGCCCGCAGTGCCGAACACGCCACCACCACCGAGGAACCCGCACCCGAGACGACGGCCATCTCCCTGCCCAGCGCATCGAGCCAGGGCTCCCTGTCGGAATCTGTCAGCGGAATTCCGCGCGACATCTTCTCCACGTTCGCGAACGGATGGAAATCGTCGCCTTCCAGGAAATACCAGCCCAATCGCGAAGCCAAGGCCTTCCCCACCACGGTCTTTCCCGAACCCGCCACGCCCATCAGGACGATCAGGCCTGCACGGGACATCAGAACCTGTAGGCCAGCATGGCTCCTGCGCCGCGGCCATCGGGACCAAGGTATCCCGCCAGCTGCAACCCGTTCTTCAAGGATGAGTTCGTGTTGTTCGCGTAAACGATCGGACGGATGAGGCCGAACAGATACGTTGCCCCCAGAACACCCGCCCCTGCATCGCCGGAGGTCCGGCTGGAAACGATGCCTCCGACCAGATAACCTGCCGCCATCATGCCGATTCCGGTCCAGTCTCCTTGCACCATGGAACCGACGGGAACCACGTAGATGTTGGCGACCGCCCACCATCCCGAAATCGAGGCGTCCCGGTACAAGGAATGCCTGACCACGAAATCGACAGAATCCGACAAGAGTCGCGCCCGAACCAATCCTCTTTTCTCCAGGAACCCTTTGTTCGCCACGATCGAGTTCAACTCGAAATAGGCACTGTTGGGTTTGTTCGCCGACGGCTGCACCGGTGCCGCCGCGGGAGTCGCGACCTTGGGCCCCAAGCCCAGCAGCTGGGAAGCGAGCGCGGGAACCGACTCCCGCAACAGGACGTCGACCTGGCCTTCGCGCGTATCCTGCGCCGAGGCGAGGATTTCACCGGTCTGGACACTCACCAACCGGACAACCATCGACCAGGTTTCGCCCAGCTTTCCAACCGACCCCACCACCATCTGGTCAATTCCTGCCAATCGCCCCACTTCCACGGCGCATTCCGACTTTTCGCACGCGCCCGATTTCTGGAAGCCTTGTTCGGCAAGGATCTTGTCGATCTGGCTGCGTTCGATCACGTGGGCGTGGCCCAGCGACTTGAGTTTGGAGGTGAGCGCCTCGCAAAGCACCTCGGCCTCTTCGGGCTGAAGCGAACGCCCCTGCAAGGGCATGACCGCCAGCGACGGAACACGAGTCGCGCTCGACGGATACGACAGCGCTTGTCAGCGAAGCAACGATGGCAAGGAGGGAAATCATGAACTGAAAACTAGATCAAGGTGGAGCCATCGCGCCGCTTGGATCTCGACCGGCTATCTTGGCAGGCATCATGGACGCCAAACGCTATTCCTTCGAAGACCTTCGCGAAATCATGGCCCGC
Source organism: Fibrobacterota bacterium (assembly GCA_039798065.1). Classification (GTDB taxonomy): domain Bacteria; phylum Fibrobacterota; class Fibrobacteria; order UBA5070; family UBA5070; genus UBA5070. Next base: position 1,228 of record JBDKGS010000163.1, on the reverse strand, counting down.
TTGAGGGCGCCCGACGGCTGCCCTTGGGACAAGGAGCAGACCCACGAAAGCATCAAGGAATACCTGCTGGAAGAAGCCTACGAGTTCCTTGAAGCGGTGGAAGAAGGCAACAACGCCCACATGCGCGAAGAACTTGGGGACGTGCTGTTGCAGGTGGTGTTCCACGCCCAGATGGCCTCGGAAGCCGGACACTACGGGATGGACGAAGTCATCCACGAATTGTCGGACAAACTGGTCCGTCGCCACCCCCATGTGTTTGGCGAAGTCGCGGTGACAGGATCCGACGAAGTGGTGGTGAACTGGGAGGCGATCAAGAACGCCGAGAAAGGCAAGGAAACCCGCAAGAGCCGCCTGGACGGCATCCCCAACACCTACCCGGCTCTGATGAAGGCCAAAAAGCTGCAGGTGCGCGCCGCCAAGGACGGATTCGACTGGCCCGACGCGGCTCCCATCTGGGACAAGCTGGAAGAAGAAATTCTCGAGGTGAAGGAAGCGTTGACGGAAAACGACGCCGACCACCTGGAAGACGAGATCGGCGACCTGTTCTTCGTGGCCGTAAACCTGGCTCGAAAGCTGGGCGTGGATCCCGAGATCGCCCTGCAGCGCGCCAACCGCAAATTCGAAACACGCTATCGCGGGATGGAAACGCTGATCGAGTCGCGCGGACAGAAATTGTCCGACCTGGATCTGGTCGCGCAGGACAAATTGTGGGACGAGGTCAAGCGGAGGGCGTGACGCGAACGGCGTCCTCCTGATCCGCATCGGCGGATCGAGAACGCCTTGATCCCTAGACTCCCACCTCGGCGGCCTCGATCAGTTGGCTTGCCATGGTGCCGCTGTAGTCGTTGTCCACCTTGAAGTAGTTGCCCTCTTGCGACCAGACGATGGAATAGATGCACGTCTGTCGCCCTCCGGTGAAGGACGCGTTTCCGAGGGCGATCTCGAAGAGCGAATCGAACCGCATGGGGACCTGGCTGTGGTCGGAGCAGACCACCGGAAAGCACACGCGCTCGGTCTTTGCCGAAGCCCACGAGAAGGTGTAGTAGAGGGCCTGTGCCGGTCGGCACGCATCGAGGAATTCGGCTTGATCGACAGGAAAACCTAGATCCGAAAGTTGCGCGCCGTAATCGCGACTCTTCGATGCCGGATCCTTGATCATGAAGTACAGGTTCATGGTCTTGCGGCCGAAATCGAATCCGATCAAACCGAACACGTTCAACCCGAATCG
>JBDKGS010000162.1:0-10045 GCA_039798065.1 Fibrobacterota bacterium | reverse complement strand
GGCGATGGCGTAAGGATTTGTCGAGTCGGATCGGGAATCCAACAGTGGCGCCTTGGCCGCGATCGACTGGCTGGAGAAGGCCAGCGGACTCTGCCGGCTCGCGCTGATGGTGAGCGTATTGTGGCCCTCGGTGCGCGTCCGGTACATCTTCCAGTGCGCCCCATCCTGCAGGTTTCTGTCCACGAAATAATTGGGCACTCCGTAGTTGTCGCTTCCCAAATCGGCGGCCCAGCGGACTCGGGCCTGGTCGAACACGAACGCCCCTTGGTCCAGATGCGCGTGGGATGCTTTGTTGTCGCCCCCCTTGAAGCCCACATACCAGGCATTCGTGTCCGACCACGACGAGCGGAACACCGCCACGTCGAGCTTCTGGTAGCGCACGTTCAAGGGAAGCGCGTAGGTGTCGGCCGTGCCGGCCAGGACGGGATCGTACCACAAGAGCGCGAAAATGTTGGGCGTGCCGGAATTTGTCCGTTCGGTCTTCATGTAGAACGGGCGATTAAAAGTCTTCGCGAACCAGAACATGCAGCTCACGAAGTTGTTGGTCGTCGACTGGTCGGCGTAGGCGTAGCGCAGGTTTGTGGGTCCCACCATCTGGAGACGATAATCGGCGGTCAAGGCGAATCCGGGCGCCTGGAGCAAACCAAAGGTCTGTCCCAACGCCGACTGCAGCGAGGCTAGCAGGTACACGTTGTAACTGGTGCCATATTCCCAATAGCCAACGCCTTCGGGAAATCCCCCATCGGGAGCGTAGCTGGAATTCATGGAAACCGGAATGCTCTTCAATGCCGAATCGAGAATGCCGCGCGCCAAGGTACTGGAATCCTCCGCGATGGCCAAAGCCCCTGCGACCAGCCCCCCGTTGCAGACCTGGTTCCAATTGTTGGTGGTCTTCACCCACCATCCATTTGCATTGCCCTTGTAGGCCTCTCGTCCCGGCACCAACCCCATGGTGGCAATGGCGGTGCGGATAGTGTCGCGGGCACCTGGTGTCAGATCGTCGTAGAGCCAGTCGTAGCCAAGAGCCACGGCGAAGGTCATTTCGGCCACATCCAGGAAATGCGGGGGATGCCAATCGGGAAAGGCCGCCACGCTCTTCATGGCCAGCACGGCTCCATCGCGGTAGCGGACATCGCCATCCATCCGGTACATCGCGGCCAACAAGCTGATGCGATCCAAGGCCTCGCGGCTGACAGCCAACAACCGGTTTTCAGGGGTTCCATCGGTGGTGTAGGTGAGCACCGGCTTGGACAGAATCTGTTCGGCCTTTGCCTTGAGGGACACGTAGGCCTTGCGCGTCAAGGAGTCGGAAATCGTCCAAGTCTTGGTCCGCGCGAAATCTTCGCTGGAGAACAACAGACGTGGGTGTGCGGGCTTGAGAGTCGCCAAACCATCTGCGGCCTGTACTTCGGATGCGGCAGAAACCAGCCCGATCAGCACGATGCCAAGCGAAAATCGCGCGACCAACCATCTCCGGATCCTTGAACCATCCATCATGGGAGCCACTATAACATTTCCGCCTGGACGGATTCCGTCATCGATCGTCGGTGGGATCCACGTGGACCAGGACGTCGATCACATCGGGCAGTTCGGCCTTCAGTCGCTCCACCACCTCGTCGCCGATTCCATGTCCTTCCAGGACGCTGATGGCGGGATCCACCACCACGTGCAGATCCACGTGGATGCTCGAACCCACGTAGCGGGTGCGCAGATCGTGGATGCTCTTCACACCGGGCACGCCCAGCGCGAGGTCGCGCAACTGTTCCAGGACCTTTTCGTCGGCGCCGGTATCGGCCATTTCGCGCAAGGCCGGCCACGAAATCTCGCCGCAAGCCTTGAGGATGAATCCGCCCGCGATCAAGGCGCCGACTGCGTCAAGAAATGTCCAACTCGGGAAGATCAGGGAACCCGCCACCGACAGCACCACCGGTATCGAACTGATGGCGTCGGATCTGTGGTGCCAGGCGTTGGCCACCACCGACATGCTGCGGATCTTCTTGCCTTCGCGCGACGACCATCGGTAGAGCAACTCCTTGGAGACCACGGTCCCGATCGCCACCACCAAGGCCAGCACGCTGGGCTGGCTGTTGGCTCCGGTCTTGAGCGCCGATAGGGCGTTGTAAACGATCGAAACGCCCACCAAGCCCACCACGAGCCCGATGCCCAGGGTGATGATGGTCTCGATGCGGCGATGTCCGTAGGGATGATCCTTGTCCGGTGGAGCGCTCCAGAACCGCGACCCCACCACCAGGACCATGCTGGTCAGGATATCCATGCCGCTTTCCACGCCGTCGGCGATCAGGGCCCGGGAATGCCCGAACACACCGGCCAGGATCTTGGCGATTGAAAGCACCAGGTTCACCCAGATTCCCACCCAGGTGATCTGCCTCACGCGCGTCGCGGTGGTATCGAGATCGCTCATGTGTCGAAGCCGTTCATGTTCGAAACCAAGCTAGACATCCTCACGACAAAAACCGACAATCCGCTCGGTAAGACAATCGTCACGATACCGGGATTGATTCCCGGTCGCGATGCGAATCACGTCATTTTTTGACGGACGAAATCTGGTCGAACACGCCACCATCCGAGAAATGGGTCTTTTGCGCCTTCTGCCAGCCGCCAAAGACCTGATCCACAGAGAGCAGCGTGAGCGCCGGAAATTGGACTGCGTACTTGGCGGCCACCACCCGATCGCGCGGACGGAAATGGTGCTTGGCCGCGATCTCCTGGGCTTCGGGGGTGTATAGGTAGTTGAGGTACGACTTCGCGGGGCGCAGGTTCCCCTTGCGCGCCGCCACGTCGTGGACCAAAGCGACGGACGGCTCGGCCAGCACGCTCACCGAAGGCACCACCAACTCCAGCTGATCGGCTCCCATCTCCTGCTGGGCAAGCCAGGCTTCGTTCTCCCAAGCCAGCAGGACATCGCCCAGGCCCCGCTTGACAAAGGTTGTCGTGGCACCGCGAGCCCCCGCGTCCAGCACCGGAACATGCTTGAAAAGCTCCTGGACATACGACCTGGCCGAGGCTTCGGTTCCACCGGGCTGGCGCAAGGCCCATCCCCACGCGGCCAAGTAGTTCCAGCGCGCGCCCCCCGAAGTCTTGGGGTTGGGCGTCACCACCTGCACGCCGGATTTCACCAGGTCGCCCCAATCCTTGATGCCTTTGGGATTTCCTTTGCGCACCAGGAAGACGATCGTGGAAGTGAACGGCGCGCTGTTGTAGGGCAGGTAGGATTGCCAATGGGCTGGCAAAAGCTTCGATTTTTCCGCGATGGCGTCCACGTCGTACGACAACGCCAAAGTCACCACGTCGGCGTCCAATCCGTCGATGACCGCACGCGCCTGTTTGCCCGATCCCCCATGCGATTGCCGGACAACCACGTCGTCGCCGGTCTTGGCCTTGTACAGCACGGCGAACGACTTGTTGATGTCGGCGTACAGCTCACGCGTAGGATCGTAGGAAACGTTCAGCAACTTGATCGTGGCGGCTTGGGCCGATGCGACGACCAGAAGAGAAAGACCCAACGCGATACGAAAATTCATGAGACTCCAACCAAGGATGGTTTCGAACCGGAAACGTTGGAATCGATGGTAGAAAGTTGTTGGATTGGCAACAATTTCCAGATGGTCGACTCCGGCAACAAACCAAACCCCGCAGCGATGCTTCGAGGCATCGGACCCGGTATGGAGCTCAAGGTACCACGACCGCCCGCGTCCGACTTTCGCCCGCGGCGTGGACGCGCACGACCACCAATCCGCGCCCCAAAACAGGCGACAGGAACCGTGCACTTCCGTCGGAATTCGTCACCAGGTTGCCGCTGGCCAATCGCCGACCCGAAGCGTCCAACAGATCCACTTTCGCCATGCCGGCTTCGCCCAGACCTTCGACCTGCGTCAGAATCCGTCCGGCGCCGGCGTGGGCCGCCATCCGCCAGTTTCTGACCTGTCGCGCGTCGCGAAGGCCCGAAACCGGCTTTTCCGCTGGAGGCGAGAGCAGATAGGCTGCCGACAAAATTTGTACCTGCGCCATCAGGAGGGGTTCGGAAGAGTGGTAATCGTTCCATGCGATCTTGATCTTTCCCTGGATTTTCGGAGAAAAACCCCACATCGCCCCGACTGGCGTCCGGTACCGGTAATCGACAACGATGTTCGAACCGTCCGGGTTGGCTCCCCTGTGGTGGGGATTTTGCTGGTTCTTGGATCCGATTCCGGCCATCATGCTGATGTCCCAGGTGTTCAGACCAAGAATCCAATCGACCTGGCGCAGACCAAGTCCCGTCGCCGCGCCAACAGGCCAGGCGACCGCCGCCAATTCCTGTCCACCCTTTCCGTCGCCAAGCTCGCGGGCGACGTCGGCATACAACAAGAGCTCCGTGGCGTTGGCAGCGACATATCCCAGCGCGGCCCATTCCTGCTGGATGAAAAGCTCGCCCCACTGCGATCCGGCGCCAACCGAAATCGCCCCTGTGTTCGGATCGAGATGGGGAAGATCGAAGGCCTTCGTCCCAGTGCCCGAGATCGCCTCCAGGTTCGATTGCATGCCAGCCAAGGTCCGCCGCAACAACAATTGTCGTTCCGCTTCCGAGCGCACGCCGCACGAGCGAGCCGTCATGGAATCGAGCAGCACCAGTTTCGCGAAGGCGTACAACGCCAATGCGTGCCGGTTCGCCCAGTCGGCGTTGGCGCCCCCCTTCAGGAGGTTCGGATTCGACATCACCATCCAGCCGCCTTCGAAACTGGACAGTTTCTGAATGTCCATCCCGTGGACCCCGATCGTCTTGTCGTAGACGATGTCGCGCAAATACGTGGAATCGCGCGTAGCCCACAACAAAGCAGTGGCGGCAAGAGCGAGGTTCGCGTTCACCTTGTCCGGACCAGCCCCATTGTAGGCGGGCGACGACACCACGACACGATGGCTCTTCGCCCAAGCGTACATGCTCTTGGCGGCCGCCAAGGCATCGTCGGCCCATGCGGCCTCGCGCGACCGCCATTGCACGGAAAGCAAAGCAAGGCCCGCCGCGACATCGCCCAGCGTGTTGGCGCCAAGCTCGCGCCGGACGATACGTTCGAGCGCGCCTCCGCGCCCCACCACGGTGATCTGGTCCTGCAGCTCGGGAGGCCCCCAATAGCCGTGATCCTTCCCGAAGTCGCCAATTCCTGTCACCATGCCGGGTTGCCCCACGGTGTCGCCGGTGGTGCGTCCATTGCGGATCCACGAGTTCATGAAAAACGTCGCTCCCCATCGCGCTTCCTTCAGCACGTCGGGAACACCGTCCAGCGGCTGGTCGGCGCGGTGGATCGCACCCCAGCGATCAGCGTCGAGTTCGGGCCGCGTGGCCGCGAGCGTTGCCAAGGTGGCAAGCGCCATCGACATCGTCTGGGGCTCTTTGAGGTGGTCGCCCCCGTCGTACCAGCCGTCCTTGTAGGCTCCCGAAGCGCCTACCAACGAACCATCGAGCATGTGCGAAGGTCCGTGGAACCACGACGAATCGCCCGAACGCGCCAATCCGAAGTACCGCACCGCGGCGTCGCGCACCCATCCATAGACGGAATCCGTCACCCAAAACCAGCTCGATGTGTCGGTTCCCACCACCACCCGCCAGCGCCCGGCACCAAGATCGGCGGGCAGCATCCCTTCTTGCACCGGTCCCGAAGGAATGGATGTCCGCAAGGCGTCGGAATTGATCAGGCACGTGGGCACCGGAGTGAGCGATGCGCTCACGACGAGTTGCTCGCATACCGTCAAGGCAGTGCCGGCCTGGAACCCAAGCGGCGCCAGCGTCCCCGTCCTGACAGGATCCGTCGCGCCCTGCTTGATGACGGAAAATGTCGAGGCGGTTCCGAAGTACCGCACCCGGGCGAGACCGCCAGCCACGTCCATCAACCTGTAGCCCGCCTGGTTCACACGCACCCGACCGGGACGCGCGAGCGCCGAGTCCAACGCCTTCCTGTTTCCGTCCACCACCACCGGCGCGGCGATGGGCGCGTAGGGCAGCGCCCCGCCCGCATCGGGTGAAGTCCCCACGACGGGCAACCCGGGGCCTGTTCCATCCGGAGCGACACCCCAAAGGTCCACGCCCTTGCGGCGGATCACCACGTGGGGATTGAGAGCAAGCGAACCCGAGCCTCCGTCGATGATCGCGTTGGCCTGCGTCTGGTCTGCGACGGTGTCCACGCCCGCGAAACTCCAGGATGTCGCAAAGACTGGAACCGACTTGGACGTGGAGACCACATCCCACCAGCCCGTATCGGCGACCGCCGGCATCTTCCGATCCGACAGATACTGTCCAGCAACGTCGATGAGGTCCTTCTGCGACTGCGAAAGCGTCTTCGAATATTCGCTCCGATCCCTCAGGAGAAAATCGAACCGGATCGCCTCCATCGGAGCGAGCTTGGCCGGACCGAGCGGCAAATCGATCGCCCAATTTCTGACACCTTGCGCATCGGTCGGCCCAAAGGCCAACGGCGGCAGCATCTGGACGGCGCGATTCAGGTTCCCCCACGACCAGGTCCCTCCCCAGGTCGGGTCGTCGCAGGGCTTGTTGAATCCCGACCCGTCGTAGAGCTGGCAGATGTCGTAGCTCGCCCCGATCGCGTCGGAAAATGTCATCGGAATGACGACCATACCTGTCGCGGTCAAGTTGGTGTGGGTTCCCACCGTGTCCTTGGAGCGCACGAACACGCGCACCGTCAGCGAATCCAACGGACTCGCGTCCTGGTTCACGAGATACACCGCGACGGCGGGACTTCTGTCCCAACGATAGGGGACGGTCTTGACCTGCAGATCGGGAACCTTCGCGATCGCGGCGGTGACAAGGGTTGCAAGCAGGGAAAGTGCGCTGACCATCGGAGGAATGTCCTTAGGCGGTTTGTGAGCCTCTTCGGCATACATGGCCGTGCAACCAAATCTTGAAATTTTCCACCCGAGTCGCCGTTTCCCGCAAACAAAAAAGCCGGCCCTCCCTACGTTGGGAGAACCGGCCAAATCCCGTCTTGGACGAATTTTGTCGAATCTTACTTCTTGGCGGGCGCAGCCGGAGCGGGAGCCGCCGCGGGAACCAGCGTGAATTCGCTGGAGATGTCGATCTTGACTTCCTTGCCGACCGCAGGCACGCCACCGGCCACGCCATATTCGGTGCGGTCCAGGGTCAATGCGCCTTCCAGCCCGATACGGGTCTGCTTCCAGGGGTCTTCCACGGGGCCGGTCAGCTCGAAGGGGATCTCGATCTTCTTGGGGGTGCCGTGCATGGTCAGGGTTCCGACCATGTAGTTCTTGCCGCCCTTGACCTCCACCTTTTCGCTCTTGAAGGTGATGGTCGGGAACTTGGCGGCATCGAAGAAGTCGGGAGCGCGCAAGTGCTCGTCGCGCTTTTCGTTCTTGGTGTTCACCGAAGCGGTCTGGATGGTGACCTCGGCGGCAAGGGTGGCGATCTTCTTGGGGTCGCCCGACAGCTTGATGTCGACCTTGTCGAATTCGCCTTTGGTCGTGCTCACAGCCAGGTGCTTGATGGCAAATGCCACGCTCGAGTGGGCGGCGTCGAAGTTCCAGGTCTGCGCCTGGACACCAGCAACCAGAAGCAAGGAAGCGAGGGTGATCTTGGTCTTCATGTGTAGTTTCCTTTTTGTGGATGTGCCGAGATTGAGTCTCAAGCGATACTATCAATCTATTGGGAACACTCTCCAAAGGCAAGTACACACATTTTTGTAAGTACTATCCAATTGGGAAGTATTGCGAATTCATCGAACTCCCGGTATATTCATACCATGCCAACCGACGAAATGCACGAACATGCTTGCCCCACCGAAGCGGCCCTCGCCGTCATCGGCGGCCGGTGGAAGGTTCCCATCCTCTGGAACCTGTTCGGCAAAACGTGTCGTTTCGGAGAACTGTCGCGCCTGCTCCCCGGTGTCACGCAGAAAATGCTCACCCAGCAACTTCGCGAGCTGGAATCCGATGGATTGGTCCATCGCAAGGTCTTCGCCGAAGTCCCGCCGCGCGTGGAATACAGCCTGACAAAACTTGGCACCAGCCTGGAACCCGTGGTGGCATCGCTCTCGCAGTGGGGCGAACGGTTTCTGTCCGAGCGTCCGCACCGGGCAAAATCCGTCAAAGCCAAAAAACTGGCAGCCTGATCAAAGCCTGACAGAATTTGGGCGCCTCCCCCGGGTTCCCTCTTTCCACCCCGATCCCAACCTCCCCCTCCGCCATCCTTCGGATTTCGGGGGAGGGGCGCCGGTCAGTGCGAACCCGGGGGCCGCCACCCTGCGGGCGCCCCTCTGGTTGGTGCCACCCATTTCCGGGTCGGACCACCAAATTGGGCGGTTCGTGAACCGCCCCTACTATGGGATGGCACACCGCCGTTGGCGGTCCCTGCGGGACGGCTGGCGCGTGTGTTTGCTGTATTCCGGTTCAAAATCCGGTCGCTGGAGGTCCCGCGTGTCACCAGTCGTTGCCGCTTCGATTGAGAACGTCGCGCAATCTTGGCGATTTGACGTCAGATTCCCACTCGACCATGCACCGACCCGCCGACCCGGCGGGCTATTAAGGGGCGTTTTGATGACGCGTGTCTTTCGTTTCGCTTTCCTAGCCATCTGCTTCTGGCCAATGGCCAGCCGCGCCGCCAGCACCCAGAGGTGCGATCTGGTGTCGCTTCCCGATACCGCCAAATGCATCGATTTCTCGAAGCTGGCCGGGGCCAGCCTCACCGTGAACGCCAACACCACGCGCATTCCCATCAATGGTCTCTCCATTTGCGGCCTGCCTGCCGCAGCCCCCGAACCGGTGGACATCGTGTACGCGGTCGACCAGACCAACAGCATGATCCCCACCGCGGTCTTTGCCGGAAGCGAAGACACCAGCGGGTGGTACGACTGCAACTTTTCCAAAGCCAGCCCGGTCGTCAAATTCACGGGGAGCCAGATCGACTTCCATGGCAATTCCGTCAAGATCATCGATCCCACCACTCCGTTGGCCGACATTTTGAGCGTGTGCACCGTGGCAGGCGACCCCTACAATGTGCGTGTTGCAGCCATGCAAAACGCCATCAAGGCGCATGCCGTCATGACACCCGCATCGTACGCGGGAACCTCCAATTTCGGGCCTGGAATTCTTTCCAGCCAACCCATGACCTCGCTCTCCACCTCGGAGGGAATCAACACCCTGGTTTCATCCCTCGCGCTGGGCGCTCTGAGCGGGACCAACTACGAAATGCCTCTCACGTGGGGCCGCATCCAGTTGTTCGGTGGAAAATCGGCCACACGGACCATCCCGAGTTCCGCGCATGCCGACAAGGCCATCATCATCCTCACCGACGGCACCCCCACCAAGGGGACTTGGCAGAACTTCCTCGACTCGGCCACCACGGTCCAAATCGGCGACACCACGTGGTCCACCGCATCGGATTCGATTCCACCCGTGTACGGCATCTTCATGGGGGTCAACGGCCAGGACGGAGCCGTGCTCAAAAGCATCGCCACCGCCACCAAAGGCGCGTTCTACCAGATCCCCCCCAACATGCCCGACAGCCTGGCCTTGGTCATCAAGCAGATCCAAGGTTCGATTCTCAAGGCCTCGAAACCCGACACCCTTCGCGTGACCAACCGAAGCAACGGACAAACCTCGATCGCGACAACTTCTGTCGCATCCGGCAACTCCTTCCGCATGACCCTCGATTCGCTGGTCGGCCTGGAGACCGGCCCCAACGACCTCCAACTCGTGCTGAGAATGGGTGGAAAAACCGCCACCGCCGACTGGAACGTGACGGTTTCCGACGATCCCCTCGCTCCGCCATCGTCGTTGCTCGACAAATACCTTACCACGAATTGCGGCACCCCCTCTTCGCTGGCTCTTCGTCCCGATCTTTCGGGCTTGCCATGGGCCGACACCGCCGACCGCAACATCCTGACCACGCTCACCACACATTCGGAAGGCCTGCGGAGCCTGCCTGTCTCCATCCGCACCGCCAAGTCCACCGACCTGGAACGAGTGGGACTGGCGGTCCCGACCGGTTCGGCCACCGACGCATCCATCGCCTACGGCGGCAGCA
>JBDKGS010000161.1:0-10075 GCA_039798065.1 Fibrobacterota bacterium | reverse complement strand
GCCGCCGGAGCCCAATGCCAGATTCTGCCGGTCGCGTCGGCCGCTCGCGAGAAGGGCACGCTGTCGGAGATGACGCTCCTGAAGGAAGCCGGCGCCGTGGGCGTTTCGCTGGGCGACACCCTCCCCCGCAGCGCGGCCTTCCTCCGCAGCGTCCTTGAATACGCAACCCAATCGGGCTTGACGGTTTTTGTCCATCCCTCGGAAGCCACGCTCTCGGACGAAGGCTGGGTCCACGAAGGCGAGGTCTCCGAACGTTTGGGACTGCGCGGAATCCCCGAAGATTCCGAAGAGATCGGTCTTGGGATGCTGCTCCCGCTGGTGCGCCGCACCGGTGCACGGGTTCACCTGTCCCGCCTATCGACGCTCCCTGGCGTCGCGATGGTCCGCGCCGCCAAGGCAGCGGGCCTTTCCATCACCGCCGATGTCGGTTTCCGTCATCTACTCCGCGACGACCGCGCGATCGAATCCTTCGACGTGAACCACAAGGTGTTCCCTCCGCTTCGCGGTCAGGAAGACCGCATGTCGCTTTGGGAAGGCCTCATGGACGGCACCATCGACGCCATCTGCTCCATGCACCGCCCCGTGTCGGCGGAAGTCAAGAACGCCGAGTTCGCCACGAGCCCGTACGGCGCCATCGGACTGGAAACCTGCTTCGCCGCCCTGGTGACGGAAAACGGCAAGAACGGCAACCCCGAGGTGGGGCTCTCCCACTGGACCAACTGGCTTTCCATCGGGCCGCGACGGATCCTGGGTCTTTCTCCGGCTAACCCCGACCACGAAGGCACCTGGTGGGATTTCGGTTCGAGCTGGACCCCGTCCGAAACCACCCTCGCCAGCCGGTCGCGCAACTGCCCCGAGATTGGTCAGATTCTGTCGCCCACGCCGGTCGCGCTCCGTCGCAACGGCCACGACATCCTCATGCCCTGAAGGCGGAGCAAATCTTGAAACGCGTCCATCTGCTCGGCCATCCGGTCGGACAATCCCTGTCCCCCATCATGCAGAACGCCGCCCTGGAGGCGCTCGGTCTCGATTGGCGCTACTCCACGCTGGACACGACTCCCGATGCCCTGGTCGCGACCTTGGAACAACTGGAGAACGACCAGGATGTGGTGGGGTGCAACGTCACCGTCCCTCACAAGATCGCTGTGTTCGACTGGCTTCGCAGGAACGGTCGGGATGTCGGGTCGTGGGCAGCATTGGCGGGCGCGGTGAACACCTTGTACCGCGGCCCGGACGGCCAATTTCGGGGAACCAGCACCGATTTCCAGGGTGCGCAGAACGCGATCCGGTCCGCTGTCTTGTCGCACCGCCCCGATTTTCCATGGACCATGGCGGAAGTCGCCATCTTGGGCACAGGAGGTTCGGCACAGACACTGGCGGTGGGATTCGCCGCCACCTCGATCGCGTCTTCCCCCCGGTCAATCATTGTCAACGGACGGAATTTGGAAAAAGCCGAAGCGGTCGCCGCGATCGCGCGCGAGCACGCGCTGGAAGGCCGAACCGTCGCTGCCGGTGCTCTCGCAGATTGGCAAGCCCCATCCAACCGACCACGGATCGTCTGCCAGACCACCACGGTTGGAATGGCCACCGGCGAATCCCCCGACCAAAGCCCCGTTCCTCGCGGCACGGTGAGCGGCGTGGATGTCGCCTTCGATCTGGTGTACAAACCCCATGTCACCCGTTTTCTGTCCGATGCGTTCGAAAACGGCGCGTTGGTGGTGCACGGGATCGACATGCTGATCGGCCAGGGCGCTCAGGCGCTGATCCACTGGCTGGAGGCCTCGTCGCCGGAATCCGTCCAACGAGCGTCCCTTGCCGATGTAAGCGCACGGATGGAGAATGCCTTGCGCGAGAACGGCGTATTCTGAGATCGCGACAATTTCTGTTATGTCTGGCCCTGGTTGCATGGGTTTCCACCAGTGCGCGGGCGAACGGGCTGCGCCTGTTCGACACGACGTCGTTGGAATGGGGAGCGCATCTGGTGCTCCCTGCGGGTGATCTCTCGGGCGCCTTCGAGCCATCCCCGTGCCTGCGGCTGGGGTTGGCGACCAGCTACGCCGACGGCATCCGCGCATTGGGCGCCCTCTCCTACACGCGGCTCGACGGAACAATTCCTGTCCACTACCTCGTGGCTTCCAGCGGGTTCGATCTCCTCTGGAGGGGTGGCGTCTCGACCGCAGCGGCCTTGTCCGTCCACTACGCCCGCACCCGCAAGGCCCAAACTGTCCCGATGCAGATCGATGGCGGCGAGAGCGAATTCGGAGTCGAGACCCGCGCCTCGTGGTCGATGCCATCCAAAGACCATCTGGGGCTGCGACTATCGCTCCAGACAAGCATGGTCTTCACGCGTCCGCACCCCAGCTTTGTGCTGTGGGCAGGCACCGACTTCACTTGGACGACGCCGTGATCGCAGGTTGGCGCCATCCCCTGCTGGTCCTGATTTCCGCCACATGCGGTTTCGCGGTGCAGCCTTGGGCCGAAACCCGTGAACTGAGCGGTTGCGCCATCGAGCCGTCGTCCTGCCTGATCCAAAGTTCCTGGGAAATCGTGCAACACCCGTTTCCGGAAATCCGGCCATCCGACGCCTCCTTCGCCTCGCACGAAGGAATGGACAAGTCAATTTTTGGCAGACGGTTTTCGGTGCTGGAGAACTGGTCGACAGGTCGAACGGAAATCGGGTTGAGTGTCGGGAACGAGACCGGCGACCAGGTCCTTCAGGAGGTGGTCCACGGGCAGTCGATGGAGAACAGCAATCCAGCCACTTCGGCATGGCTCTCCACACCACCACGCCGGGGATTGCATGCGTTCGCACGATTCGAGCAGGTCGATCATTTTTCCGACGCCTGGCAATCGACCCGACGGCAAGCCCTGGGAAATCCCGATATTTCAAGTCCATGGCCCGATCGGCGATTCGCTTGGTTTGGCGAAAATCTGCCTCCGTTCTCGTTGGCGGGCGCAGGCCTCGGAATGTCGATCGATCGAACCAAAGCAACGGTATCGTTCCTGGATGGCTGGATCTGGCAGCACCTGCCGTCTTCGGGACGCCTGGCACTTTGGAAGATCCAGCAGATCGACGCCATGGCGAGCTACGGATCGACGGTTTCTCTGAACCACCGTCGGCAAAGCCTGGATGCCGAAACCGATCCGTCCGATCAGGTTCTGTCGAACGGAGAATTGACCTGGAATCCTTTGGCCGACTCCTCGATGGCGGTGGGCACCACCTACGAATTCCTCGACGGCGTGCAATCGACGGAATCCGTCCATCGTTCGATCGGAGCGTTCGTGCGACTTCGGGTGCGACGCGGCCGTTGGTCCTTGTCGGGATGGCACCATCTCGAAGTTCGAAGCCACGCCGTTCGGGACACGCTTGCCTGGCGGGATTCCACCAAACAGGCGATGTTCGCGGTCTCGGTGGCAGGCGGGTCCACCGATCGTCCCGACGGAATCCGTCCACAACGCGAATTGGCCATGCCTGCGGGAATCGGATCGCGCCCCCTTGTCGACGAACAGTTCCTCCGGCTGGAGGGAACCTCCTCGCTGGTCATGGGTCCTGTCGTTTGCGAGGCATCTTTGATTCCCTGGTTGGTGGCCCACCCCTGGTCCTATCCGCTCGACCCAGCTACGGGTTGGCGCACACCCGTTTCCTTGTCGGGATGCGTCTATGGAATCAAGTCGCGGCTGGCGGCTCGCATGGGGTCCGAAACCAGGGGATTCGAGACATCGCTGCGCCACGAATCCCAATCCGGGTCGGCGTCGGATTCCGTCGACCTGGTGCCACCTAGGTGGGCTGCGACCACGACCGGATGGATTGGGAACGACCTCGGGCTTTCGGTTCGGGCAAGCTTGTCGTGGGCAACTTCCTGGATCGTCAGAACCGGCTCCGCCCAGCCTTCGCGACGGGGCTCGGGGCCAACCGGACAGGCCTGGCTGGAACAAACCCTTTTCGACGACCGACTGCGCTTGTCGCTCGCGGCCCTGGATCTGTTCGCCCCGAATATCGCCGATCTGCCCGACGGTGGGCAACGTCGCACCCGGATTCTGGTTTCTGCCAACTGGAAACTCTGAACTCCCGGAATTGTCGGTCTATTGGCATCTTTCCGTGAATGCAGTTCCAATCCAACCTCCCGACCTCGGCGGCCCTGCGGTGACCTTGACACGACATGTGTGGTTCACCGGTTTCATGGCCACCGGAAAAAGCCGGATCGGAGCCATGGTCGCCGAGCGACTGGGTGTCCCTTTCGAGGACATCGACCACTGGATCGAGGCGCGCCACCGCAAATCGGTGAGCGAAATCTTCGCCGAACAGGGCGAGGCGGCGTTTCGCGAAATCGAAATCGAAGCCTTGCGCCACCTGAGCGCCGAAAGCCCCCGCGTGATCGCGCTTGGCGGAGGCAGCCTCCT
Organism: Fibrobacterota bacterium; assembly: GCA_039798065.1. Lineage (GTDB taxonomy): Bacteria > Fibrobacterota > Fibrobacteria > UBA5070 > UBA5070 > UBA5070. Next base: position 5,674 of record JBDKGS010000161.1, on the reverse strand, counting down.
GCACCCGGACGCCATACCCACCGTGCGCCAAAGCGGCACCCTGGTGGGCTTGTGGGCCCGACCCGAAACGATCTCCGCACGGGTGGGCCGCAAGGAGACCCGGCCGCTGCTGGCAGGTTTGGATCCGGACGCCCGACTTGCCAAAATCCGTCAACTTCTTTCCAGTCGCGCCCACCTGTACGCCCAGGCCGACTTCCAGATCGAATCCAACGACGACGTCACCCGCGAGGCCATCGCCGACCGGATCGCCTTCCTGACCGGACCATGGTCGCACAAGGCGCTCACCGTGCCGCTGGGCGAACGGAGCTACCCCATCTTCGCCGGCAACGGCATCGCGCACCACCTGCCCGACCTCTGCAAATCGGTGGGCCTGCTCGGCAAGGCCGTGGTGGTGACGGACAGGAACGTGCTCGCCGCGCATGGGGGTGCGATCGAGGGCTGGAAACGCTCTTGGGGACAGGATCTGTCCGTTTTCGCGTTCGAGCCCGGCGAGGAACACAAGACCCTTTCCGATCTGGAAAAGCTGTTCACCTTCCTTCTCGAACAAAAGCTCGATCGCAAGGGTTTCCTGGTGGCGTTCTCGGGAGGGGTGGGCGGCGACATGACAGGTTTTGCCGCGGCCTGCTACCAGCGCGGGATCGACTTCGTGCAGGTGCCCACCACGCTGCTCTCCATGGTCGACAGTTCGGTTGGCGGCAAGACCGCCGTGGACCACCCGCTGGGCAAGAACATGATCGGGGCCTTCCACCAGCCGAAGCTGGTGCTGGCCGACAGCGCGCACCTCTTGACACTTTCCGTCCGCGACTACCGGGCGGGACTCGCCGAGGTCGCCAAGTACGGGGTCATCCGCGATGCGTCGTTCTTCGCTTGGCTTGAACAGAACGCCAACGCCTGCCGCGAACGCGACCTGGACGCCGTGCGCGAAATGGTTTCGTCATCGTGCGCGTGCAAGGCGGCGATCGTGGGCGAGGATGAACGCGAAGACGGCGTGCGAGCGCTGTTGAACCTGGGCCACACCTTCGGGCACGCCCTGGAGTCCATCACCAGCTACGGACAGTTCCTGCACGGCGAAGCCGTGGCCCTGGGAATGGTCTGCGCCGGACGGCTTTCCACCAGGCGAGGTCTATGGAACGAAGCCGACGAAATCCGTCAACGCGCGCTGCTCGAGCGCCTGGGACTTCCCGTTAGGTTGCCCGCGGGCATGACGGTCGATCGCCACGCCGCCTGGGAGATGTGCTCGCGCGACAAGAAGGCCCGCGCCGGAGCGGCGCGTTTCGTGTTGCCCACCGGAATCGGATCGTCCCAAGTCGTTTCGGGGGTTACGTTCGACGAGGCTTCGGATGCCTGGAAAGCGATCGAGGCGTAGATGTCCGTCCTTGTCGCGGGAACCACCGGAGCCATCGCGCACCACGTGATCGATCTGCTCCCTCGCGAGAAGGGCCCTCTCGTGGCGGCGGGCTTGCGCTTGCCTCCTCCGCACTTGCAACGCGCCGACGTCCAGTACATCCGCGCCGACCTCCGCGATCCCGAAGAGGCACGCCGCCTTTTCGAGTACCATCAACCGTCCGACGTCATCCATCTTGCCGGTCGCTGGTCGGTCCATTCCGGTGAACAGGAGCCCGAAGAAGCCTTGCTGGGCAACGTCTCGCTGGCTCGCAACGTGCTCGAAGCCTGTCGGCGCTCTTGTCCTGGGGCGCGCATCCTGTTCCAGAGTTCGGCGGAGGTCTACGGGCGCGGCCCGGCCGGCCAAGGCGCCGAGATCCCACGCCTGGAATCCGATCCGGCCCTGCCTTTGTCCACCACGGGTGCGGCGTTGGCCTGCGGCGAAATCCTCACCCGCCAATACGCCCTCGGGCACGGGTTGCGGGTGGTGGTGGCCCGGCCGTTCAACGTGGTGGGCCCCTACCTGTCCAGACAATTTTTGGCAGGCGAGCTCGCCTGGCAGTTGTCGCGCATCAAGGTGGAGCGCGGCGAACCCGTTCTGTACGCCGGCGACCTCGAAGTGGAACGCGACTACGTCGATGTCCGCGACCTGGCCCGCGCCTATCTCCTGTTGCTGGAGAAGGGCGAACCCGGCGAATCCTACAACGTGGCCAGCGGTCGCGCCGTTCCGGTGCGCCAGGTGGCCGAAGACCTGGTGGCGCTTTCCGGTGGTGGAATCGAGATCCGTTTCGACCCCCGTCGCGAACGCAACGCCGAAATCCCCATGCTGGTGGGCTCGATAGACAAAATCCGTCGAGCCGTCGGCTGGTCGCCCGCGATCCCCTTGAAGGAATCGTTGCGCGATCTTTGGAAAGAAAAGCTCGAGCGCATGCGCTCGGAGCGGAAAGGAACTCCATGCTGAGCCTTTGGCTCGCCCAGATCACCGGTCTCGCCCTCTTCCAAGGCCGTTTCTTCCGCGCAGGCGCCGCCGCGCTGGTGGCCTCGGGGTTGGTGTTCGTCTTGATGCCGCTTTGGATCGCCTTCCTGCGCAAGCTCGATGCGACCTCCGATTTCGATGGCCAATCCCATCAAAAACCACCGCCGATCATGGGCGGAATCCTGCTGGTGTGCGTCGTGCTCTTGGTGTCGTTGCTGTTCGCGATACCCAACGTGCAAGTGCTCGCCATCCTCGCCATCCTGGCCAGCTATTCGGCCGTGGGCGCCTTGGACGACATCGCCAAGATCCGCACCAAGCGACGCGTGCGCTTGGGCAAGTTGTCCAAGCAGGAATGGATGGAAAAAGCCGACGGGATCTCGGCTCGCCTGCGTCTTGGTCTGTACTTCGGCTTTTCCTTGCTGGTGGCCTGGGCCGCCTACGAGTTCGTGCCCCATCTGCAGTCTTCCACCATCGCGATTCCGCTGATCAAACCCAGCGTGTTCCAGCTGCACCTGCCAGGCTGGGCCTTCGTGATCTTCATGTCGTTCGTCGTGGCGGCCACCGCCAACGGAGCGAATTTCACCGACGGCCTGGATTCGCTCGTTTCGGTTCCGTTGGTCACCTCGGCCATCTTCACCGGGGTGGTCGGATACATCTGCGGCAACGCCATCTGGTCGCATTATCTGCTGGTCCCGCATCTTCCGGGGGTCGACGAGCTCCTCATCGTCTCCGGATCGATCGCAGGCGCGCTCATGGCCTACCTATGGTACAACGCGCCTCCCGCCGAGATCTACATGGGCGACTCGGGATCCATCGGGTTCGGCGGCGCCATCGGCATGATGTTCGTGTTCACCAAAACGGAACTGTTCCTTCTTCTGGTGGGTTTCGTGTTCCTCGCCGAAGCCCTCTCCGTGGCTCTGCAGATCGGCTGGTTCAAGGCCACCGGTGGAAAGCGCCTGTTCCGGATGGCCCCCATCCACCACCACTTCCAGAAAAAATTCGAAGACCAGTACCGACGCCGCACCGACGTCAACAGCAAGATCATCTGGCGTTTCCACCTCGTGTCCTTGTTCATGCTCCTTCTGGGGCTCGTCCTGTTCTTCAAGGTCCGTTGACATGGACTCGCTCCACGCCATCCTCCGAGACAACGGCCAGGCGCACCTCGCCGCGCACCTCGATCTGCTGACAGGATCCGTCAAGGACGGATTCCGTCAACAACTGGAATCGGTCGACTGGCCCAGGGTGGCCGCCATGCACCGCCTCGCGGGTCCGCACGCCGCCCCGAAGCTCCCCGAAGGCCTCGCGCCCATCGCCTCCCGGCGACTCGAAGGCGCGGAGCAAGACGTTTTTTGGCAGACAGGAATGGAACTGCTCGCCGCGGGCAAGGCTGGATTCGTCCTGATGGCCGGTGGACAAGGGTCGCGCCTCGGGTACGAAGGTCCGAAAGGGGCTTGCCCCATCGGACTCCCCGGCGACCTGGTCCTGTTCGAGGTCATCGTGCGCCGCTTGCTGCGGTTGGGCGAGCTGTCCGGCCAGGTTCCGGCCTTCGCGGTCATGACCGGACCAGAAAACGACGCGGCCACTCGCGCATGGTTCGCCTCCCGCACCGGTCCCTCGGTTCCCGCCGCATGGCCTTCCTTCTTCCTGCAATCCTCGGCGCCAGCGCTGGACGACGACGGCAAGGCTCTTGTGTCGGAATCCGGCAAGTTGGCGCTGGTACCCGACGGCAACGGTGGCATCTGGGAATGCCTTGAGACCTCCGGGATCCTGGCCGATTGGAAATCCAAAGGCGTGGAATGGATCCATGTGGCTGGAGTCGACAACCTGCTTTCGTTGCCATGCGACCCGGTACATCTGGGCTTCGCCAAGTCGTCCGGACAGCCGTTGTCATGCAAATCGGTGCTGCGAACCGATCCAGCCGAGCGCGTCGGCGTCTACGTCCAGGATGCCGCGGGACGCCCCAGGGTGGCCGAATACACCGAACTCCCCGCCGACACCGCCGCCGCCAAGGCCTCCGACGACCTCCCGGTGTTCCGGGAAGCCAACATCGCCTCGCACCTGCTCACCTTGGATCTTGCCGAACGGTTCGCCCGACAAGATCTGCCGTGGCACTTGGCGCGCAAAAAGATCGCGCATGTGGATCCCGCCACCGGGCAAGATCTGTCCGACCGGTTCGGGTGCAAGTACGAACGGTTCATCTTCGACGCGTTCCCTTCCGCATCGGGAATGTCGGTGCTTCGGGTACTCCGGGAAGACGAGTTCGCTCCGGTGAAGAACGCACAGGGCGCGGACTCGCCACAAACCGCTCGCGACGCCATCGCGAATCTCCATGCCCGTTGGGGTGGGAGGTGGGGCGAACCCGCGATTCCATCGTGGGTCGATCCACTCGAAAGCTTCTCGGGCGAGCGACCAGGCCAAATCGGCCACCAGGAGCTAGTTTGAATTCCATGCCGCAGCACGATCTCGTCGACCAATTGGGCCAACTCCCCCTGTTTGTTTCCGTCGGGCGAGTCGCCCGTCAAGCCATCGTCCAAGCGAGCGAAATCCAGAACGCCGAGCGCGGGGACATCATCATCCGCGAGGACGATATCGCCACGCGCGGTTTCTACCTGATCCTCGAAGGTGCGGCCAAGGTTGTGCTGACAGGACCTGACGGTCGCGAAGCCGTGCTCGCATTGTTGGAGGAGGGCGATTTCTTCGGCGAGATGTCGCTGTTGGACGGCGACCCTCGGTCGGCGACGGTCCGGGCCTCTGGCGATACCCGTCTCCTTTTGCTGCGTCGACAATCCTTCATGGAGTTGTTGCAGAAGTACCCTGAAATTTCCATCGGACTTCTCACTGCCCTCTCTTCCCGGCTGCGCCACGCGAACCGTAAAATCAGCGCTTTGGCGTTGTCACCGGTGCATGCCCGCGTGAGCGGAGCGCTGCTTCAACTTGCCGAATTCCAAGGTTTTCGGGTCAAGGGTCACATCGTCATCCACGATCGGCCCACGCAGCAGGAGATCGCCGAGATGGCGAGCACAACGCGTGAAACCGTTTCTCGGGTGCTCGGTCAAATGCAAAAGGATGGACTGATCACGCTCGAAGGCCGCGAACTGATCATCCTGGACGAGGAAAAGCTGCGAGGCGAACAGTGAATCTTCCTTTCGACGCCAAGCGGATCGGAATCCACCTAGCCCTAGCCGCGGTCACTCTTTTCAGTCTTGCGGCACTTGGTTGGATCTTGTTGGATTCGGTCATCATGCCCAAGGTCGCGCATACCGGCTGGGAAGTCGTGACAGTTCCTGACATCACCGGATTGGACGCCGATGTGGC
>JBDKGS010000160.1:0-10152 GCA_039798065.1 Fibrobacterota bacterium | reverse complement strand
CGATCGCCGTGTCGATGTCGGGCACGACGGTTCGCACGACGGAATCCGTCACGATCGGAGCGGGAACGGAACGCTCGGGATCGAGCGAGGTCGAAACGCGATCGCAAGCGACGATGGCGAGGATCGATGCGACCAAGGCGAATGGCGAGAGGCGGGATTGGATGTTCATTTGGTTTTCACGCTCGCGGTGTAGGCCATGGCCGACTGGACGTTGGATCCGTGGATGTCGATCCGGACGGCTCCGCTTTTCGTGGCGGAGTAGGTCGCAGGCTGGACGTAGGATGCCCCCGAGACCACCTCCTTCCAGGGGTTGGCTTCGTCGTAGACCTCGAACACAGCATCCTGGTGGTACACCTCCGTAGGGAGGCTGACAGGAATCGTGTACGATTTGCCTTGGATCGCCTCGAACTTGATCCAATCGTGCTCCGCGGCTTGCATGAATCGGCGCTGCACGACGCTGTCGGTCGTGATTTGCGCCGCTGCGGCTCGGGTGTCGTCTGGTTCGTACCTGTCGTTGGTCGAGTCGGACGCGATCGCGATGGTGTAGCACCCTGACGACTGCTGGCTGTATCCGACGATCTCGATGAAGATGTTCGTGGCGATGGCCGTATCCATGCCCGGGCGGATGGTGGGTTGCACGACGACAGGCGTATTTGGGGCTGTTGCGAGCAGCAACTCCACGCTCCTTTCGCTACCGAACAGGAGCACGCAGATAGCAACGGCAAAAAACGGGGAGCGAGGGATCACGGAGCCTCCAACAATCGATGCGGGGCGCTCTTGGGCGCATACAGGAATTGTCAAAATCTAGCACCATGGCACCTATTGGTCGTTGTTCGACGACTGGTCATGAATCACGCCGTTGTACCGATGGCTCTTTCGCCAATGGCCGATTCCGCCTTCCGATCAGAAAACGGCTGGTACGGTGGCGTTGCTTCGCAAACCACTGCAGGGAACACTCGCTTGACTTGTTGGGTTTCTCTGCCCTGTCGCATCGCTTGCAATGGACAACATCCGCCTCGCAATGCGACACTGAAACCATGAGCGGCCTTTTGGGGAGACTCGATCTTCCAGTCGGAAAACCTTTGCCACACGATCTGGTCGACAACCTCGGCCGTCTTCTTGTCGCGAAGGGCTGCTCCATCGAGTCCGCGGAAAAGGTCGAGGAGCTGCTAGGCCGTGGAGTCTCGTTCACCGACGGCTTCACCGTCAATACACCGCCACCAGGCGCACCCCTCCGGCAATCCGGTCCATCGAAACGTTTCGTGGAAGCGAACCCGTTCGAACGCGTTGCCGAGGTGATCAACGATCTGGAACGCATCAGTCTCCACGAAGGCCCGTCCAAGACGTTCGAATCGCAGATCAAGAACATGGCGTCGATCCTCGCCAACAGCTGCGACGCCGATCCCGACGCCGCGCTCGCCTCGTTGGTCCTCTCGCAGCGGACATCGTACGCCGTGAAACACGAGGTCGACGTGGCGATCCTCGCGGCCGTGGTAGGACAGAAAATGTCAATCCCTCAGGCGGACCGGATTTCGATCGTCTGCGCCGCACTCACGATGAACATCTCCATGCTGGAATACCAGGATTGGCTGCAGTCCCAATCCGGAAAGCTTTCCGAAGACCAACTCTTCGTCGTGCGCAAACATCCTCTCGAAGCGGTGACCATGCTCGCCCAGGCCGGAGTGCGCGATGTCGTGTGGCTCCAGTCGGTGGCCAGCCACCACGAGAGCCCCGACGGGTCGGGATATCCGCGGGCTCTTTCCGGCGAAGCGAACATGCCCATTGGGGGACAAATTCTGCGCATCGCCGACATGTACACCGCGCGCATTTCCGCCCGGGCCTTCAACCTGACGGAATCCGCCAACGCCACGCTCGCGGACATCGTCTCCATGGGCCGCAAACAGGCTCTGGTCCAAGGGATCTCCGAGCAGTTCATCAAGGCCCTGGGATTCTACCCGCCAGGGAGCTTCGTGCGGTTGGCCTGCGGCGAAATCGGGATCGTCGTGCGTCGCGGCAAGGTCTTGAACCAACCAGTGGTGTTCAGCCTGCTCACGAGTTCGGGAGGCAACCTCGGCGCGCCCGTCCGCCGCGAAACATCCATGGAGCGCTTCGCAGTGGTCGGACTTGTCCCACGAGGCGAGGTGAACGTGAAGATCGACGGCCCCAACCTGTGGGGCTTCATCAAGACCTGACAGATTCCGTTACTTCAGAATCTGTCGCATCTCGTCTTCCAGCAGATGGTTCGGGTTGTACTTGGCTTCGGGATCGGGCGCGTTCCTGGTGGCGGGAAGGCACCGGCCCCAGCTGTAGCGGAACTTTCCGACGATCACGTCGACCAGGCTGTCGGAAAGGGCTGCGCCATGCGGCACGGCGCGGATCCTGTATCGCAACTCACGCTCCAGCGAATCAGGCAACGAGGCTCCTGGCTGCCCTTTGCACCGGTACCAGTCGTTGGACCCGAAGCTTCCCGAGACGATCGAATCCACGGCCCGACGTTGCATCTCCCAGATCTTCGCCTGGAGCGAATCCGTCATTTGACGCAAACTGTCGATGTCCCGACGCAGCCGCTCCATCTCCTCCTCATGGAGATCCGCGATGGAATCGCGTAGCATCGCACGCCTGGTGTCGACGACTTCGCGCCGGATCCACGCAGATGTCGAGGAGGTATCGGTGATCGGATCCAAACCATCCCACGTGAAGCTCCTGGTTTGCCCATCCAGTTCGCCGCTCCACCTCGCTCCTTCGATCTGGCTCACCCACCATCCATCCACCGATTTGGGACTGGGGACCTTTCCCGCCACCGCCATCGGGATTCCGAGCGCGGTGTTCCAGGCCCACCCTGCGATGGGCGTGGCCGTTCCGAGAAGCAATTGGTTCACCGCGAATCCCCAACCGATCTTGAGCCCTCCCCAAGCCGTCTTTCCGCCTGCGAGTCCCAGATCCCATGCCATCAGAAAGACAGGTTTTGTCAGCTGGTACCCCGGACGGATCGCGATCGCCCACGTCACCCCGGCCCCCATCATCACCACCCCGATCGCTTGGCGCATGGCGGTGTTCACCGAACCCTTCACGATCACCCACGGGTAGTACAGCCACCATCCGAACGATTCGCGCTCCTTGGCCCGAGCCGCGTCGCCCAGATACTCCTTCCAGTCGCGCATGGCGCCTTCCGTCATCATGTCGGTGGCGGCGAAGACGATGACGTCCTTGCCTTGTTCGAATCCATCGGCGATTCCATGCCAGGGCCGGGCAGTCCCGTACTCCTTGAGTCGACGCGCCGATTTGGGAACTCCCTTGGCGCCTTCCCAAATACGGTACAGGCCGCCGACCTGGTTTCCCACGCCGTCGCCCCAGGACTCGGTTCCGAATCCGAAGGCGGTCTTGTAGCCGGGAAGGATGCGGATGTTGTAGCGGTTCCCCGCCGTGTCCGAGACAGTACCTGTCCAGAGGACTTCGCCCTTCTGGCTCCACGACAGGTAAGGTCGGCTCGCGCCAGCCTTACCGGATAGCGAAAAGACCGACATGACCAAGACAAGGAACACGCCAAAATTCGTCGATCCGTTCCGCCCGCGCATGATCGTCCTTCCGCTCCTGTGGAATTCTTCCCGAACCGTCCAAGTTAAGCGACTGTCGGGAATGCCGAGCTGGTCGCGCGCTCACCAAGTACCTTTTGCGCCACTACCATGACCGACATACCGATCCTGCACATGATCCTCAACATGGGCATCGAGGGTTACGCCATCTCGGCCCTCCTGCTCGTCCTGTCCATCGTCACGCTGGCCATCGTGCTCCAGAAATGGTCGGCGCTCCGGCAACGCCGTGCCGCCGACGACGACTTCCTCAAGGCTTTCTCAAAGGCCAAAGCCTTCCACGAACTGCCAGTGGTGATCAGTCGCACGCGCGGTGCCGGATTGCGTTCCATCGCCGAAGCCGCCATTATGGAAGAGGAAAACTTCCCACCCGAAGACCCGGCCGGTCGCTCCGAAGCGCTACGCGGCGATCTGGTGCAAGAGGCCTGCGAATGCGCCGTGGAAGAAGAACGCATCGACATGGAAAAACGTTTGTCGTGGCTTGTCGTATCCGCGGGAACGGGCCCGTTCCTTGGTCTGCTTGGCACCGTCTGGGGCATCATGGACGCGTTCTTCCAGATCGGGCAACAAGCATCGGCCGGGTTGAACGTGGTCGCCCCCGGCATCGCCCAGGCGCTCTTCACCACCCTCGCGGGCTTGATCGTGGCCATCCCTGCCGCCGCAGGACACCAGTTTTTGTCAGGCGCGGCCCGCCGCCACGAAGGCGAATATCTGGTCTTCGCTTCGCGCATCGCCTCGATGTACAGGAGGGAATTCCTCTCGGCCGGAGGACGCTGATGCGCCGTCGTTCTCGCGTCGCGCCGCCACAGCCGGACATGAACCTCACGAACCTGATGGACGTGGTGTTCGCCATCCTGCTGGTGTTCATGATGACCGCGCCGCTCATGACCCAAGGCGTGAAGGTGGAGCTTCCCAAATCCGAGGCGGCCGCCTTGGACGAGAAGAAATCCGTCACGGTCTCGTTTGACGAAGAACGTCGCATCTACGTGGATGGCGAAGAGACCGACGCGCCGAGCTTCCCCGCGACCTTCGCCCGCGCCTGGGGCGGCGATGCGGAACGGGCCGTGCTCATCGAGGGCGATCGATCCGTGCCTTACGGGCTGGTACTGGAAACGGTGGGCGAGATCCGCAAAGCCGGCGCCTCCAAGATCGGGTTTCTCACGGAGCCGCCTCCGACGAAATGACGAAGAAGTCGAAGTTCACGCGATTCGACACCTTCGTCGGGATCTCGATCGGGCTGCATGTCCTGGCTGCATGCGCGCTCGTCGTTTTCGCCTTGTCCCCGAAGCCCAAGCCGCCCTTGAACATCTCGACCTTCGAACTGGTGGGCAATCCTCCCGAGGGCAACGACGGCGGAAGCTCGCCAGTTCCTGTCGCGTCCGGTGCCGAACCCTCCACGGACGAACCCGTACCGGCCGAACCAACCCCTCCCACCCCGCCTGAACCGACGACGGTTCCTGTCAAGACCCCGCCGCCAAAGCCGACGGAATCCGCGATACCAACAAAAACTGTCAAGCCACCGCAGGAGCCCACCGCCAAATCCAACCCTCCGCCCACGGGCAAGACGACGCAGCCATCCGCCGCGACATCTCCCACAGCAGGCAACCAAACCAGCGGCGCGACCGCAAACGCCCAGCAAGGCACCACCGGCAAACCCGGCAAGGAAGGCGTGGTCGGCGGCGACACCCTCAGCGTGGGTGGCGGACAAGGGCTGCCCTCGCCCATGGCGCTTTGGCTCTCGCGCGTGAAATACCTGGTGGAACGCAATTGGCGCGCACCCCCCGGACTTGCCGGGATCAAGGAAATGCCGGAAATCGTCTTCTCGGTGGCCCGCGACGGCCGCGCTTCCATGGCCCAGCTGCGACAGCGCTCGGGCAACCCCACATTGGATCGTTTGGCACTTCGCGCCATCCAATCCGTCGATGCTTTCCCTCCCGTGCCGGATGCCTGGCCGGAAGACAAGGTGGTTCTTCGCTATGTTCTCCAATATGCGCCTTGATCGTCTTCTGCCAGCCCTAGCCGTTTTCTGTCTTCCTGCGCTCTCGCAGGAAGACTTCGTGCTTCGCTCCGACGCCGCCCAGGCCACAGTGAACGTGGCGGTTCTTCCGTTCGAAGGTGCAGAGAAGGTTCCCGAGTTCAAGGAGCTCGCTTCCCCCGATGCCGTGGTGCGAGCCGATCTGGACTTTTCCGGTCGCACAAAAATCGTCCAGCCACCCTCGAACTCGTGGGACTCCGCGTTCTTCGTGCAGAAGAACGTCGCCGCCGTCGTAACAGGAATCGTCAAAGCCGGAGCCTCTGCCGGCGAGGTGGAGATCCGCTTCCAACTGCTCGACGCCATTTCCCGCGACAAGCTGGCCGAGAAGACGTACACGGGCAAGAAAAAGGATCTGCGGCGCCTGTCCCATCGTTTTTCGGACGATGCGATCTTCCAGCTCTTCGGCGAACGGGGCATCGCCTCGACCCGCATCGCCTACGTGCGCGGCAAGGACGGCCGCAAGGAGATCTGGACCATGGACTACGACGGGTTCGGCAGCCAGGCATGGACAAAAAACGGCAACCTCAACCTGAGCCCCGTCTGGGACCGGGACGGCGCGTTGGTCTGGAGCTCGTACCTGGGCGGAAACGGCGCCCACCTTTTGCGTCAGGTGATCGGGCAGAAACCCACGCGCTTTCTTCCCAACACGCCCGGGATGCAGATCTCCGCCGCCGCATCCCCCATCGACGGCGAAATCGCGGTGGCAGTGTCGTTGGACGGCCAGACGGAAATTTTCCGATCGCAGCCCAATGGCAAGCCCGTTCGGCTCACCTTTTCCCCCGCGTTGGAGGTTTCGCCCACCTGGTCGCCCAACGGGTACGAGATCGCCTTCACGTCCGATCGCACCGGGGCTCCGCAAGTCTACGCCATGGACCGCGAAGGCTCCAATTTGCGTCGCATCACCTGGGTTGGCGGCTACAACGACCAAGCCGCCTGGTCGCCCATGGGCGACCGCATCGCCTTCGCGAGGCAAGCCGGCGATTTCCAAATTTTGACCATCTCGCCTGACGGCAGCGACGAAAAATGGCTGGGAGTGGGCGAACAGCCCAAGTGGTCGCCCGATGGCCGTCACATCGTCTTCATCCGCCGCTCTGGACAGCGCTCGGATCTGTGGGTGTGCAGCGCCGATGGCAGCGCGCCGCGCCAACTGACCTTCCACGGTGACGCCACCCAACCCGCCTGGTCGCGCTGACCACTTGGGCCGGGCCGCCGGAATCTGGCAGCACTCCGATTTATCCGGGTCCTCGAACTTCATCGACCTTCCAACCACGACGTCCCCGGAAATTGTCGTTTAGGTGAAATTCGCAAGAGATTCCATCTGTGAAGGACTGGTCGAGTTGGCGAGAATCGAGTACTATCCTTATTGAGCCAACGGTGCCCGGAGTCCAAGTGGTCGATCGCATGGCCCTCCGGCGTCCGCACTCCTCAAGGAGAATTCATGAACCGCAAACACGCCCTGACCTGGACCGCCCTTGGTGCAGCGATGCTTCTCAACGCTTGTGCGAAGAAGGAAGTCGCAGCGCCTCCTCCTCCGCCGCCCCCACCGCCCCCGGCCGTGGTCGAGGCAGCACCTCCCCCGCCGCCCCCGCCGCCGCCCCCGCCGCCGCGCGACACCGTCGCCGAGCGCCGCGCCCGTCTGCAGGGTCTGATGTCGGAAGTCCTCAAGCCCATCTACTTCGATCTCGACCAGTCGACGATCAAGTCCGAAGGCAAGGACATCTTGACAAAAATCGGCGGGCTCCTCAAGGAGTACCCGGAGCTGTTCGTGACCGTCGAAGGCAACGCCGACGAACGCGGCTCGACCGAATACAACCAGGCTCTCGGCGATCGCCGTGCGACCGCCGCCAAGAAGTGGCTCGAAGCATTCGGCGTGAAATCCAGCCAGCTCAAGACCGTTTCGTACGGCAAAGAGCGCGCTGCCCACGGTGAAGACGAAGGCGTGTGGTCCAAGGACCGCCGCGACGACGTTCCCGGAGAGATCCGCTGAAACTGATGCTCCGCTGGTTCGGGCTGTGCGCTCTTCCGCTTTTGGCGGGAGGGTGCGCCCAGTTCGAACTGCTCCATGCCGAAATCCAAGCCGCACGTGGTGAAATCGCCGTGGTGAACCGCAAGGTCGATTCGACTCGATCGGATGTCCAGGCGGTCAATCAGCGCCTTTCGCAGGTGGGTTTGAAATCGGGAGACGAGGTCAGCCGCACGCGCGCCGACCTCCAGGTCTCGATTTCCCAACTCATGGCGGAAATGCAGAAGATCCAAGGGCAGCTGGAAGCCAATCAGCAACGGATGACGGAAATTGACCGTCATTTGGTGCAGTTGAAGTCGGCACGACCAGCGCAGAAATCGTCTCCTGGCGACACGGGCAAACCCGTATCGTACGGAAACCCGCTCGAAAGCTCCATGCAAACCGCCCAGGAAGATTTTTCGCGTGGCAGGTACGATCTTGCCTACCGCGGATTTTCGGAAGTGGCAACGCGCGATTCGTCCGGTACGCTTGCGCCGCTAGCCTTGTTCAAGATGGGCGAATGTCGTTTCGCCCAATCGAATTGGGACGAGGCGCGAACGCTGTACCAGAAACTGTTGCGCGACTATTCCAAGGATGCGCAGCGCTGCGCCGCCTTCTTCAAACTTGGCTTGGCGTACGAACGCCAAGGGGGTCTGTCCGAACGCGACGAAGCCTGGTCCAAACTCCAGAAATCATGCCCCGGCTCCAACGAAGCCCAGCGCGCCAAGGAACAACAGGCCGCCGGAAACTGACGAGCTCGGTTCGACTCAAATTGCTCCAAAGGCCGGAACGCGAGTTTCGGCCTTTTTCGTTTTCACTCCCCATTCACGTATTTCTTGTCGGATTCCGTCACGACTCTTCCCGTCGATCCTTCGGATCGGGCTCCCCGGTTTTTAGTTTAGCCCCTACTATGCAAGCACGCCGACTCCAGTTCCTCCCCGCCGTCGATCTCATGGATGGCTGCGCCGTCCGCCTGGTACAGGGGCGCAAGGACCAGAAGACCGTCTACTCGGCAGCCCCGTGGGAGATCGCCCAGCTTTGGTCGGCCAGCGGCGCCGACCGCATCCACTTGGTGGACTTGGACGCGGCATTCGAGGGAAGCGCAAAGAACGGCGATGCCGTCAAGCGCATGGTCGAATCGGTGACCTGTCCGACAGAACTTGGCGGAGGCATCCGCACGGTGGACGATGCCGCGCGCGCCTTGGAGGAATGGGGCGTGAGCCGCGTGATCGCCGGAACCGTGGCGGTGAAGGATCCTACCATCGTGGAAGCCATGCTCGATCGCTTCGGACCCGAACGCGTCATCGTCGGGATCGATGCCCGCGACGGAATCGTGAAAGTGTCGGGTTGGGAGGAAGGCTCGGGGGTAGACGCCATCATCCTGGGCAAGGCCATGCGCGCCATGGGGATCGTGTCGTGCGTGTTCACCGACATTTCCAAGGACGGCATGCTGCAGGGTCCCAATCTTCCTGCCACCATCGCGTTTGCCGAAGCCACAGGATTGCAAACCATCGTATCGGGCGGCATTTCCTGTCTGGACGACCTGCGTGCCGCGTACGCGGCCAACCACGCCGGACTCGAAGGCGTGATCGTGGGCAAGGCGCTTTTCGACAACCGATTCGAAGCCCCCCAGGCCGCCGCCATCCTGCACGGAGACGCCGCGTGAATCCCAGCCTGCGCGCCACGCTGCTCCCCAAGGCCAAACGGATCGTGGTGAAGGTGGGCACACGCCTGCTCACCCACGAGATGGGCGGTTTCGCTCCAGAGCAGTTGGAAGACGTCGTTGGACAAATTTTGGAGTTGCGTGCCCAAGGCCGCGAAGTCGTGCTGGTGACCTCGGGCGCGGTGGGTGTGGGTATGGGGATCCTTGGTCATGCGACCAAGCCGAAGCAGCTTGCAGAAAAACAGGCCTGCGCGGCCGTGGGCCAGATTCGCTTGATGCACGCCTACGATGTCGCTTTCGCGAAGGCGGGTGTGGGGGTGGCGCAGTACCTGCTGACCGCCGAAGATTTCCGCGACCCCGAACGATTCGGGAACATCCGCCGCACCACCGATGCCTTGCTCAAGCACGGCGTGGTACCCATCGTCAACGAGAACGACGTGGTGGGTACCGCCGAGATCAAAGTTGGCGACAACGATCGTCTTTCCGCCGACGTGTGTCATTTTCTGGAAGCCGACCTGCTGGTGATCCTTTCGGACATCGACGGCCTCTTCACGGCCAACCCCAAGACCGACCCCAAGGCGACCCTGATCCCCATCGTGGCCAAGGTCACCCCCGAGATCGCCGCCTTGGCGGGCGGAGCGGGCAGCATCGCCAGCACCGGTGGCATGATCACCAAGATCATGGCCGCCCAAACGGTGACGGAATCCGGCAGCGCCTGCGTGATCGCCAACGGCTTCACCGCAAGGTTGAGTCAGATTTTGGCAGGGGCACCGGTAGGCACCCTGTTCTTGCCGTCCGACAAAAAACTAGGGTCTCGGAAACGCTGGATCCGGTTCGTGTCGACCCCCAAAGGCAAGGTGGT
>JBDKGS010000159.1:0-10187 GCA_039798065.1 Fibrobacterota bacterium | reverse complement strand
CCTCGTTGAGGATCAGCTTGTCGGCAGCCGTCAGAAATTGGCAGTTCGAGAGGGTCACGGAACCCTTGTTCGACGCCGCGGCGGGCTCCGGATTGTCGCGCTCGGTATCCTGCTGATACTGCGACTTGCCACCGCTGGACGATTGCCCGGCGGCCGCTGCGGAATCGCTCCCCTTTTTGGTGGGTGCGGCGGCTGCGGCGGTGGTGGGATTGGAAGCGCGTGGTCCGTTCATGGGCGGATAGACTCTTTCGCGGGGGCCGTAAGGGATTGGTTTGGCGGGTCGAAAGAAAAATAGAACCTGTTGGCAAAACTCAGCCCTGCGCATTGCTGGAATGGACCGCAAGCCATCGAATTCATTCTTGACCGAGGTGAACGCGCCCCTCTCCAAAATCCACCCGAACCGGAACGCGCCGTCCACCGAAAGGAAAAGGCCTAAAACAAAATCGCCCATCCGACGGATGGGCGATGGTCCCGATGCGGGAATTGCGAAAACGAATTAGCCGGGTTTACCTAACCGGTGCGAGGGGAATGGAGCGCAATGCCGAACCGTCCGTCGCCGAGATCACGGCCAATACGGGCGATCCGGCCAGGGTGGGATCCAGCGCCAGGTTTTCCGTTCCAACGTCGGAGCGAGCCTCGACGTGCTTGCTTGCCAGAATCCGACCGTTCAGATTGCGGACGGTCATGTCGAATCCGGTGCTGCCAATTCCCGTCATGACGATTTCCGACGCGGTGCGACGCAGCGACACCCCGCCAAGCGCCAATCCGGAGGCCCTGGAAACGCCCGAGGAACCGGTGGTCACGGCCAACTTGAGCTTCATGAAGTCGATGGTGTAGGAGCCATCGGAGTTGGCTGGAATCGCGACGTTGTCCTGCGAAACGGTGAACGAGCTGCCGAAGGTGGCTGCGGCTAGCTTGACCTTGAGCTTCACGCTTTTGGGCAACTTGGCATGTGGTGAGGTCCAAGTGAGGTTCCAAGGTCCTGACCCGGTAGCTGTCACCTTGTCCATTGCGAAGGCAGCACGCCAATACGCGCCTACTTGAGCATATGTTGCAACCCAAAGTTTGTTGCTAATTGCTCGGTCAATCAACGCAAAAACGACGCTTGGAGTAACGTTATTATTACTCCCGCCGACATCATGAAACAACAGCGTGAACCAGCCATTATTCTTCGCTTTATCCAATGCCGTATTTGCTGCCGTTTGATTCGCATCTCCAGACATATAATACGACTGCATGTTCATCCAAGTCGGCTCGCTATTGGTATTCCATGTGTATGGAGACTCACTCGAGCAATTTCGGGCGATGAAATTTTCCTGATTGATAACAGCCTGTTCTGCAGCGTTCGAGGCGCAATACGGGTATGCGAACGTCACAGCCTCAATCGATGGGTCGGTTCCGCGAAGCGTTTTGGCCCAATTCACAATCTCGTTGTTTAAGCTTGTTGCATCCGTCGGCGGATTCTGCGGATGACTCTGCGTATGATTCGCAATTTCATCTCCAGCCTTCGATCCAGTAACAAATCCCGCCTTCGACGATTGCCATCCTGAACTATTGTAGACAAACATCGTTGCGTTAACCTTTCTCGTCCGCAACGCAGGCATTAGCGTCGTTACTTGCGAAGACATTCCATCATCAAAGGTGAATGTTGCTGCACCAGCATACCCGTTCCAGGGTACGGTGGTGATGGGTCCGGCCGTCAGTGCGGTTGCGGACAAGACCAATCCCACCAGGAGTTTCTTCACGATTGGACGATGGTGCATGGACGATTCTCCGAGTGGGATGAATCCAAGGGGATTCAATTGATTGGACTCTTGCGTTGCGGAAAGGCAGTCATTTCCTCATCGATACGGCTCCGGACAAAGGTGCCGTCGCCATCTTTGAGGATCCTCAGGAAGGTACTCCGTCGATTTCGTCGGCACTGGTCGATTTCCCTGTCGCATCATCCCGAAGGGGACACGGATGTCACCCGGATTATCGAATCTGCCTCCCACTTCTGAAATGACACTTCTAGAAGTTGACCTGCCGAGGCAAGTCTGCCGATTCATAGCTTGGTTCCTCGCCAAACACTTGGGTTCCCGCCCCCCACAATGTGCCATCCTGCTTCAAGAACATAAACCCGTCCAAGCCTGGAAACATCGAGGCGACACCTGTAGCAATTACCGTCGGCTTCGTATATACTGACCCCGTCTGAAAAAGAGTCGTAAGCTGTCCGCTAATCAGCAGCTCATGTTTTTCGTTCAAGTAAAGGCTGTAGTTGCAGCTCGCCTTGATAGACTTAATTCCCGTTAGGCTCGGTATCCGTGACAGCGAGTTGCCACCCGACCCTTGTGAGCCCAATCCAAGTTGACCGAAGTCGTTTGCCCCACCACTACTTACGGTTCCATCGGCATTCAAAACCAAAATGTGGCCATCCCCGATTGCGACATCCTTTGCACCTGATGCCAATGGCGTAACCATATCGACTTCGTTCGAGAAAATATTACCCCACGCATAAACCTGCCCGCTAGAATCTACCGCGGCGGATGCTCTGGTATTAGAATTTGCTATTGCAGCAATATGTGCAATTCCAGAAACCTGAACGGGTAGTGAATCCTGATGACTCCCTCCAAGACTAGAATGGCCTTGCGTCCACAGGGTCCCATCCTGTTTTCGGAAAAGGATTGACAGCCCGGAGCTGGCCACAAGGGATACATTGTCGACAGAGACCGCCTGAAATGCAACAGGAAATTGGTATTCCGCCCCCCCGAAAATTCCGTTACTCAAGTTGCCGGAAGCAAGAAACTGACCATCTTTTTTGATGATGAATGTATTCTGATCGTAACCGGAGGTGGTCCAAACCGATTTCACATTGGTCGCAATCACCCTTGGTGAAAGTCCTCTATTGTCTGCGCCCTCGACAGTACCAAATCCGGCGCTTACATTGGAACCCGAACCGAGAAGTGTACCATCTGGCAGATGATATAAGGCATATGCCGTTCCACTCATGGCATTACCTCCGATCGATATTGAACTGATCTGGGTAAGGCTAATGGCACGAACAACCTGCACATTCCCCGGCTGTGCTCGAGCGTAAATCATCATCGCACCAGTACCGGTCGCTTTGACCACACTTCCTTTTATCCAATCGGTCCCATTCATGGAATACTCGATCGAATCCGCTCCTGGCGACTTCAGCGTGTCATAAGCGGTTCCGATGTATTTGCCGTTGGCGGTAAGTGAATGCGTCGGCGCCAACGCCGTCCGCGCGACCACCACCGAATCCGTGGTCAAGTTGCCCGCGCTGTCGGTTGCCACCAGCACATATCGGTTGGTGCCAACCGGTAGGCTCACGATGCTGGAGTACTTGTTGCCAGAAACCGTCAAGTCGGCTCCGTTCATCTTCACCGACTTCAACTTCAAGTTGTCGGAAACTGTCCAAGCCAACGTGTCGGCCGCCACCGCATTGGCCACCAGCCGCGATTTGGTCTTTTGGAAAGCCACCGTGGGCGGTGTCTTGTCGTACTTGCGCACCACCCGCACCGAATCCCACAGCGTATTCCCCGACGAATCGAGAGCCATCAGTCGAATCCAAGTGGTGTCGGTCGCCAGGATCACGGTCTGCGTGTAGAGCTCGTTGGATCCGCTCACCGCCGCACCGTTGATGGTCACCAATTTGAGGGCGTTGTCGGTCACCTTCCATGTGGCGGAAATGCTGGGGACATAAGCCCAAACTGCGGTGTCCTTGGAGCCACCCTGCCAAGTCGCGGCAGGTTTGGATGGATCGGTCAAACGCGTGACCACCACGGTGTCCCGGGTGCTGTTCCCGCGCGCGTCCTTGGCTTCCACAATGAAGAGTTTGGTCCCGGCATCGACCGATTGCGTCGAGCGGTACACGCCCGCCGTACCCGACAGCGCGGTTCCGTTCAGCGTCACGCTGGCGAGTGTCGAATCGTCGGAAACCGTCCACGCGAGATCGAACGACGCCGTGCTTGCGCTCACCGTGGTGCTGTCCTTGACCGGCACCGTGCGGACGATGACTGGCGCGATCGAATCGGGCGCCTGGGCGCGCGTGACCACCAGCTGTTTCCCTGCGCTGTTGCCGAACTTGTCGAAGGCTTCGATGGTGATGGTGTTGGCACCCAAAGCCAACGCCACCGTCGCCGCGTAGGGCGAGGCCGTGGATGCGGATTTGATGCCGCCGATCTTCACCGAATCGATTCCCGCGATGTCGGTCGCCACGACGGAAATCGTCAAACCGGTGGTCTTGTACGACACAGTGGTGTCGATCGACGGCGCTCCCAATGCCACGACAGGTTTTGTCGTGTCCTTGCGGCGGGTGACGGTCACGGTGTCGCGCGCGGGGTTGCCGTGTTTGTCCAAGGCCATCAGGACGAACGATTTCGATCCCACAGGTAGATCCACCACCGCCTGGAACAGGCCCGTGGTGCTCGACAGCGTTTTTCCATCCAGGCTCACCGACGCGAGCAGCGAATCGTCGGTGACCAGGTAGGCCAGTGTCGCGGTGGACGTCGTGTAGTCGACCGTTGTGTCCTTGCCCTTCGGGGAGGAGCGCACGATGCGGGGAGCGACGGTGTCGCCCGGCGAGTTGGCGCGGGTGATGGTGACGGAAATCGTCTTGGATGCGTTGCCGGCCTTGTCCCAAGCCTGGGCGGTCACGGTGTTGATCCCGATCGCCAACGGCACGGTAACCGAGTACGGGGAGTTGGAAAGTTTCACTCCGTTGATCTTCACCGAATCGACACCCACCGAATCGGTGGCGACCACTTCCACGACCAGGGTCTGGACAGAATTTGGAACCGAAGTATCGGATTTGAGGGAAACCAAAGCGATGGTCGGAGCCGTGGTATCGGGCTTGGGCGTTTCCTTGGCCACCACCTGGAAAGCGGCGCGTGCCGTGGCCACATGGCCCGAGTCGTCGGAAAGCGTCACCACCAGCGTATCGGTACCGGTTGCCGCGTCGGAAGGCGCCAGCAGCGAGAAATTGTCGGAAAGTGTCCAGTTGGTATCGGATAGCTGGATGGGTTTTTGCACCAGGAACTGGAAACCGCTGGCCGTACCGTTGGCGGTCTTGACCAGGTATTCACCGGAGACTCTATATCCCTTGGTCCATGCGAAAGCGCCGTTGACCGCCACCGCCGCACCGCCTGCGGTCAGCGGCCCCGACACGGACATGGCCGACCGGACACGCACCGGATACGGGGGGTAGAGCGAAGAGCTGTCCGTCGGCTTCAAAACGCCGCTTTGGAATAGCACAACGGCCAATGCTTCCAGGGAAGTCGCGCTCAACCCGACGGTCTTGGCCAAAACCGCGATGCTCGAACCCGACTTCGAACCCACCACCAGGATTTGCGACACCACGGCGGTGGAGTCGATTCCAACCGGGAACCCGCCCAGAGGGAGCTTGCCCGATAGGATCAGGAAAGCTGTGGCCTTGCGCAGCGACAAAATCTGTGATGCGACAGGATCCGTCGACGAGCCGAAACCGGAAGGATCCAGCTGGCGCAGACTGTCGAACGAGAGCAGAAGCTTGATGGCGTTGCTGTCGATCGATGCGGCTCCTCCCCGATCGAAGCCGCCATCGGAATTGACCACATAGGATGTCACGGTGGTTCGCAATCCCAGTGTCCACAGGCTCATGGTCAAGGTGTGCGTTGCGATCGATTGGGCGAAGGAATCCTTCACCGCGAAGGAATCCCTGCTGCGTGTCAAGCTGAAGGTTCCGGTGGTTCCTTCATGGCTCCACGTTGCCGAATCCGGCATGCGGAAGGCGTCCATGGGCGCAGCCTGGCTCACCACGAAAGGACCACTGTCCTTTGGGCTGACAGGATCGTCTTGGCAAGAAAAGAGAGCCGTAAGCGCTACCAGAAAAGCAGCTGGCAATACCTGAATGCGGCGGGTGGACGCAGTGGACATCGGAGGCCTCGGGTGAGGTTTGTGGGGACGGTATGATTGGATATTTAGTTGATTCTGGCTGAAAAGCCTGTGACCTCCATCACAAGCCGACAGCTTTCATGTCTCCGAACGGTTTGAATCAGTCGAGCAATTTGCTTGTTCGAATCGCGCAACAACTCAGCGAAAATCGTCCCGATCCACTCCATAGAGGCGTATGTCGTCGATGTGGAGCTCGCTGCCGTCCTGGACAATGAAGCTCAGGTCCGTGACCGAGTCGCGCACTGTGTTCCAACCGTACACGGTATAGATGTTTCCGGGAGCCCCAGCTGGCTCCAAATCCTCCGGACGGATGCGCACCCGCGTCCAAGCTGTATCCAAAGTCTTTTGAATCCAGCTCTTCGGGCCGACTCCCGATTTCAGGTGCTCGAACGCAACGTGCATCTTGCCGCTGCCTCGCATCCAGAAGACCAGCGAATCCATGGCCCGCAGACTGTGCGGGACCTTCCCCAAGGCGGTGGCCACCACCACGTAGGAGCCGTTTGGCGCGCTGTAGGTGGCTCGAAGCGCATTGCCCCTGCGACCGTTGCCGGCGGCGTCGAAGATCGGGCCGTTGACAAATCCTGTCCCTACCGAGCCGGATCTCCATTTCGATTTCGAAACCAGCATGGTCGTGGAATCGCCGTCCTCGAAATCGTCGAGAAGGACCGAAGTCCACAGATCCTTGATGTTTTGCGGAATCCATGCCCAGGTGGCGATGGAGTCTGGTTGGAACGCTGTGTCGCCCAACTTCGAGCGCAAGCGGATCTTCTGCCCCCCTCCGAAGAGGTTCGATTCCAACCTGACCCGCACGCGCCCCAGATTGGCCGCGGAATCCCAGGCCTGCAATTCGTAGGGAAGCGGGCGACCATCCAACTGCTCGAACCCGAGGCCGTTTCCTCGCGCATCGGCTTTCTTGAAATCGAAATTCCAGCGATTCAACCGTATGGGAACGACGATACTGCCCAGGTATGGCGGCCAACGGCCTTCCATGAGGGAATCCACCGACAACTCGCGAGAGAGGGAATTTTCGGTCTCGACCGAATTCCCGACAATCCGCTCCTCGCCGCAGCCAACCATCGCGACAACGGCGATCACTGCGACAATTTTTGCCCTCTCGATCATTTCGCCTCCGATGCCGGTGCCGGCGCCAAAGGGAAAAATGCCATCGAAAGTTGCATGACGCGGTCGGGATGCGGGGCGTCTTCCACCCGTTTCTGGATCTGGCGGCGGCATTCCCGTAGCATTTCTCGAATGTCCTCGAAGGCCGACGCGTCGACGGCCAAAGCCAGGGTCGAGACGTCGCGCTCCTCGCGGGCGAAGCGCTCGAGCGACTCCTTGGCCAGGTCCAGAATCTGTCGTTGGTAGGCGCGGACCGCGGTGGAATGGGCTTCTCCGCCCGCCGACAAATGCGCATCGGCCAGCACCAACCGGCCCGACGGCCCTTTCTTCACCAACCCCAGTTCCTGCAACTGTTCCAATGCCTTGGACACTTCCACGGATGGAACCTTGGGACGGAATTTGGCGCCCATTTCATCGGGATTGGCGCGTCCTTCCACCACTTCAAGCAACGAGCGCACCGCCACGACCCACCAGTCGCGGAAAAACGACAACTCCTTGCTGTCCAGCAACTTCCGCTGCACATCCCGCAAGGCCAGCGCCTTTTCCAACACGTCTTGCTTTTCCTTCTTGCCCTTGGTGCGCCCGTAGGCGATCAGGATCTGGAAGTATTCCGCACCGCGCCCCGAGAGCTCCACGTAATCCAACACCTGGGGCACGCAGCGGGCGGGAAGATGCAGGTCCTTTTGCAGCACGCGAAAGAGGTAGCTGGAATCCATGCCCACCTGGTCGGCCATGACGCGGTACGAAAACAACGGGAATTCCGCTTTTTTGTTCTCGTAGAAATCCTTCAGGAACTCCCTGTAGTCCAGGTAGTCGAAGACTGGCAGCATAGGTGTCTTGTATTGTACGATCCCCCGAGGGTTTTCGCCCTTGACCCGATAGACAGACTCGTTGTCACCTTGACAACGACCTTAGCCTTCAATGGCACCACTATCGATTCCGCCATGGCAATCCACCTCGAGTCCGGTTCGGTCGGAAACTCTCTTCGCCAGGTTTTCGAGCCATTCCAACGGCACCGGCTTGCATCCGGCTTGACTGGTACGCCTTGCCACCGTATGCAACTGCAGCCCAACCGGACGCCCCACCGCCGTGATTTCTTCCAATCTTCCCAGCCAGGCATCGATTTCCTGCGGGTCGGGAAGCACTCCGTCCAGCTCGAAAAAGAGGGTTTGGATGCGCAACGGGAAGCGCGCCGCGGTGGCGCCCAGGTTCGCGACCACCTTGGACAAAGGGGTCTTGGAAACGTTCACCTTCTGGTAGAACTCCTCGGTCCCGGCATCCAACTTGCCCCAGATCTCGCCGCCAGCATTGGCGCACATGGCTTCCAGCCCGGACACCACCCCGGCGCGATCGAGCATGGTCGCGTTGGTGATGAGCACCAGCTTGAACGTCTGCCCGCCAGCCGCCAGCCATTGACCTCGCAGGTCGGACAGATTCCGACAGACCTGGCCGAACTCGCGTCGGATCGTGGGCTCGCCGTCGCCGGACAACGCGACATCGGACAATTTCCGTCCTTCGGGCGGGACTCCCGGATAGGCTTCGGCCAATCCGGTTGCGGCGATGCGCGCCAGCAATTCGCGCACTTCGGCGGTCACGCCATCCGGATCGACCTCGCTGGAAGGCGACGGTCCGCGACGATCGACCTGGCAGTACGGGCAATCGAAGTTGCAGAGGCGATCGGGATTGATGTTCACACCCAGCGACAATCCCCCGCTGCGGCGCGACAGCACCGGGTAGGCCCAGCGGAACGTTTCGAAACGCCGAGGGTGGCTCGCGAAGGCCGACTGGAGGGGCGTGGCGGATGATGTCATTTTCCGTCACTCTTTCTCAGCGGCGTGTAATCCCACCACGGCCGCACCGGTCCCCCGTTGGCGAAGTCGACCACGGCCCGGTAGGTGTCCAGAACGCATGGGTCGTGGCGCGTGGAGGTCAATTCCTGGATGCGCTCGAACAGATCGTCGGCATTCTGGCCAGCCAGCTCCTTGGGATGCGAAAGGCCCAGACGGACAAAATCCTTCGCCATCTCCTTCCCGATGTTGGGCAGGTCTTCGAAGCGCTTGGCCTCGTCGATGTGCTTGGCCTTCGCCACGGATCCTCCGGTTGTTGGTTGGTGTCGAATCTACACAACGAGTATTCTTGCCATCATGGATCCCAAGACCGCGACCAAATGGATGGAAGAAGCGTTCGCCCTGGCTTTGGAGGCGCGCGGCTCCACGCTCCCCAATCCCGCGGTGGGCTGCATCGTGCTCGACAAGAACGGCAAAGTCGTGGCCAAGGCCGCCACCAACAAGGACGGTCGCCCACACGCCGAACGCAAAGCGTTGGAGCAGGCCGGCGCCAAAGCTCGCGGTGGAACCCTGGTGGTGACGCTGGAGCCGTGCGTGGCGTTTCCCGGCAAAAAAAGCCCGCCGTGCGCTGCCGCAGCGATCGTGGCCGGGATCGAAACCGTGATCGTGGGTGCCACCGATCCCAATCCCCAAGTGGGCGGCAAAGGCCTGCACGCCCTGCGCAAATCGGGAATGGAGGTGATCGAGTGCCCGCTCGACGGAACCATCCCGGAGTTCTACGCCGGGTTCGGACATTTTCTGGCAACCGGCCGTCCACGCGTGACGGTGAAGGTTGCGGTATCCAGCGAGGGCAACCTGGCCGCCGCCCCGGGCCAACGCACAGCGATCACGGGCGAGGCCACGCGCCGGTTCGTGCATTCCCTGCGCGCCAAAAGCGACGCCATCCTCATCGGCGGCCGCACCGCCTTGGCCGACGACCCCGAGCTGACCGTCCGCGACGCACCGGGCCGGTCGCCGCATCGCCTGGTTCTGTGGCCAACTGCGGGATTGCCAAACACTCTCAAACTCTGGACGAACAAAGCACCGGTCACGGTCTTCGGAACATCGGAACGCCCGCCTGATTTGCCTGCCTTGGCCAAATGGGTGCGGTTGCCCGCCGGGCCCGACAACAAGCTGGATTTGGCGAAGCTGATCGAATGGTGCGGATCCCAAGGAATCCACCAGCTGCTGGTGGAACCCGGACAAAATCTGTTGGAGTCGATCCTGGCTTGCGGTTTGTGGAACGGACTGTGGATCGTGCGCTCGAAAACATCTCTTCCAAACGGGGTCGCCGCCGATCCGAAGCGC
>JBDKGS010000158.1:0-10212 GCA_039798065.1 Fibrobacterota bacterium | reverse complement strand
AAGAAACCGTCCGATCCGCAGATCCATCCACCGAATCGATGCGAGGCGGAACAGGGTCGCCCGCACGAACCACCAGCAGGTAATCGGTGCCGGGCTCGCCGTTTTTGCCAACCGCGCGCATGGAGACAATCACGGGCCTTCCCGTCGGCGGCACGGCGACATCGCCTTCCCATTCCGTCGCCGATTTCTTGGTTGCCCTCACTCCGCCGATCGTCACCTTGGAGTCGTCCAGATCTTCCGGGTTCAGGACCTTGAAGGCCAGGTGAAGCGAACTTTTTTCGAAAGGGAGCAAGATCGTGTCGCCGCCAGCGGGCTCGATCCTGGAAAGGCGCGGCGTTCCGGGGGCCGGATCCACGACTTCCAACGGCGACACGGACACCGCTCGCCGCCCTTTGGTGTCGCGCGCGACAATGGCCAGGGTGTAGGTTCCTTTGACAGCTTTTGACCGGGCTCGGATGTTGGCTTTCCCGGCCAAGGCCCAGATCGTATCGGTCTTGCGACGAGGCTGATCCAAGGCCACATCGAACACGCCCCGGACCGTGTCCTTGCCCGAAAGAACGAAGGCGTCCAACGAAACCAATCCCGGAAACCACCCGAAGCGTCCTTCGATGGCGATCTCGTCGCCGCCCGCCACCAGCTTCTTGGCGAGATTCACCGGCGATTCCACCCGCACGGGAAGCGGCGGGAACAACCGCGCCGAATCGATCGGCTCCAGGATCTTGCGCGCGACCCTTGAACGGATTTTGTCAACCCAGCCGAGGGAGTCGCCACCCAGGTGGTCGGCC
Source organism: Fibrobacterota bacterium (assembly GCA_039798065.1). Classification (GTDB taxonomy): domain Bacteria; phylum Fibrobacterota; class Fibrobacteria; order UBA5070; family UBA5070; genus UBA5070. Next base: position 9,427 of record JBDKGS010000158.1, on the reverse strand, counting down.
GACCAAAGGCCGTCGAACGATCTTTTCGTGGAAGCCATGGCACGACAGATTTCGTCAACAAGCAGCGCGGTATCGATGCCGTAGGGAAGCCCTTTGGCCAAGGCGCCCTTGGTCGCCGCGTCGCGATCGACGAGCATCTTCGCGAACGCGCGCCTGGCGCCGGAAGCGCTGTCGGGATACCGGACCGAATCCTTCGCCTGGAGAATCTCCCGCATCTTCAGGATGGCATAGGCGACCGAATCGCGTTCGATCTCCTTCGGGAAGGAAGTCAAGTCCGTGCTCCCAGCGCACGGCACGATGTCGGTGCGGATTCCGTCGCGCCAAAGCTGCAGGTGCACCCGATCGTTCTCGGGAAGTTCGGGCATCATGAATGTGGCCACGAACGTGTTGGAACGCGGCACCCGCGCGAGATCGGCTGCGTCTTCCCATCCACGGAGCCCCCACCTGACAGAATCCGGCTGGCGGTGGGTTTCGTCGACCTGGAACTCCAGACTCGCCAATTTCGGCAGGTATGGCGAGAGCGACTTGTCGTTTTGGCAGGAGGAAAGGAATGCAGCCGCGAAAAGCACGGAGGCGGCGGACAGAAAATGGCGCATGCTCACTCTGGAACCCTCGCGGAAATTCACGGAACCGGACTTCGAAAGGAAGGCGACACGGATCATGGCGCTGTCCACTTGATCGAAACTGGTACGGCGATCGATTTTGGCTCACCGAGCGCCAGCACCTTGCCGGTGGAGGTCAGGAACGCATTGTAGCGATACCCCGAACCGACTCCGACAACATCCGTCGGGAAGACTGCCGGAAAATTGGCCTGCCCGTACCCGTTGCCGTATGGTGAACTCGACCAGGCTTTCGGGATTCCCGATTCCGTCACCCCTACCGCTTGATAGAGGCCGACTCCGACCATCGATACGGAAGAAGCGCCAGTGACCATGGCGCCGATCACGTTCACAACATTCCCATCCGCCTTCAATACCACGCCATCGTCGTAACTGCCTGATATCGATCGTGCCTTACCATGCACCGTTTTCACGACAGTAGATCCTCCGGTGACAACCCAGCTGGTCGCGATGCTGTCCAGGTCCTGGAGAATGATGAAGTTCGTGCCCAACGCGACCTTCATCACGCGCGTGTTCGAAGCGATCGCGGCGTTCACAAAATTCAGGCCGACATGCGCGCCGGCGACGCAGAAGGAATCGTTGTCAAGGATTCCAACCACTGTTGGATTGTCCCAACCCACTGTCCCGGCGAACAATCGTTTGACACGTGGCCACACCGGTGTGGGCATGTTTGGCCAAACGTCTCCAGCGGGAGCGATTGTGCCGTCGCCCTTCAGGAAAAAGGCGCCTCTTCCCGCTGCGGCGATATCTCGGACCTTCCCCAGATTGGCTGGCAATACGATCCCTTCGCCCCCCCACAGTGTCACGACTCCCGTCCGATCGAGATGCAATCCGAAGTAACCTCCGATGGCCATCTTCAAGGCGCGTCGTACCAGGGTCACTGTGCTGTAGGTCGAATTTCCGCATCGGTCGAAAATCATGATGGGCACGACCTTCGGCTGGGATCCAGCGTACGCGACCGACTTGGAGTAGATGTTCCCCGACACCAGCGCGGCTTCCCCATCGATGCTTGCCGCCGAGATCTTGTCGTTGTCTGTGACCGTCCAGGAGACCACCACACTCGAGACGCCCTCTTCCACCAGGATTTCTCGGACCGGCGCAGTGGATGCGGCCACGGGAGCGGTCATGTCGTGGCGAACCACGACAGATTTTGTCGCCACGTTTCCAGCCGCGTCCTTGGCGACGAAGACGAGCGTGGAATCGCCTTCCCTGGTGATCTCGAACATGAATTCGTAGTACCCTGATTCGGCTTTCTCGATCTTCTGTCCGTTGACGCCTGACCAGACAACCTCTTCGTCGTCCATCGCATTCCAACTGAAGAACCGCTGATTTCCCATGAGGAAGACAGTATCCGTCGGAAGATCGACGAGGGTCGGCGCCACCGCGTCCCTGTGGATCTTGAATTTTGTGGTATCGGAAACGTTGCCCCCAAGATCCTTCGCCACGATCCAGATGGCGCTGTCACCGCTCTTCGACGCCATGTTGATCGTTCTTGAATAGACCCCGGACGCGTTGGGAGCCACCACCACGCCGTTGATCTCCGACGACCCCATTCCGCCGGCTTCCGTCACCTTCCATTGCACCACGTACGTCGCAGGAGAGATCCCCAAGGGCACGACGGAGAGCGCTGGTGCCGGAGCCACTTTCACGATGACCGGCTTGGTCGCATCGCGGCGGATCACGAATTTTGTCGTATCCGATACATTCCCCGCTGCGTCCTTCGCCACGATCCAGATCGCGCTGTCACCAATTTTGGAAGCCATGTTGATTGTTCTTGCGTAGACACCGGATGCGTTGGGAGCCACCACCACGCCGTTGATCTCCGACGATCCGATTCCGCCGGCTTCCGTCACTTTCCATTGCACCGCGTACGTCGCAGGAGAGATCCCCAACGGCACGACGGAGAGTGCTGGTGCCGGAGCCACTTTCACGATGACCGGCTTGGTCGCATCGCGGCGGATCACAAATTTTGTCGTATCCGACACGTTGCCTGCCATGTCCTTCGCCACGATCCAGATCGCGCTGTCGCCATTTTTGAGCGCCATGTCCACGGGCAACGTGTACCCGCCCTCGGCCTTGGCCGCGAACTCCACGCCGTTGATGGTGGTCGACGCCAATCCCCCGGCGTCGGTGGCCGACCATTTCACGGTGAACATGGTCGTCCCGGCCGGCAGGGCTTCCACCGGATTGCCGGAAACCGGAGCACTGGTGGCCACGACCGGCTTGACAAGGTCGCGACGCACGACCACCGCTAGCTCCTGTGAAACATTTCCGGCCTTGTCCTTGGCCACGATCTTGACCGTCGAATCGCCAACCTTGGCACCCATGTCGATGGAAACGCTGAAGATTCCCGAAACGTCGGCCGTCGCGACCACCCCATTGGCGGTGCACGACGCCAGCCCGACCGATTCGTCGACTTTCCACTTCACGGACGCCAGATTCTGCCCAACCTTGACCCAGACCACTCCGCCCGCCGCTGCCGGCTCGATCGGAGCCAATTTGGGAGCGGTCTCGTCGGCGTGGCGCACCGTGACGGAAATTGGCGCAGCGAGGTTCCCCGCCGCATCCTTGGCTGCGACCAGCACGACGGAGTCGGCGTAGCGCCCGGTCATGTCGACTTCCAACGCGAATTCGCTCGATGCCGATTTCGCGACGACCGCACCATTGGCGGTCGTGGTGAAAGCGCCCGAATTGTCGGAAACCGTCCAGCGGACCACGGCCTTGGGCGCAGCGTCCGTCGCTCCAAGTATTGTCGTAGGCGGTGCCGGCGCCACCAACGCGATCGCGGGTACCACAAGATCGGGATGGCGGATCGTCACGGTCTTCGCGATCGAAGGATTGCCTTCGGCATCCTTGGCCACTATCGCAACCGTCGAGTCGCCGAAGCGCCCGGTCATGTCGATCTCGGTGAAATATTCACCCGCGTCGTTTTTTGTCACGATCACGCCGTTGGCCGTGGACGACGCCACGCCAAGATTGTCCTTCGCCGTCCAACGCAGAACCGTCTTGGGTTCGACGTCGGTCACCATCACGGGCAAGGCCGGATCGGTCGGCGCCAGCATCGACACTTCCGGCGCCTTGTCGTCGTTTCGCACGATGTTCACTTCGCTCTTCGTGGCCAAGCCAGCCGCGTCCTTGACTTCGAACACGAACTTGTTCGCGCCTGTGGCCAACGGCACCCTTGCCTTGCAGATTCCGTCAGCGCACGCGATGGGCTTGCCATCGAGCGTGGCTGTGAACGCTCCGCTGTTGTCGGAAACGTCCCACGCCAAGTCATATTCTGTCACCAAACCATCCACCTGGATGGCGGCCCCGGACTTGGGTTTCACCACCGGGGCGGTCTGGTCGAGCCTGAAAACCTCGATGATCCTGGCCGAAAGCGCGCCATCGGCGTCCTTCGCCAGGATTTCGATGGAATTCTTCCCGAAGGCCAACGGGACGTTCGCGTTGTACACGCCCGCGGATCCCTGGATCTCCTTGCCTCCGACCGTCACGGACTTCACGCCCTGTGGATCGGCCACCTTGAAGAAAACATCGAGAGCCTCGGCGGATTCCGGCAAGGTATCCGTCGTCGGCGACTGCACCATGACAATTTCCGGTCCGTTGGCGTCGAGCCGGATGATCACGACCTCGCTCGAGTCCCTGTTTCCCGCCGCATCCACGGCATCGATGCGGATGGTGTTCCTGCCGGTGGCCAGCGGCACGGAACGCCCGTAGAGAGCCCCCACCGGGTCGACCAGCTTTCCGGCGATCTCCACCCGCGTGACGTCGCGATCATCGACCACCGTCCAGCTCACCACGGTTTCGGCGATTTCGGAAGCGACCGTCCGGTTGGTCGCTCCGGTGCCAGCGTAGATCCTGGGCGCCAAGGTGTCGGGGGCCCCCACGATCCTCAGACTGTCGAGCGTCTGGTTGTCGCAGCTGTCGGTCGCAACGATCCGGATCCATTTCTGATCGAGCGCAATGTCCAAGGTGCGACCGTAGACATTGCCCACGCTGGTGGCATCGCCCCCCTCGATCCGCACCGATTTCAGCTTGTGGTTGTCGGTGACCACCCAGCTCACCGTGGCGCGGATCTTTCCGTCCACGATCAACGCCGACCCGGGGCCGGCCTCGCACTTGGGAGCGATGGTGTCGCGCTTGCGCGTGATTTTCACCGATGCGCGCGTGATGTTTCCCAGCGTATCGCGAGCTACGACAAGAACTGTCGTATCTCCGACCGCGAGTTCGATCTTGCGCTGGAACTTCCCCTCTTGTCCGCTCGTCGCGACGCCAGCGATCTCGACGGTTCCCAGGCACTTGGGATTGAGCACCTGCCAACCCACTTCGACGCTCGTGGTTTCGAAGGAAACCGCACGCGGATAGGTTCCCGAAAGCGCCTTCAACACCGGATGATCGGGATTCACCGACTTGCGGATCACGATCGAATCGAGACTCTCGTTGCCAGTGCTGTCCCAGGCGCGCACCACAATCTTGTTTTCGCCTTCCTTGACCACCACGTAGCGGAACCAGACATTGCTTCCACCGGCATGCACGGCAGGTTCCCCCGCGATCGAGACCTTCTCCACGCGATGGTTGTCGCTCACGTTCCAATTCACCAGCACGGACAGGTCGGCCTCGCCTACCAACTCGTGGTCTTCGGTGCCCTCCAAGGCGACAATTTTTGGCGCCTCCAGATCCTTTGTCCTGGCGATCACGAGGGAATCGACGCTCTTGTTCCCGGTGCTGTCAAGCGCCTCGACACGCACCACGTTGCGGCCTACCACCAACGGCACCCGGCTCCAGAAGGTGTTGCCCAGGGGGCTCGCCGCCACGCCTGCGATCTTCACCGCACCCACTTTATGGTTGTCGGAAACCGTCCAACTCACATAGGCGCTGGCCGTGTCGAACGGCACGACCGCGTCGGCGGCCCCGGTGCCTCGCACGAGCTTGGGGGCTTCCTGGTCCTTGGCGCGCACTGCCAGGAAATATTCGGAACCGACGACGCCGTTGATCCCTTCCACGCGCACTCCCACGATCACAGCCGTCCCGCTGGGTGGCAAGCGAACATCGGTCGACCAGGTCGAATCGTCCACCTGAACCGGCTTGATGCCGTTGATCGAGAATGTTTCCGGTTTCACCTCGGCGGGATTGCGGACTCGGGCCACGATGTGAACGGTTTCTGTCGCAAATGGCAGACGAACCGTGTCCGTTCCCGAAGGCTCGACCACCACCAGTCGCGGAACACCCGCGGGCGGTTCGGAGACATTGAACCGCGTGCTGGAAACGGCGGAATTTCCTTTGGCATCGCGCGCGGTGATGCGCAGCTCGTATTCGCCCGCCGCCGTCCGGGAGCGAGCACGGATGGAAGCCCGGCCTGCGAGATCCCATTTGACCTCGGCATCCGCCTGCGATTGCCAAAGCGCCACATCCACGGCACCCTTGACCACCTCGCCCGCCTTCAGGATCTCGGCGTCGAGGACCACCATTCCAGAATCCCACGCGAAGGCGCCTCCAAGGCCATTTTCGTCGCCTCCGGCCACCAACGACCCGGTGACGGAAATTGGCGAGACCACGCGCACCGCGGCCGGCGGGAACAGAATGCCTGAATCCGCAGAAGACAGCAGCTTGGACGCGATCCGTTCGAGAACGATCTTGCGCCAGGTCGCCGAATCGGAACCGAGCAACGCATGGGCATACAGAGTGACGAACGACGTTCTTTGTCGAGCCAGCGCCAGGCAAATATTGTCCAGCAGCGCCACGGAGTCGATTCCATACGGCTTCGAGGCCGGATACCCGACCACGGCAGAGTCGCCCTCCACAAGTTGTTTCGCGTAGGCGCGACGCACGCCAAGTGGCGAACCTTCGAAGAAGATCGAATCCACGCCATGGAGCGAGTCGTGGAGCTTCAGAAGATCCATCGCCCGTTTTTCGCGCACCACGCGCGACGAATCGATTTTTAGATCGCCCGAACCGGTGGCGGGAACGACGAGCACGCGCAGGCCGTAACGCCAGGTTGTCAGGTAGACGGTATCGTTCCCGGGCGCCGACGGGACCTTCATGGAGGCGGTGAACATCCGTCCCGAAGGCTTCTGCGCAAGATTTGCGGATCCGCCTTCGCCTTTGAACACGAAGCTTGCGGAGTCCGGCACCTTGTAGTTCTCGTCGACACCGAAGGTGATCCGAGCGAGCACTTCCCCTTGGCTGTTTTCCGTGCTCGTGTTTTGACAGGAAACGACACCCAGCAAAAACGCGACAGCGGAGAACCTGCGCATCCAGTGTCGGGCGCGGGATGACTTGGCGTGGCTCATGGGACTCCTTGCGGGCACGGACGAATGCGATAAACCGGAATTACCGATGTTCCGCACTGGCGAGAAAATTGGACAAGAATCGATCACGGACGAAATACCGAGAGGGATGCCGCCATCGCTGCGAGTTGTCCTCGCGAACCGAATGGCACACATCCCCCCACTTCACCCATTGAGTCGGAAAAATAGCCTCAAAGGTTGACTTGAAAGTCACGCACTGGCGTTTGCCGTCAATCACCGAACCAATAGCAACGAGAGAGGACACCGAGCGCCCTCGATCCGAACCCGTCTATCGAAAAACGCTGCCTTTGCCGGAAACTACCCGATCTTGAGCACGTGCGCCGGACAAATCCCCGGATCGAGCCGCACGTAGTTGGAGCCCGCGTTCCAGGTCCAGCGCTCCTTGGTGACAAGATCCGTCACCGGGTACGGCGCCCAGCCGATCTTGAGATCATCCCAGGGCACATCGATGGTTCCCTCTTGGGTGGCCGTGTAATCGCAATTGATCACCACCAGCAGGCGATCGTCGCCGCTCACCTTCGTGAAGGCCAGGAGGTTGGGGTTGGTGGTCTCCACGAACCGCACGTTGTGCCATTCCTGCAGGGCGGGATGGCTGTTGCGGATCTCGTTGAGGGTGCGGATCCAGTCCTTGATGTGGCCGGGACGGTTCCAGTCCCAAGTCTTGTACTGGTACTTCTCGGAATCGAGATATTCCTCTTTGCCGGGAATGGGTGCGGCTTCGCAAAGCTCCCAGCTGTTGTACATGCCCCACGCGGGCGACAACAACGCGGCCAAGGCGGTGCGGACAAGAAATGCCGGCCGGCCGTGGTCCTGGCAGTGGTGCGGATTGATGTCCGGCGTGTTGGTGAAGAAGTTGGGGCGCATGAACTCGCGTTCGGGCGAACCGGTGAGTTCTTCCACGTACTCGCGCATTTGTTTGGCCGATTCGCGCCAAACGAAATACGTGTAGCTCTGCTGGAAGCCCATCTTGGCCAGCATCTTCATGGGCTTGGGGCGCGTGAACGACTCGGACAGGAATACCGCGTCGGGGCAACGCTTCTTGACTTCGCGCATCAGCCACTGCCAAAATCCGAACGGCTTGGTGTGGGGGTTGTCTTCGCGGAAGATCCGGATACCCTTGGAGACCCAGAACAGGTGGATGCGCAAAAATTCGCGCCACATGCCTTCGGCGTCCGACCCGTAGTAGTGGAATGCGTAGATGTCTTCGTACTTCTTCGGGGGGTTCTCGGCGTACTTGATGGTGCCGTCGGGTTCGCGGTAGAACCATTCCGGATGCGCCTTGGCGTACGGGTGGTCGGGGCTGGCGTTCAAGGCCACGTCCAGTGCCACTTGCATGCCGTGTTCTTCGCAGGCGGCGATGAACCGCTCGAAGTCGGCCATGCTGCCCAGTTCGGGATCGACCGCGTCGTGGCCGCCGTTCTCGTTGCCGATCGCGTAGGGGCAACCCGGCTCGCCGGGCTGGGCACGCACACTGTTGTTCTTGCCTTTGCGGTTGGTCTTGCCGATGGGGTGGATGGGCGGAACGTACAGCACCTGGAAGCCCATGGCGGCAATTTCCGGCAAGCGCTTGATGCAATCGTCCCAATTCGCAGGGCCGTCAGGATTTGTCCCTTGCGAACGCGGCCACATCTCGTACCAGGCGCCAAAACGGGCGATGACCGGATCGACGATGAGATCGTAGATGTGCGAAACCGATTCCAGTCCGGTCTTTTCCGCGGTGCCGCCGAAACGGAATTCGAACAAGCCAACTTCTGTCAGCTTCAAGGAACCCGCCCAACGATCGTTGCCCAACGATTCCAATGCGTAGCGCTGCCAAGCTCCACCTTCCTTGCGGAACTCCCACCAGGTGGTGAACTTCTCGTGCCCAAAGAGCCAGATGTCGGCAGCCACTTCCAGGAGATCGCCCACCTCGCGCTTGACCGGGAACAATCCGCCATCCACCGAAGGCGTCACGCCCTCGAAGGAGAAACACGAGGTTTCGGGAGGGATGGGCTCCGTGAGTCCGATCGCCAGGATGGGATGTTCAGGCTCTTTCGCGACCTTGACGGATTTTGCCTTGGCCGGTTCGGCGGCGGGTGCGGCCACCTTGGATTTGGCGGCGGGCTTGGAGGCTTTCACGGGAGTCTTGGGCATTGCATGTCTCCGAATCCGAATCGCGACGGATTCCGTCGCCGAACGGGCATTGATTCCTGGAATCTAGTTGTCGAAATCCGGCTCTCCGAGAATGGGGAGCTTTCCACCTTTGGGTTTGACGTTCTTCTCGGAGCGGGTCTTCTTGCGAAGCTCCACCTCCTGCTCGTCGTTGATCCGCCAACGGCTGATTTCCTCGATCTGCCTGCCGGTGACCAGGTTCCAGTCCGTCTTGGTGGTCATTGATGGAGATCCGTTGTCGTCAGCTTCCTCGCGCTCGGTCACGGATCCGATCCTGCGGAATTCGCCGTCCTGGTACCGGTACTGGTGCACGAAGGACCAGGATCCCGCCATGCTCCCCCCGCTCCA
>JBDKGS010000157.1:0-10242 GCA_039798065.1 Fibrobacterota bacterium | reverse complement strand
AAGCCATGAGCGAGATCAAGAAAATCAGCGGCACCGCAGTACCCGTTCGCGGAAACGACATCGACACCGACCGCATCATTCCCGCGCGCTTTTTGCGCTGCGTGAGCTTCGATGGTTTGGGCGAGCATGCGTTCGAAGACGACCGTGCCCAGGACAAGGCCAAGGGCAAGACCCATCCGTTCGACGACGTGCAGTTCCAGGGCGCCATGGTCCTGGTCTCCAACTCGAACTTCGGTTGCGGTTCCTCCCGCGAACACGCACCTCAGGCGATCTACCGCTGGGGCGTGCGCGCCATCGTGGCCGTGAGCTACTCGGAGATCTTCTACGGCAACACCGTGGCCATGGGCATGCCCTGCGTGCACGTGAGCGTGGCCGATGCCGACGCGATCCAATCGATCGTGGAAGCCGACCCGAAAGCCGAAGTGGTCGTCGATATCGAGGCAAACACCGTCACGGCCGGCGGGAAGACATTTTCTGCCACTGTTCCGGAAGGACCGCGCAAGCAGTTCCTGACCGGGGGATGGGATGCGACATCCGAACTCCTCAAGGACTTCGGCGACATCGAAGCGGTGGCCAAGAAGCTGCCCTACGTGAACGCGTTTGCTTGATTGAATCGGTCGGGCGTTCGCTCGACAGATTGTGCACGACGCCCGGGGCCGACGCGGTTCCGGGCGTTTTTTGTCAATGCTCTGCGGACCGTGGGCGTGCGGGTGTTGGAGTTCCCCAGAATGCCCAAGTCGCCGAATCGACGGCCACTGGCGAGCCACCGTTCAAGTCGAGATAAACGAAGCGAGATTCGCTGCCCTCTCCATCGGGATGCAATTGGGGGGCGAGAAGGTAACGCCCGTCATGTGAGAATTCGCCGACTCCGAATTCGCTGCGAAGGACCGTTTTTTGTCGTCCGGTTGATTTCGAGATCAAAACCAATTTCGGGCCTTCGCCGATCAGGCGCAGCAGGATGTTCCGCGTGCTGAACATGTTCGGCGCGAAGCAATTCGAGCTCGGGCGGAAGGTCGCGAAGATGTGGTCGCTGTCGGGGTGGATCGCAACGAGTCCGTACCCGTTCACGCACTTGGGATTGTATTCGTCCTGGCTATGGGTGAGTTGTACTGTGTCCGTTCCGCGGTTTTCGAAAAGGTTCGTCCCTTTCGAGAAGATTTTCTCATCGAGTCCTGGGTGGAAGCGGGGGAGCTGCCAGAGGTACTCCATCGCCCGACATTCGCGAATTCGCACACCGAAGCCCAAGGTGGAATCTCGCTTTTCATGGTCGTCGAAATATTCGGCATCCAGCAAAACCGTGTCGTACCGATGCAGTCGGACATTCGCTTGCGCGATCCGATGGACGGATTCCGACTTCAGCCTGACCTGGAAAAGGTCAAAGCGGACGGATTCCGTATCGGATCGAACGGAATATGTCCGGCGCGTCACGAATTGGAGGGTGGAATCGTCCAGACGAAAGCATGTGTGAAGAGTGAGGCTCGAGTCGATTCGGAAAAGCTGTCGTTGCGCGCGGGTTGCTGGATCGAGAACGGCGACGGTTTTGTCCGATTTGAACAGGACGATATTTGGCGGTGGTGAATCGGGCCCATTGCCGGCGCATCCGAACAGGAGGGCGATGACGATGACGAGACTGACGCATCGTCGACCCATCATTTGCCGCTCCTGGCGATGGCCCGACGCACGCCGGAATCGATGGCGGGCACGAGGGTTTTGCGGAAATCGTCCAGGTCCGGAAGCGGAGTCTGGCTCGATTTGGCCAGGTAACCTGCGTAAACGTTTGACAAATCTTGTCGAAGACTTTCTGGGCTGAATCCGGGGGCCTTGGCCTTTGCGGCGATGTCCCACAGTTGGAGGAGAATCGCCGCCATCCGCTCGTCTCCGGAATTCGCGTAGAATCCCTCGATCCGTTGGATCGCCTCGACCAATGCGTGGAACGGAGTGTTTCCGCAGATGGCTTGCGTCAAATGCGCCGAAACCTCGCAATCGAAATTGATGGTCATGGTCGGAAGGTCGATGTCGTCGGTCTTGTGTTTCGCCTCGTGGATGGCTGTTTCGAATTCCAATGATTGGGCGATCTCATCGATGCTTCGGCCCTTGAAGTCGCGTTTGAGAAGTTCGTAGACGATCTTGTCCGCATCGCTTCGGGTCATCCGCAAGCCCAGGCTGTTCCACAGGTTTTCGGAAAATCGGCGGTCCGGGAAGAACGAACCAAGCCAAGTGGTGTCGATCTGCTGGAAATATTCCTCCGCGTGCTGACGGATTTTGTCCTTCACCACCACCACGTATTCGGTTTTCATCGTGGAGTAGCCGTACTCGGGGCCCAAAAAACACGGAATGCCCCGCCGTCCGGCTTCGATGACGAAGATCGTGGAGTCCTTCCATTTCCGCGGTGGCAGGATGGTGTCGGTGACATCCAACAGGCAAGCCTGCTGGTAGCGGTTGTTCAATTGGAGAAGCAGACCGTATGGCAGAATCTGACGATTGAACAGGTTCAGGCTGTCGACATGGAAAGAGCCGCCGCTGCGGTAGCTTTGGATCGAGGTGGAGACGCCGGACAGTCCATTCGTTCCCGTGACGCCGAACAGGTGTGCGAACTTCTTGTGGATGGCCGTCCGATCGTCGGCTGTCGGCGAATTGTCGTGCAACATGCATTGCAGGTACGGTGCCATCACGTTCAATGCAAATCGTCTGCGAGCGATTTCGGAAATCGATTCGTCCTGCGAAGCGAGCGATCGCTTCAATTGGAAGACGACATCCGCGTTGATTTGGTCGCGCGTGTCACGCTCCACCACATATTCGATGACGGCTTTGCCTTCGGATTTCCTCACTCCGAAGTACTTCACCAGCGTGTCGGCGAATGCGTCTTCGCCCTTGGTCAGATCGATCACGGCGTGCTGGATCACGGTGTAGGCGATGACAGGCGTTTCTTGTCGCACTTCGCAACCACAGGCGAGCAGAATGAGACAGAGGAGCGGAATCCAGCGCACTAGATCGGTTCGGATGGGGGAATGCATCTGCGCAAAGCTACAGAATCGGATCGGAATCCACGATGAGGGAATGCTCGAAATACCAGCCAATCCTACTTGAGCTGGTCAGAGTGTTCCAGAGACTTTGTGCCGGTCAGCGTCCTGCTCTCCAGTTCCAAACGCACGCCGAAGGCCGCCTTGGCATTGTCGGACAATTTCCGTCCTGAGGCGTCGGTGGTTGTGCCGAGTTGGCTGCGTGCGCGGAACGAGCGAGGCCGCACCGAAAGACCGGAGGTGACCCGCCGCAGCGAAACCGAATCCAGGCAGAACGTGGTCGTGTCGGTGCCGAAATCGAACTCCAGACGGGCCACGGAATCGGTGGCCGTGGCCGTGAAACGATGGGTTTGTGTCGAGGAGCCTTTGGGCAGGCTGACGGTCTTGGCGGTCGCGAGTCCCGAGTGTGGATCGTGGTCCATCACCAGGTTCGAGACCAGCGAACGGGTGCCGGCAGTGGTGGCGCGGTAGCTAAGCTCCCAGATGTCCCCTTTGGTCAGCCGGAGACCGGTCCAATCGAACTGCGACATCCAATCGGAAGCGCCGGCTTTGGTCACCTTGATGCAAGCTTGGCCGTTGGTCACGGTGATGCTGGTGGGAACCGCGTCGTCGTTCCAGTAGGACCAACCCGCGAGCCCTTCGGTAAAATCGCCGTTGGCGATGCGTTCTCCTTGGGGCAGGAACACAGCTTCGACCGTATCGGAATGATCGACCAGGAAGCTGGCGGTGGGAGAGTCACCGGTCGCGGTTTGTTTCCAGCGTACGAATTCCCATCCCGACGCGGGGGTTGCACTCGCGACGACCGTGTCCAGGGAGTTGTACGAAGACTTGACCGGGCTCAGGGTCACGGTGCCCGAGCCAGTCGCCAGCGGGGTGAGCGTAAATGGTCCGTCGCCTCGGTCCAGCTTGTGGACACGCACCCAATCGACGCGGAATTCCTGCGGGAAAATGCTTGAGTCGATTCCCTTCGCCCCCCCCCATTCGCCGCCCACCGCAAGGTTCAACAAAAGGTGGAAAGGTTGGTCGAAAGGCCATTTCTGCCAGGTGCCCTGATTCCCGAACCGATGGTACCAAATTCCGTCGACCCCGATGAACAGACTGTCGGGGCTCCATTCCAGGTTGTAGGTGTGCCAGTTGGCAGTGGGATCTTGGACCGTGGTTGAAGATCCGCTGGAGGTGCCGATCTTGTGGTTGAAGGCCTGCGTGTGCACCGTTCCGTAGATCACACCGGGTTCGTGGCCCACGTGTTCCATGATGTCGATTTCGCCGCTGCCAGGCCAGCCTCCGTAGGGCGAGGATTCGGCGAGCATCCAGATGGCGGGCCAGACGCCTTTGCCTTTGGGGAGCTTGGCGCGTACGTCGACCCGGCCATACAACCAACTGGCGTGGCCCTTCGTGACCAATCTAGCCGATGTGAATTTGCAGGGGCCGTACCAGCAGGTCAGGGTGTCTTCGCGGCGGGCGGTGATCACCAATTGGCCATCTTGCACACGGGCATTCGCAGCCCGGTTCTTGGTGTAATACTGGGCTTCGTTGTTGCCCATGCCGGAACCTCCTTCGTCCCATCCCCAACGGGACGGATCGGGTTGGCCGGGGACGTCGAATTCGTCCTGCCAGACCAAAACGGAATCGCGGGCGTGGGCGGAGGCAGCCAGAAGTACGAGCAGGAGGAAAAGGCGCATGGATCTAGAATACGCCAATTTGAACGCTGTCGCACCAGAATAGGCGCTCTGCTCGCGCAAAACGCTAGGGCCAAGAAAGAAGAAGCCCACCCTCGCGATTGCGAGAGTGGGCTTTATATCCCCATGGGGATTCGAACCCCAGTTAGCGGACTGAAAACCCGCCGTCCTAGGCCTCTGGACGATGGGGACCTAGAGGGCGGAAAATATAAGGCGAAAATCTAGGGGTGTCAAGACTTCGGGGCGGAACTTTTTGCCAAAGGCTTCAACCTTGGCATTGACCAACCAACAACGCTCCATCCGTGGAAAACGATGCGATTTAGTTGGCTATGGGTGCAAACTAGAGAAGGTTGATCCGGAAAGGCTGGAACCTCGAATGTCCAAACTCATCATCGCCATCTCACTCCTTGCAACAGGTGCTGTCGCGAGCACTCTGTATGTGACTCCAGCAGGTGCGGGAGCCAAGGATGGCAAGGCTTGGGCGTCCGCGTATGCCGGGCCGCAAATCGCGATCTCCGCGGCCAAGGCGGGAGATACGGTACTGCTCCAGGGTGGGACCTACAAACTGACAACGACAATCGCACTGGGGAACAGCGGTACGGCTTCGTCGCGCATCTATCTGTTCGCCGAAAACCCGGCGACCAAGCGAGCCTACTTCGATTTTTCGGGCCAGACGGTGGGCAGTTCGAGCCAAGGCATCAAGGTCAGCGGCAATTATTGGCACATCAAGGGGCTCGATGTCTTCCAAGCCGGTGACAACGGCATCCTGTTCCAGGGCGGATCGAACAACATCCTGGAATTCTGCAACGTTCACGAGAACCAGGATGCGGGTGTGCAGCTCAAAGGGGGCGCGGCCAATAACTTGATACTGAATACGGACTCTTGGTGGAACTACGACGCGGCGACTTCCGGTGGAAACGCCGATGGATTCGCTCCGAAGATGGATGTGGGATCGGGGAACACCTTCCGCGGCTGCAGGTCGTGGGGAAATTCCGATGACGGATGGGATGGTTATTTGCGCGAGGCGAGCCAGACAGCGACCTGGACTGCGTCGACGACGATCGAGGATTGCTGGGCCTTCGACAATGGCTATTACCACGGCGATCCCAATTCGAGCAAGAACGATCGCGCCGAAATGAACGGCAATGGATTCAAGATGGGAGGGGGAGACAAGGTCGGCACCATTTCGAACGGTTACGGCACCCAACACCATCACGTGGTACGCCGTTGCCTGGCCTTCAACAACTACGCGAAGGGATTCGACCAGAACAACAATCGAGGCAACATGACATTGTTCAACTGCACAGGAATCAACAACGGTGTCAATTACCAGATCGACGGCACCGTTGGAGCGACCTCGACACCATCCAGCGGTATCGCCAAGGGCAATGCGCTCATCGTGAAGAATTCGATTTCGCATGGCACGGGCGGCGTGAAACTCACCGCCGCGCAGGAGGCGACGAATTCATGGAGCAGCGGATTCACGGTGACAAATTCCGACTTCGAGTCGATCGACACCGCAGGGGTGCGTGGGGCGCGCAAGTCCGATGGCAGCCTGCCCGATGTGAAGTTCATGCACTTGGTCGCCTCCAGCAAGCTGATCGACAAAGGCTCCAAGCTTGACGGCATCACCTATGCCGGAGCCGCTCCCGACCTGGGAGCGTTCGAGACGGGAACCACTTCTGGATTGCTGCCTGTCGGACAATCGAACGTGCGACAGATTCTGTTGAACGGGACCGCTTTGCGGATCGGGAGCCGCATGCCGGGATCTGTCCAGGTGGCGCTGGTTCGCCAGGATGGGCGGACTCTGCGCAACCTGGGGCGATTCGATCTGGCGCCATCGGGAACGGAAATCGGCTTGGGCGAACTACCTCGCGGTCTGTCGCTTTGCCGCATGTCGTTTTCCGACGGGACCGTGAGGAGCCATCCCCTGCTCGCTCGATAGTCGGCGAAGTCGGCGAATGCAATCTCAGCAGCCGCAGGTCGGCTTGTCGCAGGGCGCCACACGGTAGTGGTACCGGTGGTGTTCCTGGAATCCCAACGAGCTGTACAATTTTTGTCCCGTGGTGTTCGATTCGAGAACCTGCAGCGCCATGCTCCGGGTGCCGCAGCTGGCGGCCCAATCCATGGCCGCCTGGCAGAATGCGCGTCCGATTCCGCGTCCCCGCCGCTCGGGATGGACGACCACGTCGTACAGGTACGACTCGACACCGTCCATCGCCACGAGCCCGACCGCGAGGAGCCCTTCCGATGTGGTCCAGCGCAGGAACCCCGCCGTGTGGATGCGCTGGGCGAGTTCGCGATGGCGACGGGATTTGTCAGGCGTCTCGCCGTCCCAAAGCGACACGGTGCGCAGCCAGTCGGAGTCGGGGATGGCCGAAGCCGAAAGTTCGACGGGAAGCGATGACGATTCCTGTCCCAACGTGCGATTCATCACGATGCTGGGCGTCGCGATGGTCCAGCCTTTTCCGCCAAGGAGCATGTCGAGTTCCGAAGGCGCCGAGGAGGTGATCTTGAAACACGGCTCCAATTCGCGCTCGCGGTACCAGGCTTCCACCGCGGCGACGGATTCCGGCAATGGCTTCGCTGCATCGCCGATCGCCAGACAGGAATTGGCGCGCCGCGTGAAACCGTCGGCCTCGCGAAGCACCCAATCGCCAATCTTTTCTTCCTTGCGGCACGGCCATGTGCGGTGGGCCAGAAGCTCCAGCTCGGTGATTTTCTTCGCGTCGTCCACGCAGCTGGTGTTCTTGTCCTGGTTGTTGGGCATCCGTCGACCTCCGATCCGAGGAATACTACACCAAAGGGGAGCCGAATGCGGGTTGCCGAGGCGTAGGTGGCAACAAGGGGAGCCGAATTGACTGAGTCGACGGAAAACGACGAATCGGGAAGTGGCGAGTTCCGATGTAAGATTTGCCTGTCGGATTTTCGTTGTCGCGGCAAGAGGCGGGTGTTCGCCAGGCGCGGCACCTCTCGCTGGGATGGATGAGGAGAACTCATGAAAAAGGATTCATCGCGGATCGGTGGAATGATCGCCGCTTTGCTCGTGTTGGGAGTCGTGTCCCCGTCGCAGGCGCAGCTGGCCAAGGGTGCCACCAAATTCCTGGGCAACATCACCAGTCGCGACGACAGCTATGTCGACGAGGTCCGGTCGGATTTTGGCCTGTATTGGAACCAGATCACCGCCGAGAACGCCTGCAAGTGGGGATCCATCGAAGCGACCCAGGGCCAGTGGAGCTGGGCGCGTTGCGACAGCACCTACAAGTACGCCAAGCGCAACAACATCCCCTTCAAATTCCACACCCTGGTCTGGGGCAGCCAGTACCCATGGTGGATGGATGATCTGACCACCGCCGACAAGCATCTCGTTGCCATCACCGCCTTCATGGATTCGGTGGCGAGGCGCTATCCGGACGCGGATCTGATCGATGTCGTCAACGAACCGTACCACGCGTTTCCCAAGAAGTGGGCGATCGCCTTGGGCGACACTTCCTTTTCCAATCCGGGTTGGATCGTGAAGGCCTTTCAGATGGCCCGCAAGCGCTGGCCCAAGGCCAAGCTGGTCCTCAACGACTACAACAACTTCCGATGGGACGTCGACAACTTCATCTCCATCGCCAACGCGGTGAAGAAAGCCGACCCGACACTTCTTGACGCGGTCGGTTGCCAAGCTCACGACCTCACCGCTACGACGGGGCAGTACACCAATCCGGAAATGAGCGCCACCGATCTCGCCGCGGTGCTCAAGAAGCTCCACGACGGGATCGGGCTGCCCATCTACGTCTCGGAACTCGATCTGTCGTACGAGGACGACCAAGCCCAGCTTTCCGCCTACAAGGCGCTCTTCCCTGTGCTGTGGGAGTCGGAGTACGTGGCGGGCATCACCATCTGGGGCTACATCTACGGCAAGACCTGGGAGCAGGCGAAGTTCTCGGGCTTGATCAAGGATGGCAAGGATCGACCCGCCTTCACATGGCTCAAGCAGTACGTGAAGGACAATCCGACGCCCAAGTCGCCGAGCGCATCTGTCAAAATCCGTCATGATGGTCGCCGAACGGCCATGGCTGGCCTGTCGATGCGCACGATGGAGGGACGTCTGGTGCTTGGTGTGGATCGCGCCGGCGCTTTCACCCCGGTGAACCTCATGGGACGCGATTGATCGCGTAGCGGGAACTACGGCGTTCGCCGTCGCCCATTCCTCGAGAGCCGACCAAACCATTCGCGAAGGAGCTGGTGACGATTTCTGTCGCCACTAGCATCTTCCGTTCGCGGATCACCGGAGCCCAAATCCGGCCAGCGGCGCAACGTGGCGCCGTGGTCGCTCGGTACTACGCCGGCTTGGTCACCAAATTGACGATGCGTCCCGGAACCGCGATCTCTTTCACGATCACCTGGCCTTCCAGGAACTTCTGCACGCGAGCGTTGGCCTTTGCCAGCGCGAGCAGATCGTCCTTGGTGGCGGTCTTGGGCACACGCACGGTGTCGCGCACCTTGCCGTTCACCTGCAGCGCCATCTCGATGGCGTCGTCCTCGGCCTTGCTCGCATCGCCGACAGGCCAAGGCTCGTAGGCCAAGGTCTTGTCGTGACCGAGCAGGTTCCAGATCTCTTCGGAAAGGTGCGGAGCCAACGGCGCGAGCAACAACACCAAGGTCTCGGCGGCCACGCGCGGTGTCGATCCAGCCTCGAAGAGGCCGTTCACGTAGACCATGAGCTGCGAGATCGCGGTGTTGAAACGCATCCCTTCGATGTCATCCTGGACCTTGAGAATGGTCTGGTGGCGCAGCCGTTCCAGTTCGACAGATTCCGTCTCAGTCAGCGGCTTGAGGACCACGTTCTCTGCGTCTTCGTCCACGAGCAAACGCCACACGCGCGACAGAAAACGGTGCACGCCTTCGATGCCGTTGGACTGCCAGGGCTTGGCGCGATCCAAAGGGCCCATGAACATCAGGTACAGGCGCATGGCGTCGGCGCCGTGGCTGGCCACGACTTCGTCAGGTGTGACCACGTTGCCCAAGGTCTTGGACATCTTGGCTACGATCTGGTTGAGCTTCTCTCCGGTCTCCTTGTGGAAGAACGCGCCATCCCGCTCCTCGACAAGGCTCGACTGCACGGTGGCTTTGCGCGCGTCTTCGTAGGCGAACGCCAGGATCATGCCCTGGTTGTAGAGCTTGTGGAAGGGTTCGGCGTGTTCCACCACGCCCAGATCGAACAGCACCTTGTGCCAGAAGCGGCTGTAGAGCAGGTGCAGCACGGCGTGCTCGGCGCCGCCCACGTAGAGGTCGACCGGTAGCCAATATCTGGCAAGCTCGTTGTCGATCAACGTCTTGGAATTCTTGGGGTCGATGTAGCGGATGTAGTACCAGCACGATCCCGCCCACTGGGGCATGGTGTTGGTCTCGCGGCGACCCTTGCGGCCTGTGACAGGATCTGTCACGTTGAGCCATTCGGTGGCGTTGGCCAATGGCGATTCGCCGGTGCCCGAGGGCTCGAAGCGTTCCATTTCCGGCAAGCGCACGGGCAGCTCGGAATCGGGGACCAGCGA
>JBDKGS010000156.1:0-10249 GCA_039798065.1 Fibrobacterota bacterium | reverse complement strand
TAGACAAGTCCGAATGCGGCGGATTGCTGTCCCAGACTTGGGAACGTGGTGAAGAACAGCCCCATGAAAAGCCCGGTCCACAGCGCGAGGATGAGCCAACTGCGGCGTTGGGGCGACCTAGGCCGCGGTTGCAAAATGGATTGCAATCGACGGAACATTCTTGGTTCTGCGCTCCGGTCCTTGGACAGATTCAGGTGAAAGAGGAAATCTCTGGCGCGACGCCGACTCGCCCGAATCCCAATAAAGGGGGAGTGGACGCCGTGAGCCGCGATTCCATCCAAGATACACAGTAATACGGTCTCGATGACCCGTTCATGCTAGGACAGGTGGTTTGAGGAACGAAAGCCAGCCCACCGGTGGGCTGGCTTGTCAGATTCCGCCGCCAGGAATCTCCACCGTTTCGGAAAACACCCCGTTTCCTTCCAGCAACTCCACCAGCTTGGTGACGGATTCCGTCACAGACGTCTCGTGGGAGGCAAGAACGAGCGATGGCGAGACCGGAGGCTCCCATGGGGCGCTGATCCCGGTGAACTCCTTGATCTCGCCGCTGCGGGCACGGGCGTACAACCCTTTGGGGTCGCGCTTCTCGCATTCGGCCAACGGCGCCGACACGAACACTTCCAGGAAATCGCGCTCGCCGATCACGGTGCGGACCGTGTCGCGGTCGGCCTGGGTGGGCGAGATGAACGTGGCCAGCACGATCATTCCGGCATCGACCAGGATCTTGGCGGTTTCGGCCGCGCGGCGCAGGTTTTCGCTGCGGGCTTCGGGCGAGAAACCCAGGTCCTTGTTCAGGCCATGACGCAAATTGTCACCATCCAGCAGGAACACCTGGCGGTGGTCGTGGAACAATTTTTGTTCGAAGGCCTTGGCGATGGTGCTCTTGCCGCTTCCCGACAATCCGGTGAACCACACCACGGCGCCACGGTGGCCGTTGCGGGTTTCGCGCGCAACGCGGGACACGTCGGATTCCGACCAGACCACGTCGGAGCTGGCCTGGGGCTGCTCTTGCGCCACCATGCCTGCGGCCACGGTGGCATTGGTTTCGGGGTCGATGAGAATGAAGGCGCCGGTGCGACGGAACTGCGCGTAGGGATCGAGCAGAATGGGCTGCGCGGCCGAGATGCGCAACCGGCCGATGTCGTTGAGGCCCAGGTTGGAAGCGGGAATCTCCGACAGGGTCTTGATATCCGTGCGGTGCAGAACGCGTGTGATGCGGGCGCGGACGGTTTTTGACCCCTGCTTGAGGAAGTAAGGGCGGGTGAGTGCCAGGGGCTTCTCGTCCATCCACACCACTTGGGCATCCAGGTCGCGCGAAAATTTGGGCGCCGCACCGGCTTTCACCAACACGTCGCCGCGCGAAATGTCCACTTCGCGATCGAGGGTGATGGTGAGCGATTTGGGGTAGGTGGCCGTCTCGAGGTCGCGGTCGTAGAAGTGCAGTTGCTTCACGACGGCGCGCTTGCCGGAAGACACGACCTCGATCTCGTCGCCGGGCTTGACGGACCCTGACGCGATCTGTCCCGCGAAGCCGCGGAAATTGAGGTCGGGACGCACCACGTACTGGACCGGAAACCGGAATTTGTCAGCGGACAATTCCTTGGGGATCTCGACGGTTTCCAGGTAGTCGATGAGCGTGGGACCGTCGTACCAGGGGGTCTGTTCGGAACGGGTCACCACGTTGTCGCCAAGAAGCGCCGACAGGGGGATGAACTGGGGATCCTGCAAGCCCAGCTTGGCGGCCAGGTCCAGGTAGTCTTGACGGATCTTGTCGAACACGTCCTGCGACCAATCGACCAGGTCCATCTTGTTGACCGCCACGCAGATGCGGGGGATTCCCAGCAACGCGGAGATCGCGCTGTGGCGGCGGCTCTGCTCCAGCACGCCTTTGCGGGCGTCGATCAGGATGATGGCGAGGTCGGCCGTGCTGGCTCCGGTGGCCATGTTGCGGGTGTACTGCTCGTGGCCTGGCGTGTCGGCGATGATGAACTTGCGGCGCGGGGTCGCGAAGTAGCGGTAGGCCACGTCGATGGTGATGCCCTGTTCGCGCTCGGCGCGCAGGCCGTCGGTGAGCAACGACAGGTCGATTCCTGTCGTGAGCCGCTGCTTGGAGGCGTTGGTCACGGCCTCGAGCTGGTCTTCGAAGATGCCCTTTGAG
Source organism: Fibrobacterota bacterium (assembly GCA_039798065.1). Classification (GTDB taxonomy): domain Bacteria; phylum Fibrobacterota; class Fibrobacteria; order UBA5070; family UBA5070; genus UBA5070. The sequence continues at coordinate 8,091 of JBDKGS010000156.1, read as the reverse complement.
TCGTAGAGCATGCGCCCGATGAGGGTCGATTTTCCGTCGTCGACGGATCCGGCGGTGGAGAAGCGGAGGAGGTCCATCAGAAATATCCTTCTTTTTTGCGGTCTTCCATCGCCGCTTCGGAAGCTTTGTCGTCCACACGGCTGCCGCGCTCGGTCACCCTGCTGGCGGCGGTTTCGGCCACGATGTCCCAGGCGTTGGCGCAGGGGCTTTCCACGCAACCGGTGCAGGTCATGTCGCCCACGGTGCGGAAGCGGACAGTTCTTGTCTCGACCTTTTCGCCGGGCTTGGGTTCAAGCAGGTGCGAGATGGGGATCCACTGGCCGCGCCAGATCACTTCGCGTTGGTGGGCGTAGTAGATGCTGGGGATTTCCAGGTTCTCCTTGGCCAGGTACATCCAGATGTCAAGTTCCGTCCAGTTGGAGATGGGGAAGGCGCGGATGTGCTCGCCCTTGTGGACGCGGGCGTTGTAGAGGTTCCACAGTTCGGGGCGCTGGTTCTTGGGGTCCCACTGGCCGTGCGTGTCGCGGAACGACAAAATCCGTTCCTTGGCGCGAGCTTTCTCTTCGTCTCGACGGGCGCCGCCGAAGAGGGCGTCGAACTTGAATTCGTCGATGGCTCCCAAAAGAACCGGGATCTGCATGCGGTTGCGCGAGTCGTTTTCGCCGGCTTTCTCGGCAATGCGACCGTCGTCGATCCAGTCTTGCACGCTGCGCACGATGAGCTTTTCGCCAAGCTCCGCCGCACGGCGGTCGCGGAAATCGATGACTTCGGGGAAGTTGTGGCCGGTATCTACATGCACCAGCGGGAAAGGGAAGCGTCCGGGCCTGAAGGCTTTTTCTGCCAGGCGCAGCATCACGATGCTGTCTTTGCCGCCCGAGAACAGGAACGCGGGGCGCTCGAACTCGCCGGCCACTTCGCGGAAGATGTGGATGCTCTCGGCTTCCAGGGCCTCGAGGTGTTCGAGGTGGTCGTCGAGCGATTCGATGATGGGTTTTGTGGTCATGGCTTCTGCTTCCTTGATACGCCGTCCCTTCGACTCCGCTCAGGGAACGGCCGGAGATTCCGGTCCTGTTCCTTGTCATCGAGTCGAAGAGCGTAGTCAGATTCTGGCTTCAAAATTTAATGGATGTGAGTTGTCGCTTAGCGGCACCGGTCCCTGAGCGGAGCCGACTGCTACGGGATCACGGCCTCGGCAGGGCACCTCCGGTGCCAGGGGCGGTGCCGATCACAAGCTCGTGTGGATGCCGCATTCGGTCTTGCCGCGGCCCTTCCAGCGCCCCGATCGCTCGCCGTCGGCCGAGTCGGCCTTGTCGGTGAGGGGCCAGTCGCCGATGCTGGGATAGCCCTGGTCGTGTAGCGGATTGTAGGGGATGCCTTTGGACAAAATATGTCCCCAGACTTCCTTGCGCGTCCAGGCGGCCAACGGATTGATCTTCACGCGTTCGCCAGCCATTTCAAGGATGGACAGATGGTCGCGCTCGCCGCCTTGGTCGCGACGTCGGCCGCTCACCCAACCTTGGGCGCTGGTCTCGCGCATGGCCCGGCGCAACGGTTCCACCTTGGTCAATTCCTGGTACTTGTCCAGGTCGCGGTCCCACAAAGCCTCGCCATGGGTGGCGGTGAAGTCGGATTCCGTCAGCAGTCCGGCCGGTTTGTAGATGCGCAGATTCAGCTCGTAGCGGTCGCGCAGCTTCTCGGCCAATTCCATGGTCTCCGGAAATTGGAACAGGGTATCGATGAAAATTACGGTGGGTTGCAGACCCAGCTCGTGGAGCAGGTCCAGGATCACGATCCCGCCCGGTTGCCAGGCGGTTGTCACGACCACGTTGGACAAATTCCGGAAGGTCCATTCGAGGATTTCGCGAGGGTGCTTCCCTTCGAGTTCGTCGCTGGCGGATTGGATGTCGTCCGAGATGAAATGCGAGAAGGACGACGACCCGGTCTCAATGGATTCTGACATGAGCTCCCTTTCGAACGGACGAGCTTTGGAACTTCAGATGGCGTAGTCGAAGTTGCCGGTCGGCTTGCGGAGGTGGACGTCGTTGAGCAGCGCGTCCAAGGTGGTTTCGTTGACGATCTGGTCGATCACCACCCGACATCGCGTCAAAACACCTTCGATGGCTTCCTCTTCGGGGGTTCCGGGCTGGATTCGCAAGGCGCTGGATTCGCCTTCCAGAAGCCGAATGACCTCGCCCATGCTTAATTTGTTCGCCGCGACGGAAAGAACGTATCCGCCATCCTTGCCGCGCTGACCATGGATCCAGCCTGCAGATTTCAAAGAAATCGCGATTTGCTCCAGGAACTTGAACGGTAGGTTGTAGGCCTCGGCGATTTCACGGAGCTGAATTGGGCTCTTGGAAACACGGGCCCTTTCTGCGAGGGCCAGCAACAACTGGAGGGCGTAGATCGTTTTTGTGGTAACTCGCATGGACAAAATATAAACCTACCAACCATACATGATCAATAGGAATATCAAAATTTTCTCGACTTTTCTGGTGCTTGCGTGTTTTGTTCAGTTGGTTCCAGCTCAGGCTTTGGAGCCAATTCCAAGCGAGGTTGGCCAGCTGGAGCCCGTTACCACAAAGCCTGTACCGATGTCCGATGCCATTGCTCCGGGTTGGGTGGTTTCGGCGGTTCGTTTTGAAGGCCTGCACCATACCAACCTTTCGACTGTGGAACGGGAAGTCCAGGCCAAACCGGGTCAGGTTTGCGACTCCGCTTGCGTGAAAGGGGATCTCGACAGGCTGGAACGACTCGGGGCTTTCGCCGGTTTGACCTCGTTTCGCAAGGGCGATACCCTCGTTTACAAGCTCATCGAGCTCCCGCTGGTGGTTCCTGTTCCCAACGGACGCATCGCCGACGAGGAGGGGATCTCGCTGGGGGCCGGGCTCAAGGCCCCGAACTTGTTCGGTCGAGCCGTGGCTGGTGAATTCCTGTTCCTGCTTGGGCATTCCACCGAATGGCAGCTGAACATGGGTGCGCCGCGTTTTGGCGCCTTGCCAATCGGGTGGGAGCTGTTCACCTCGCGTACCGATCGCCGCGACGAAGCCCGAGCCTACAAGGAGGTGAGCTACACCTCGCGCGCCAGTGGACAATTTCCGACCGACTCGCGCCTGCGCGGCCTTGCCGAATTCCAAGTCACCCAATTTCGATCCGACCGCGACGGAATCGCCTTGTCGCCCGATCGCCAGGACGTGATCCCCATGTTCCGGGCAGGCGGACTCTGGGATGGGCGCGACCGGGTTTCGCTCACCACCAGCGGTTTGTACCAGGAATTGTCCATCAAGAAATCGGGCAGACCCCTCAACGGGCCCGTCGATTCCTGGGAATACCTCTCCGACACCCGCGCCTGGCTGCCGATCTCGAGCCGTTGGGGAATGCACGCGTCGCATCTGCTCCAGGTGCAGACCGGACGAACAGGTGGCTGGCAGACCTTCGTTTTGGGCGGCGCGAACACCGTGCGTGGTTTGCCTCCAAGCTGGGCGAACGCTCCATCGGAAGAAATCGCGAGTCTGGAAATGCGTTGGCTGGCCAAGCCCGTGAGGCCTGTGGACGTGTTCGGGGCCAACTTGTTCTACGGACTGCAGTTGGTGGCCGGGGTCGACGCTGGCGTGGCTTGGAAGGACGAATGGGGCGAGCGCAAGGGGTTCGGGCTCTTTGGCGGAGCCGACCTCGTGGTTCCGTTCCTGGAACGCGTGCGTTTTGTGGTTTCGCAATCTCCGACCGGCGGGAAATGGACGGCGCGGTACGGGGTGGGGCTGTTCGAAAAGACGGTGATCGAAAGGTACAGGGTCCGATGAAGTCGAAATCCGCAAGTTTGCCAAAAATTGTCGGTTCGCCGGAACGTGGCGGTTCGGGACTTTGGAACGCTTTCGCCATTGGGCTTGTCGTGGCGTTGGGGTTCTCGTGCTCCAAACCTGCGCCGGTGGAATGCGAGCGCATCGCGCTGGTGGACACCGCCGGGGAGTTCGGCGAATCGTCGCGAATCGAATTCCAGTGGCTGGCGATCAAGGTGGGTTTGGATTCCGCATTGCGCACTTCGGAAGGCATCGCCACCCACCGGGCTTCGGAAGGGGCCTTGGATGCGGGAATTTCGCGCTATCGCGACTCCATGGAGCTGGAGGGGACTGGAGTGGTTTCCAAGTCGGGCTGCATCGATTGGGCTGGCTCATGGAAAGCCGGCCGATTCGATCGCGCCGCGATGGTCACGGCTTTCCTGCGCGAACTGGGGAAGGATTCCGTCACCGCGGTGGAGTGGAGCGAAGTGTCGGATTCCACATCGGTGGAGGTGCGCTTGCGAACGATCTATTCGCTCCCGGGTGCGAACGGGGGTGGAATCGATTCGCTGGTTCTGCGCCTCGAGCCCTCGATGGTTTCTGTCGCGCCCAGGTAAGGCGGGTTCAGTCCAAGAACGGATCGAAGTCGGATTTTGTCACCCGGCACACCGGACAGATCCAGTCGGACGGAATCTGTTCCCAGGTGGTTCCCGCCGGGAATCCATGCTTGGTGTCGCCGACCGCCTCGTCGTAGAGGAAACCACAAACACGGCAGATCCATTTGCGATTGCCGGGTGTGCCCGGATGGTTTGGGATGGGACGTTCGCGATTGTACATGGGTGGTTCGAAAAGCTTAACCCATGCACGGCCAATCGTCAGTTCGCTCGGTTGAGATTGAGTCTCTGGTGTAATTCAGGATGAGTAGGTCTGGAATTGATTTCTCGTTCTAAATTACCCCCGTTCAATTGTTGTCCGATGGCAGGTGGCCATCGGCATGAGGGGCGTTTTGAAAGCGAGAGAGTCCGTGTCCGAATCCGTCGACAAAATCAAGATCAGGGCTGCCGGGTTCTCGGTGGCTTCCAATGCATTCCTGGTGGTGTCAAAACTTGTCGTGGGTCTTCTGATCGGTTCGGTGTCCGTGATCTCGGAGGCCATCCACAGCGCGGTGGACCTGCTCGCCGCGATCATCGCGTGGTTCGCGGTGCGCGTATCTGGACAGCCGGCCGACAAGGAACATCCCTACGGACATGGCAAGTACGAGAATCTGTCCGGAGCCATCGAGGCGGCGCTCATCTTCGTGGCGGCGGTGTGGATTGTCTGGGAGGCTGTGGTCAAATTGCGTCATGGTGGGGAAGTGGAAGCGCCCGGTTGGGGCATGGTGGTCATGACGGTTTCCGCCCTGCTGAATTTCGCGGTTTCCACCAACCTCATGCGGGTGGGGAAGAAGACCGATTCGTTGGCCCTGATCGCCGACGCCATGCACTTGCGCACCGACGTGTGGACCTCGGTGGGTGTGCTGGCGGGGCTCTCCATCATGTGGGTAGGAAAGATCGTGGCGCCAGGCGTGAACCTGTACTGGGTCGATCCGCTCGCCGCCATCGCGGTGGCCTTGTTGATCGCGCATGCTTCGTGGGAACTCACGCGCCAGGCCACCGGGGGCTTGCTCGACGAGGCCCTTCCCGAAGCGGACCTCGACTACATCCGCGAAACCGCGCTGGCAAACAATCCCATTCGCAGCCTGCACGATCTGCGCACCCGCAAATCGGGACCGGAACGATTCATCGACGCCCATGTGGCGGTGCCCTACGAGATGAACGTGCTGGAAGGCCACGACATGGGCAAGGATTTCAAGGGCCTGTTGCGCCAGCATTGGCCCATGTCGCAGATCAACATCCATGTGGATCCGTGCGACGGTTCCTGCAAGCCGCCGTGCTTGTCGGGATGCCTGTTGAACGAAACCGAACGCGGCGAGCTGCACGCCGCCTGGCAAAACCGCAAAGCGTCCTAGACGGAATCCGTCCCTTCCAGGATGCGGGACAGCCCCGCTTCGTCGACCACCCGGATTCCCAGGGCGTTGGCCTTCTCCAGCTTGGATCCCGCGGCTTCTCCCGCCACCAGCAGGTCGGTCTTCTTGCTGACGGAATCCGTCACCTTGGCTCCGGCGCCTTCCAGCGCGGCCTTGATGGAATCGCGGGTGTAACCCGCGAGGCTTCCGGTGACCACCACGGTTTTTCCGCTGAGCGGTCCGTCAATCACACGAGATTCTCCGCGCGGTTCGATTCCCAGTGCCGCGAGACGTGCAAGAATCTCGTGTCCGCGGTGAGAGTTGAAGAATGTGCGGACAGAACGTGCGACTATGGGGCCAATTTCTTCTATGCCTGCGGTACGAAGGATTGGATTCAGTTCGGCGATACGTGCCTTGATTACAGCTCGCCTTGCATCAACGATTTGCTGTTGCTCAGGTGAGCGTTCTTTTTTCGCTTTCTGGTTTCCGAGCTGTTCATCCTCTTCTATAAGGTTTCCGGATTCGTCGAGAGCCGCGAGTGAGGCGGATTTTGCAAGAGCCTCTACCGTTGCATGTGTGCTCGCGAGTTTGATTGCGATGGCATCACCCACATCTTGGATGGCAAGGGCATGAAGCCATTTAGAAAGGGGGGCTGTCCGAGCGCGTGTGATTGCTTCAATCAGCTTCGTCGCATTCTTTTCCCCGAATATGCGGGGCGCGTCCTCTGTGCCTAGGTTCAAGGCAGAAAGGGTATTGATTGGTAAGTCGAAGAGATCAAGTACGTCGCGTACGATTCCATTCTCCACAAGAGCCTCAGCGACAATACTTCCAAGCCCTTCAAGGTCGAGGGCGCGACGGGATGCGAAGTGCTCTAAACGCCCAACAACTTGGGGTGGGCAGTTGTCTGTATTTGAACAGGCGATCAGCTGAACAGGCAGCTTCGTTCGCTTGTCCTTTCCCTTGCCCCGATCCTCGAGGAGACTTCCACACACGGGACATACCTCGGGGAATTCGAAGGGGACGCTTTCCGTCGGTCGCTTCGCGGGCACCACCGCGACGACCTGGGGGATGATATCGCCGGCCTTTTGCACCAGCACGGTGTCGCCGACGCGAACGCCGATTTTCTCGAGATGCGAGCGGTTGTGCAGGCTTGCGCGCGACACGGTAGTGCCGGCCAGTTGCACGGGTTCCAGCTCGGCCACCGGCGTCAGCGATCCGGTGCGTCCCACCTGGATGGAAATGCCCAAAAGCCGGGTGGGGCGGCGCTCGGGAGGGAACTTGTAGGCGATCCCCCAGCGGGGGTGATGCTCGGTGTTGCCCAGCTCGTCGTGGATGGAGGTGTCGTCGAGCTTGACCACCATGCCGTCGATCTCGTGGTCGAGCGTGTCGCGCTTGTCCAGAAATTGTCGGCACGCGTCGTAGGCGGCGGCGATGCCGCGAACCGAAGCCACGTCGGGATGGACCGAGAAGCCTTGGGCCACCAGCCAATCGAGTCGCGACCTCTGCGAAGCGGGCAGGGGCATGGCGTGCTGGCCGTTGGGCACGAAATACAGGAACGACCGGATTCCCGTTTTCGCCAGACTGGAGGCGTCCTTGCGCTTCATCAATCCCGCGCAGGCGTTGCGCGGATTGGCGAGCGTCTTTTCGGAGGCCTCGGACAGATTCCGGTTCAGGTTTTCGAAGGCTTCGCGGGGCAGATACAGCTCGCCGCGCACCTCGAAACGCGACGTTTCGGGAACCTTGGATGGAGCCGCACCCGACGCCAGGATCTGCGCCGTCACCACGTCGCCGCGGGTTCCGTCGCCGCGGGTCACGGCGCGCACGAGCTGTCCGCCTTCGTACACCAACGACACCGACATGCCGTCGATCTTGGGTTCCACCACCAACGACAAATCCTGTCCAGAACCGCCCACCACCTCGACCAATCGATCGGCCCAGGCTTTCATGCGTCCCCAGGCGGTTCCGTTCTCCCATCCGGGCTCGGATTCGACAAATTCCGAACCTTCGTCCACGCCGGTTCCCGGGAGGAATTCGGGTCGGGTGGCAGCTTTCTCAAGCGACAACATGCGTTGGGCGTGTACCACCGTCTCGAAACCCTGGACGTGGTCGTCGCCCACGCCGCGGGTGTACCTGGCCGATTCGGGGATCGCCTGTTCGTCGCACAGCCGGTCGTACTCGGCGCGCAGCAGATCGTATTCGGCATCGGTGGCCAAAGGGCTCGCGTCGCGGTAGTAGGCGTCGTCGAGTTCCCGCAACCGCAGGGCCAAGGCCGTGAAGTCGGGAGCGTTGGGAGCGTTTGGGCTGGAAAAG
>JBDKGS010000155.1:0-10324 GCA_039798065.1 Fibrobacterota bacterium | reverse complement strand
CGCACGACGGTCTTGCGAGCGCCTACGTGCCCGACGCCTACGAATCCGACGACGATTTCAAATCGGCGAAGACGCTTCCCTCCGACGGATCTTGGCAGAGCCACTCCATCCACCTCACACCCGTAGGCGCCAACAACCTCGACTTTCTGTCCTTCGATGCCGATTCCGGCAGGACCTACACGCTGAAGGTCGTCTCCTGGACCTCCTTGAACGTTTTCGTCCTGCGCGCCGACTCGTCCCTCCCGTTGCTCGAGGGAACCATAGGCGACACCCTCGAAACCTTGACACTTCCTGTCACCCACACCGGCAAGTACTTCGTGTCGGTGAATTCGCGCAACAGTTCGACCCGCGCCACCTACCGGATCTCCCTCCAGAGCGAGGCTGGACTGCCCTCCTATGCGATTCCCGAGCCCGGCGAAACCGACACCGGATGGGGCAATGCGATCGTGCTTGCGGCGGGTGCTCCGACCCTTGGACGATTCCTGGCTGGCGACGATACCGACTGGGTGCGCGTTCCACGGAAGGCCGGATATTCCTACACGATCTCAGTGTTCGATTCCGCCAGCTACTCGACTGGCAGCGATCTCAAGGTCGTGGTTCGCCAAGCGAACGATTGGCTGCTCTCCTCGGATGTGATCAGTGCGCGAAACGAATGGCACGGTACATACGCGGCGACGAAGGACGACACCTTGCTGGTGCGCATCAGTCTGTATCTCTCGGGCAGGTCCAAGCGTCTTCCGTATTCGATTCGCGTGGAGGAAACACCGGGCACCGGCGCGGCCGCGCGCGTCGCGCTTTCGGTGCAGGAAGCGAAACTCGAAGAGCTTCCGTAGCGAAGGGGATGGGCGGCCCTTTTCCCGCCCTGCTCGGCTCGCGACAAGTTCTGACAACCGGGTTTCGCGAGCCTCGTCGAGCCGGGCCCGGAGTGTCGATGCGCGGCCGGTCTCGCCCCGGTGGCGGGCGACGGTCGGGGGGATGTATTTTCGCAGCATGAACCTCGAAGACATTCTCAGGAATCCTGAACAGCACGACCTCTCGCCCAGCGTACTGGGGGACTGTACCGTCGACAACCCCATCACGGGTCAGCGGTTCATCGAGGATTTCCATCGGGTGGTACCGGTCGCCGACGCCGCGCGCATCGCCGAACTGTCGGCGAATGGACAGAAATTGCCGTCGTTGGAGCAGGCGGGACCGCGAGCGCGCATCTACCACGATCCGGCATGGTGCCGTGCGGCCATCGTCACCTGCGGCGGATTGGCGCCGGGACTGAACTCGGTCATCAAAGGCCTCGTGCAGGTGCTGCATTTCGAGTACGGTGTGCGCCACATCTTCGGCATTCCTTACGGCTACCGTGGATTGAACCCCAAGTACCGCCACGCCCCCATCCAGCTGACGCCGGAAATCGTCGACACCATCCACGAGGAGGGCGGCACCATCCTGGGCTCCAGCCGCGGCAGCCAGGATCCGGCTGTCATGGTGGACACCTTGCAGAGGTTGAACATCAATCTGCTGTTCTGCGTGGGTGGCGACGGCACGTTGCGCGGCGCGCACGCCATCCACCAGGAAGTGTCGCGACGGAAATTGCCCATCTCGGTGGTGGGCATCCCCAAGACCATCGACAACGACCTGAACCTGGTCGACCGCACCTTCGGCTTCGAGACCGCGGTCTACAAGGCCGCCGAGATCATCACCAGCGCGCACATCGAGGCCCGCGGAGCCGCCAACGGCCTGTCCATCGTGAAGCTCATGGGTCGCGATTCGGGATTCATCGCGGCCTATGCGACCCTGGCCAACACGGTGGTCAATATTTGTCTGGTCCCTGAAGTGAAGTTCCGACTGGACGGCCAGGACGGTCTGCTGGAGGCGTTGCGACGCCGGTTCGAACGCGGCAAGACCCACGCTGTGCTGGTGGTCGCCGAAGGCGCCGGACAGGAATTGTTCACCGGACTTCCAGAGCAGAAGGATGCCTCGGGCAACGTACTCAAGCACGACATCGGAGATTTTCTCGTGGAGAAGATCCGCCATCACTTCGACCAGTTGGGCATGGACCTTTCGCTGCGGTACTTCGACCCCAGCTATTCCATCCGATCGGTTCCCGCGCGCGGCACCGATGCCATTTTCTGTTACCAGCTCGCGGAAAATGCAGTCCATGCCGCCATGGCTGGGCGCACCGACGTGGTGGTGGGAACTACCGCCGGAGTCTTCACGCACGTCCCCATCGCCTACGCCACATCCGAGCGCAAGAAGCTGGACGTCGACGGACCTTTGTGGCACGCCGTGCTTTCCAGCACCCGCCAGGTCGACTACTTCAAGCCCGACCGGCGCTGAGGTCTCTCGGGAACCGACCGGCGCTGAGGTACCTTTGGTGCGATGACCGATCTTTCGACGCTTCCGTGCCCGGGGCAGGAGCACGCCCCCATGAGCCAGCGCACCACCTTCAAGTTGGGTGGTGCCGCGCGGGTGCTTCTGGAGCCCCACGACGAAGCGCAGCTGGTCGCCGCAATGGCTTGGGTGAAGGCGCAATGTTTGCCGCTTTTTGTCATGGGACGCGGATCCAACCTGGTCGTTTCCGACGGCGGGTGGCCGGGTGCCATCATCGTTCTCTCGGCGAACTTCGCCGGGGCCCAATGGACCGAAAACGGCGCCACGGCCCTGGCGGGGACCCGTCTGACGGAATTTGTCATCCAAGGAGTGGGACGGGGATTGGCGGGACTGGAAAAGCTCGCGGGCATCCCCGGCACGGTGGGCGGTGCAGTGTTCATCAACGCAGGCGCCTACGGGCAGGAATTCGGCGACCGGGTTGTCCATGTGAAAAGCGTGTCACGTGACGGAATCTGGCAGGAACGTACCCGCGAGGAATGCGCATTCGCCTATCGCCACTCGGCATTCAAGGACAACGGCGAGGTCGTCGTCTCGGCGACCGTTGAGTTGATGACGGAAAATGTCGACACCCTGCGCGCCACCGTGCGCGAGATCCAAAAGTCGCGCGTCGACAAGCAGCCGTTGGATCTTCCCAACGCGGGATCCCTGTTCAAGCGCCCACCCGGGGGCTTCGCCTCGAAGATGGTGGAGGAGGCCGGGCTCAAGGGGTTCCGGGTGGGCAACGCCGCCATCAGCGAAAAACACGCGGGCTTCGCCGTGAACCTGGGCGGGGCAACTGCGTCCGACGTCTGGAATCTGTCCAGCGAGGTGATCGAACGGGTGAAGGTCTCGCATGGCGTGACGCTGGAGCGCGAGGTGATATTCCTGGGGGATTTTCCTCGAGGTTGATCGGCGCGGACCGGGAGGTGCGCTCCCGGTGCGAACCGCATGGATTCAGAAGAGCGAGATCTTGACGTTGCCTTGGGAGTCCTTCGCGACGTACGCGCCCTTGCGAAGGCCGTCCAGACGCAGTCGCGAGCCTCGCGAAGTCGCCTCGGAGTGCCGTAGAACGCGGCCATCGAGAGTGGACAGGACGAATTCTGACAAGCCGAGAAGCATGGATCCCGAACCGGCCCCAAGACCGAAAATCGTGGAGGGACTTAGCGCGACAAGTCCTGCAGGTGGACTCCCCACAACTCCATGCGTCGCACCTCCAACAGATCACCGCGTTTGGCCAGGAAAGCGATGGTGTTGGCGGTCGATTTGACCACCGGCCATTGGTCCTGTAGGGAATCGGCGGCCATGCAGCGTCGGGTCCAGGAGGTGTTGATGCCTTCGATCCGTCGATTGGCGGACAGCTTCCAGGTTCTGTCGGGGGCCCACTCGATGAAGAAAAGGTCGACCACGCCGGATCCCCGGATATCGAAGCAAATCGAATCCATGCGGGAAAAGTTCATGGAACGGAATCCGCTTTTGTCGCTGAAGACGATGCCTGCAAGAACGGCGTTGCCGGTGTCTGGCGCGATGTAGCGCAAGGAAAGTGCGCCAAGGAAACTTGCTCCTTGGGGATTGGCGTCGGAATAGATCTGGGTGCCCCAGGAATTGACGAACCAGTTCCCCATGCCGATGTAGCTGTACAGGGAGGTTCGCCCGTCACCGGACGAAAAATCGTCGAGCAGAATCCGTCGAGGTGTCACGGTCACGGCCAGGTTCGTGTCGATGGCGCGTCCTGCCGGCAAGGTGACCACGGCCGCGGTCGAGAGCGTTGTGCCGTTTCTTGTCACCAGGGGGCGCCGTCCAGGAGGGAGCATCAGTTTGGCGTGCCCGCTGGAATCGATCACGGCCTTCCAGGTGGTTCCCACCGTAAGCAGGGACCCTGTCTGGCCCTTGACGTCAACATCCACCCTGGAGAGGGGCTGCAACTTCAGAATTCGTGTGGTCGTGTCGCGCCCCAACGGAATGTCGCAGGCTTGGGAGAGGGTTTCCACCTGCGCCGACCACTCACCGGGTGGCAGCGACTCGAGTTGCACACGCCCCTGCGCGTCGGTGGTCACGGAAAGGGTGGTGGGTTTGCCCGAGTCGGCCACATTGCGCAGCCAGGTGTCGGTCCGGACCAGCAACACACGGGCGCCGGGAAGCGGCGTTCCATTTGAGCTGGTGGCCAAGAGGTTGATGCTGTTGTCAGTTTCTGTCGCACCGCCACCTTGGACGACCGCCTCCGAGCCGCACCCAGCCAGAAGCGCCGCAAGAAGCGTCCCGGTGATTGTGATGCCGAGACCTTTCATTTTTTAGGCCCGATGGCATTGCTCGCGGGAAAGGCTTGGAACGAAAGCTGGTAAACCGTGGTGGGATCGGGGTCGGTCCGGATCAGGGTGAGGATTTCCTGACGCATTTCCTTGAGGCGGGTCCTGATTTTTTGGAAGCGTTCGGGAGACGAACTGAAGGTGATGGTCGAGATTTCCCGTTCTTCACGGGGGATCTCGCGAAGGGCGCGCCGCGAAAGTTCGAGGATGGAATCCTGGAAGCCGCGTACAGCTTCGGGAGAACTGTCCACTCCCGCCGCGAGGATGGAGTCGCTGCGACGGTAGAATCCGTCTCCGTCGCGCTGAACGAGTTCGAGCTCTTCGAGAATGGTCAACGACTCGAGGACCTCCTGCTCCGTGGCGGGGGGCTCGAGCGTCGCACCAAGCGCCGTGGCGTCTTCCCGACGGAAATCTCCGATGGCGACCAGTTCTCGGATGGCGGCGTTCCTCCACGAGGATAGATAGGAAACCTTCCCCGGAGTGATGCGGCGTTTGCGGGTGGACTGGCAACGAGAAATCCCGCTCATCGCGCGACGTCGTTCGTCGGGATTGTCGGTGTCGTTGTGTTCGACGAGCAAGGTCAGGTATTCGGTCTCTGCGGGCGAAAGCTGGAGCAATTGGGCCAGTCGCGGCACCAGGCGCGGCATCAAGTCGCGTTTGCCTTGCAGGATCCAGGAAACGTGCCCGGAGGATTTCAATCCAAGGAAGGTGGCGATGTCCCGCTGACCGGTGATGCGTCCCGCATCCTTTTCGAGAGCGAAGGCGTCCTTGAGAAACGTGCGGTATTCCAGGTAGTCGTGTATGTCGAGCTTGGACATGCAGCGCATCGCTTCCGAACAGGTGTTCTCGGTATATGCCGATCGCAGCGCAACCGGTCTCAACCATAACTTAATCCGAGCAGGATGGATGGTGGGACGCTGTGACCGCCATGCGCTCACCCAAGGGTGAAGATCCAGTGATCGCTGAGGTGGAAATCCCCCATAGGATCGACGGGGATGGCCGGTATACTCTCCAATGTGACGACGAGTTCATGCACGCCACCGCCCCATGCGAAAGGTCCTACGATGACTTCCAGAAACGTCCGAGCCTTGATGGTTGGCCTTCTTGCCGCGGGGATGGGTTCCCTTGCCGCCGCCGCCGAAGGAGATGCCTACGCATGGCCCGCATACACTCCTTCGCTGAACTACAACTACAAGGAGCGCATGGGGACTTTCCCGATGCCCACGAAGGATCTGGACGACAAATGCGCCGGTGTGGTGGGCACCCAAAGTTCCGATTGGTGGACATTCAAATGGGGGAAGAACAAGCGATCTGTCGTGACCGAAAAAGCCATCACCCCGTTGCTGGCACGGCTGAACAAGGACTTCGCGTATTTCCGCGATTCGATGGGCTGGGCTCCCGATAGCCGCATCCGCGCTGGTGGTCGCAGCGCCGTCTACCTGTACGGCTCGGGTATGTGCACCGACAACGCCGACAGCTCCGAATTGGGTGGTTGGCAAAGTGCGGTCGGCGGGCACCCCATCATCCTCGCCTCCTACTATCCGATTTACAGCTTCGACCCCGCGAGCACCTACGGCGACAAGGTGAGCCAGCAGGGCGCGATGGTTCACGAAGGCATCCACTCCTTGTTGGCGAGCCTTCCGGGAGCCAAGCAAGCGGCATGGTTCCAAGAAGGAGGAAACACCTGGTTGCAGCAGGAAGCGGAAACCCGGCGTAACGTCGGGAAGGCACCTGGACCGATGGGATTCCTGAACGGCGCTGCGGTCATCGCCCCGTTCATCCCGATCGAGTGCTACAGCGGCTGGCTCCTGGATGGTTCGTTCGGTGGTCCTTCCGCCGAGGGTGTGAACCAGTACGGATCCGATGGCAAGCAGCTGTGCAATTGGCGCAATCTGCTGGGGGGCTACCAGTACGGCAACATGTTCCCGACCTTCCTCGGCGAATGGATGGGAGTCGGCACCGTTCCGTGGATCTGGAACTACGCCAAGGGTCGCGTCCTCCAGGGCATGGCTGACACTCTGGGAGAAGCCCAAACCCGCCGATTCATCCAGGAATACCGCGCACGCATGGCACTGCTGGACTTGAAGAAATGGAGCAACGAGGCCAAGCGGCTCGCCAACGACAATTTCGGCGATGCCATCAAGACCGAGTACACTCCCGCCGTGGCCCAGGTCGATGTCTGGACCGCATCGATGTACACCAAGACCACCGACAGCAGCGGCGTCCTGGTTCCCGAAGCGCGCACGCTCCCCGGTTGGTCGGGAGCGAACTACATCCCGCTCAAGGTGACAGGAAATGTTGTGAAGGTCGCCTTCAAGCCGATTGGACAGAATATGTCGCTGCAGCTGTGCTACCGCGCCGCCGACGGCGTGCCCGTCTACAGCGTGCCGGTGACCTCGGGAAGCGCGACGCTGCGGCTGGACAAGGCTCCCGTCAACGGTGTGGTGATCGCCGTGGTCGCCAACACCGACTACAAGTACCTGGGCGATGCCACGCGCAAGGCCAAATTCGACTACCGCCTGGTGCCCGAAACGGGCGTGACCGGTGCCGCCGAAACGACCAAGAAGTGGTACGACGTCAAGCTCGATTACACCCCGGCGAGTTCGATCGGCCGTCAGGCTGTCGTCAAGCCTACGAACCACTTGGGACTCGAATTGACGAACAATCGCGATGCCATCCTGGTCGGGTACGATCTCGCCAAGGATTCGAAGGTGAAGGTCAGTTTGCGCACGGCCACCGGCGCGTTGATCTCCCATGTGGCGCGTGGGTCTCGAAGTGCGGGAATCCATCGCGAGACGATCCAACTGGACAAGTGGGACATTCGGTCCGGGACATTTCTTGTCACGCTGGAGGCGCAGGGCTCCATCGAAACCCGCAGCTTCACCTTGGCTCGCTAGACGCAGGCTTGGCCCCCCCGCTCAAACCGCCTTTCAGGAGACATCCGATGAAAACGAACAGGTCGACGACACGCAGCAGCTGCTTGAAAAGGGTGCTTTCCTTGGTGGTTCTGCTGGCGGGGGCCACGTTGGCCCAAAAGCAGGTCTTCGAGCCGAGTTTCCTGGCTCGAGAAGGCATCAACCTCAAGGATTGCGGCACGCCCTACTGCTACGATCGGAGCGTCCAGACCGACAACTGGATCATCTTCTGGCAGACAGGATTTGGCAGCGACCCGTCGACGGCCACCGGCAGCTACAAGGTGAACATGACCACTTTGAAGGAAGTGGCCGAGAAGAGTTACGCGACCTACGTGGACTCCCTGAAAATGGTGATCAAGGGTTCTTCGCTCACCGACAAGTACAAGATGATGATCTTCCTGCTCTACCAGACCGATTGGGCCGCATACGGATCGGGACAGGACGAAAAGGTGGGAACGCTGCATGTCAATCCCGCCGCGGCGAACATCAACACCGTGCTGGCCCACGAGATCGGGCATTGTTTCGAATACATGACCGGCGCGGATGTTCCAGGTAGCGGCTGGCGTTGGGGGTTCGGCGCCAATGGTGCGGGTGGCAACGGTTTCTGGGAGCAGATCGCCAATTGGGAGGCATTCAAGGTGTATCCCGCCCAGCAATTCACCGCTGGCGATTTCGGGGAGTACATCACCAGCAACCACCTGCACATCCTGCACGAAACGCCTCGCTACGCCAACTACTTCATCGGCGATTACTGGACGTACAAGCGCGGCAAGGACTTCATGGGCAAGCTCTGGCGCGCCACCAAACGCCCGGAAGATCCGGTCCAGACCTACAAGCGGATGAACGCGGTCACGCAGGAAGAATTCAACGACGAGATGTACGAGCACGCCTCGCGGCTCACCACCTGGGATCTCCCGGCGATCAAATCCTACGGAGCCAATTACATCGACCGCCGCGCCCAGGTCAAGATGAACAAGCAGGCCAGCGGGGCATGGCTGATCGACCCGTCCGTCACCATCGAGAATTACGGATACAACAGCATCAAGCTCAACGCCCCCGCCAATGCCACAACGGTGTCGGTCGATTTCGAGGGCAAGACGGGGGCCAGTGGATTCCGCTCCTTGAACACCGCGAAAGGTGGATGGAGATATGGCTTCGTCGCGCTCCTGAAAGACGGTACGCGCGTCTACAGTCCTGCCGCGACCGCCACGATGTCGGGCACGACCAATCCCAAAGGCCGTCTTGAATTCGCGGTCCCCGCCAATTGTTCCAAGCTGTGGCTGGTCGTGTCGGGTGCTCCTCAGGAACATTGGCCACACGCCTGGGACGACAACGACGCCAACGACGAACACTGGCCCTACCAGGTGCAGTTCGGCAACACCAACTTGTTGGGCCAAACCAATCCTCCGTTAACGGGTGTGAGGGATGTCGTCAAGTCGCTCGAGGCATCCTTCCGTGTTCGCAATGGAATGCTGCTGTTCCCCGAAGGCACGGAGCATGTCGAACTCCTCGATGTGAACGGGCGTCCTGTGCGTTCGGGTTGGTCGGGATCCGTGGATGATCCGATCGCTCTGAAAGCTTTGCCAAAAGGGATTCTGCTGGTGCGGACCAAGTCGCGAGGAGAGGGCTTCTCGAACACGAAAGCCTTGGTAAACCAGTAAGCCGTCCGGGCGGGGGCATTGGTTCCGGAACGTCCGCGATCCATTCGCCGATTTCTGTCCTCCACCTGGGACTCACCCGCTCAGGTGGAGGACGCTGGATGGAACGGCGACCGCGATATCGGCATTGGCGCCATCCCATCGACGATCCCTTCGAGTCATCGGGGAATCCGACTCCTGACGAGTCGAGCATAATTTCGAAAGGCACGACGTGTCCGCTTACCTTCTGCGCTCCGGCATGACAATTCTTGGAATCGTGGCGTTTGCCGGCTCCGGACCGTTCGCGGCCCAGACCATTTCCGATGCGAACTTCGCCGTGGAGATCGGTGACTTCGGACAAATTTCGTCGTTGAAGATCGTGGGGGACGCGTTTCCCACCAGCTACGTCATGAACACCACCAACAGCCCGGATCAGAACACGACCGACCACCAGTGGATGGGCGAATTGATGTTCAAGTACCGCAAGGGATCCGCCACCTCGTGGGACAGCGCCTACACCAGCAAGTCGGCGAATGGCCGGACCATCGCAAAGAACAGCGCGGCGAAGGTGTCGGTCCGCTACGCCAATGCGACGGGAGCGGGGTCCATCCGCGACTTCGCCGTGGACGAGACCTACGAACTGAAGGACGGCGCGCTGGTCTGGTCGATCACGATTGGGAACACGTCCAACGAGTCGATCGAACTCGGCGATTTCGGATTGCCGATGCCCTTCAACGAACGATGGGCGAACGAGACGATCTACGAGACGCGAACGACCAAGCATTCGTTCATCGGGCTCAACGGATCGTACATCACCGCCAAGCGTCCCAGCGGCATCGGGAATTTCGTGCTCTTCACGCCCGATGCATCCACAGGTTCCAAGCTCGAATACATGGACCATTGGCGCGCCGAAGAACACCCCGGAAGCAAGTGGGTCCAGGATGCGGGCAACTGGACGGCGGGGCTGAACGTCTATTACGTCCACTCCAACGTCATCAAATCCACTGGCCGGGGTTACCTGCCCAACACCAGTTTGATGCTCGCCGCGGGTGCTTCGAAGACCTACACCTTCAAGTTCCACAAGCCCGCCAGTGAAGCCGAACTGCGC
>JBDKGS010000154.1:0-10357 GCA_039798065.1 Fibrobacterota bacterium | reverse complement strand
ATCTTGTCCTGATCGACGGCGGCAAAGGGCAGTTGGGCATGGCGGTGGAGGCCATCCGCGCCGAAGGGTTCCCGGAGCAGCAGTTGTTGGGATTGGCGAAGCGGATCGAAGAAGTGTTCCTACCGGGCCGCAGCGAACCCATCCTGCTTTCATTCCATTCGCCAGCACTCAAATTGTTGCAGCACATCCGCGACGAAGCGCACCGGTTCGCGATCACCTTCCAGCGCACCCAACGCACCCAGCACATCTCCAGTTCCTGGCTGGACACCATCGCCGGCGTGGGTCCCGCGAAGCGCAGCCTGTTGTTGCAGCAGTTCGGGTCGGTTGCCAGAATCCGTCAGGCCACCGAGCAGGAATTGTCCAATACAGTGGGGGCGCGGCTCGGAAAACTGATCCGCGAGGCGATCGAGAAGGAAGCCCAGGAGCCGGATTCCCCGCTTCTCATGGCGGCCGAGCCGGGGATCGAGCCGCAGTAGTTTCCGGCGCGGTTGGAAAACGCGATCGATGCAAATGCAACGGCTGGCGAAAAAGGACAAAACTCTCTAAAATTGGTGATTCCACCAGTCAGGCGGTCGCACCGGATGAACCGGGGACTGTTCATCGGAGATTCTATGAGAAACGCGACTCGCTTCGACCTCGTCCAAAAGGACATCCCCGAAGCTTGGTACAACATTGCCGCTGATTTCCCGACGCCGATGGCTCCGCACATGCATCCGGGCACCCAACAGCCGGCCCAGCCCGACGACATGCTGGCAATCTTTCCCCCATCGATCGTGGCGCAGGAATTCTCCACGGAGCGTTGGATTGGCGTTCCCGAAGAAGTGCGCGAAGTCCTGTCGCTGTGGCGCCCCACGCCGCTGATGCGTTCGGTGCGTTTGGAGAAGGCGCTCGACACCCCGGCCCACATCTATTACAAGTACGAAGGCGTTTCGCCAGCCGGATCGCACAAGCCAAATTCTGCCGTACCGCAGGCATACTACAACCGCCAGGACGGCGTGAAGCGCTTGGCGACAGAAACTGGCGCCGGCCAGTGGGGCAGCTCGTTGGCGATGGCCTGCAAGCTGTTCGGGTTGGAGTGCGTGGTCTACATGGTGGCTTCGTCCTACAAGCAGAAGCCCTACCGCCGCATGGCCATGGAAACCTGGGGAGCGACCTGCCACTCCAGCCCTTCCAACGAGACGGAATTTGGCCGCAAGGTCCGCGCAGAAGATCCGCACACCGCGGGCTCGCTGGGCATCGCGATTTCGGAAGCGGTGGAGCATACCGTCACGCATCCTGGCACCAAGTACGCATTGGGCAGCGTGCTCAACCATGTCTGCTTGCACCAGAGCGTGATCGGCCTCGAGGCCATCAAGCAGATGGAAATGGCGGGGGAGTACCCCGACGTGGTGGTGGGCTGCGCGGGCGGCGGGTCGAATTTCGCGGGCATCGCGTTCCCCTTCGCCCACTTGAACCTGACCCAAGGCCGCAAGACCCGGTTGGTCGCTTCGGAGCCGGCGAGCTGCCCCTCGTTGACCAAGGGCGAGTTCCGCTACGACTTCGGCGACACGGCCATGACCACGCCGCTTCTGAAGATGTACACGATGGGCAACGACTTCATGCCCCCGGCCCTGCACGCGGGCGGCCTGCGCTACCACGGCATGGCGCCGCTGGTGAGCCATCTCATGAGCCTTGGCATGATCGAGCCTCGCGCCTACGAACAGCACGACGTGTTCGCCGCGGCGACACTTTTTGCTCAGACCGAAGGGTTGATCCCTGCGCCAGAATCGAGCCACGCCATCAAGGCCGTGATCGACGAAGCATTGGAAGCCAAGAAGGAAGGCAAGAAGCGGGTGATCGTGTTCAATCTGAGCGGCCACGGCTTGCTGGACCTTGCAAGCTACGAAGCCTTCCGCAACGGCAGCTTGAACATGTAATCTGACGCGATCGCGTCGGTGGGCCGATGGTGGTTCTGGATCTGTGCTTTGGATGGAAATCCAGGGAGATGGTTCAGGGGCGGCATCGGCCCTTTGATTTTCCTGCTGCGGCGGGATCGGCGAGGCTGCTCCATCCACTGGCGCGGAGGCCGCGCACGTTCCTGGATCAGCCTCGCCGATCCCGCCGACAACGCGATTCCTGATTCGGGTCGTGGTGATTAGATTCCCCTCATGACCTCTCGTCCCGATCTGGCAGGACTTGTCGCCGATCTCGCATCGGCGCAGGCCCTGAAAATTCCTGAAATCGGAACTGATGAAATTGCCATGATCGACGGAGCCTTCGATGGGCACCTTACGCGGAATTTCGCCGACATGACCGCCGAAGAGCGGCTGGACGATCTTTCGCGCAAGATCGCCCTGGTGTTGGAGCTGCGGAAATCCCGGCTCGGGCAGATCGCGGACAGGCCCGCCGCCCAGGCGTGAGGGGGTAGCGGAGGATCCCGGCGCCGCAGGCGACGGAGCCGGAGCCTAGGGGGAGACCCCGGCGCAGAGCGGCATTGACTCCCCCCTCAAAAAACAGGATACTCGATAAGATTTCATTTGCGTTCCGAACCGGACTACTCTAAATTGGAATAACTCAACTGAGAGTATTGGAGTAAGCGCAGATGAATCGATACGACCTCGTCCTTTTGGGCTTCATCGCCGAGAAGGAATCGAGCGGCTACGACATCATCACCACGATCAAGCGTCGCGAGCTCGATCGGTGGGCGAAGATCAGCACCAGCACGGTGTACAACCGCCTGCTGCGGCTGGAAAAGAGCGAATGCGTGGTGGGTCGCGTGGAGCGTGACGGAAATCGTCCCGAACGGACCATCTACGCCATCACAGACAAAGGCCGCAGCCTGCTTCGCAAGGAAGTGGTCAAGCACCTGATCGGCTTCAACGACGACCCGCGCCAACTGGGCTTCGCCTTCCTGTTCGCGACCCGACCCTTGGATGTGGCCAAGCAGCTCACCAAGCACGCCGACGAATTGCGTGAACAGATTTTGGCGATCGAGAGGATGATCGCCGCCGAACCCCGGCCCACCCTGTATCCGGACGGGCCGTTCCTCAACTGCATGGCGCGCGACCATATGCAGGTGGAAATGAAATACACACTGGCGGCCATCGAGATCCTGCGCGATCCGGAGAAGGCCAAGAAACTCAACGGCTGGTTCTTCCTGAACTTCGGAAGCCGCGAATTCACGAATGGCGAAGAGATCGCCATGCCCGACAATATCAGACTCCCCAACTAACAAAACCAATCCACAAGAAGAGCCCGGAGAGATCCATGTCCAAGTACGGTTACTTCGACGACGCCAAGAAGGAATACGTCGTCACCAACCCCGCCACCCCGATCAAGTGGTGCAACTACGTGGGAACGCTGAAGTTCGGCGGCATCGTCGACACCACCGGCGGCACGCTCGTTTGCAAGGGCGATCCGGCCTTGAACCGCATCACCAAGTACCTGGCCTGGATGCCGAATTCCGATTTCAAGGGTTCGACGGTCTACATCCGCACCAAGGATTCCGACGGCCGCATCGAAGTGTTCTCGCCGTTCGTGACCCCCACCTTGATCCCGATGGACAAGTGGGAATGCCACGTGGGTCTCTCGTACAGCCGCTGGAACGTGGAGTACAAGGGCCTCAAGATCCAGATCACCGCCTTCGTGCCCACCGGCTCGAACGTGCTGCTCCAGGACATTGTGGTGACAAATACTGGCGCGCCCATCCAGGTGGACATCGTGCCGGTGTACGAGTTCTCGCACTTCGACGCGCTCAAGCACCTGACAAATGCCGACTGGGTTCCCCAGACCATGACCACCAAGGCCCACGCCGAGGCGTCGGGTCAGTTGATCATCGAACAGTACGCGTTCATGAAGCGCGACTTCGAAGTGAACTACTTCACCGCTTCGCAGCCGGCCGCCTCCTTCGAGACCGACCGCCGCAAATTCCTGGGCAACAACGAAATGGGCTCCTTCGCCCGTCCGTTGTCCTTGTTCAACGACAAGTTGTCCGATTCCACCTGCGTGCGCGGCGACAACATCGCGGCCCAGCAGTTCGCCGTGGGCACCATGGCCACCGGCTCCAGCTACCGCGTGGTGACTCAACTTGGCAAGGAAAAGTCGATCGAGGCCGCCAAGCCTTCCATCGCCAAGTACCGCGACCTCGCCAACGTCGACGCCGCCTTCGCCGAGCT
The DNA here is from genome assembly GCA_039798065.1 of Fibrobacterota bacterium. GTDB lineage: Bacteria > Fibrobacterota > Fibrobacteria > UBA5070 > UBA5070 > UBA5070. The sequence goes on along the minus strand of JBDKGS010000154.1, from coordinate 6,203 downwards.
TGCCAAATTCTGGGAAGAGTACCTGACCGCCATCCAGGTCAAGACTCCGGACGCCTCCTTCAACTCGATGGTGAACGTCCACAACCCTCGCCAGTGCCACACCACCAAGAACTGGTCGCGCTACCTGTCGCTGTACCAGTTGGGCTTCGGTTCCGACCGTGGCATCGGCTTCCGCGACTCGTCGCAAGACCTGCTTGGCGTCATGAGCCACATGCCCAAGGAAGCCCTCGTGTTGGCCGAGAACCTGTTGAGCGTGCAAAAGCGCGACGGTTCGGCCATGCACCAGTATTTCCCTTCCACCATGGAAGCCAACGAAGGCGATTCGCGCGAAGAAGCCGATCGCCCCAACTACTACGGTGACGACCATCTCTGGATCATCCAGACCGTGGCCGCCTACCTCAAGGAAACCGGCGACCTGGCTTTCCTGGACAAGGAAATCCCGTTCTACGACAAGGACAAGGCGACCGGCAAGGCGCTTGAGACAGGAACTGTCTGGGAACACCTGTGCCGCTCCATCCGCTTCACCTGGAACAACCGCGGCCAGCACGGCCTGCCGTTGCTGGGCTTCGCCGACTGGAACGACACGGTCAACCTGCCCACCGGCGCCGAGTCGATGTTCAACGCGAACTTGTTCGGCAAGGGCGTGCTGGAAGCGATCGCCGTTGCCAAGGCCACCGGCAAGACCGCCGAAGCCGCCGAGTTCCAAGGCTACTACGATGGAATGAAGAAGATCCTGAACGACGTCGCTTGGGACGGAAAGTGGTGGAAGCGCTACTTCGACGAGAAGGGCAACCCCATCGGTTCCAACGAGAACACCTACGGCAAGCTCTACACCAACGGCCAGAGCTGGCCTGTGATTTCGGGCTTCGCCGAAGGCGAGCGCGCGCTCACAGCGTTGCAGTCAACTTTTGACATCATGAACACCAAGAACGGCATCAAGTTGTCGTGGCCCGGCTACACCGGCTTCGACCACAAGCTGGGCGGCGTGTCCACGTACCCGCCCGGAGCCAAGGAAAACGGCGGCATCTTCCTGCACGCCAACCCCTGGGTGATGATCGCCGAGTGCATGGTCGGCAACGGCGACCGCGCGTTCCAGTACTACAACCAGATCAACCCGGCAGCCAAGAACGAGATCCTGGACGAATTCGAATCCGAGCCCTACTGCTATCCGCAGAACATCCTCGGGGACGAACACCCCCAGTTCGGTCTTGGCCGCAACGCCTGGCTCTCGGGCACTTCGAGCTGGACCTATCAGGCCGCCACGCAGTACATCTGCGGCGTGCGCTCTTCGTTCGACGGCCTCGTGGTCGATCCTTGCATCCCCACCAAGTGGGACGGATTCGAGATCTCCCGCAAGTGGCGCGGCGCCACCTACAAGATCTCGGTGAAGAATCCTTCGCACGTCAGCAAGGGCGTGAAGTCCATGGTCGTCGACGGCAAGGCCGTGGCCGGCAACGTGGCTCCGGTCTTCGCCTCCGGCGAGCACATCGTCGAAGTGGTGATGGGATAAAACAGAATTTGTCGATAGGACGATTTTCGGATCGTCCTCGATGAATCGAAGCCCGTCGGGATTTGTCTCCCGGCGGGCTTTTTCTTTGTGGAGTCCAACGCCAGGAATCAGGCACAGCTACGGGCGGTTCGGAGCGGCGCGGGGGGCGCGCTTGGGAACAAAAAAGCCCACCAGACGGAATCTGGCGGGCAATCTCGTTCGCGAATGCGTCAAGAATCGACGCGACCGGATTTTGTCAGTTGATCTTCTTGGTCTTCTTCGCGGGCTTGGCCGGTGCAGCGGCGGGAGCCGTGGTGTTGATCGGGGCGGCGACAGGTTCTGGCACGGGTGCCGCGACCGGTGCCGGTGCGGGCGCCGGAGCGCGAGCTGCTTCGGCTTCCTTCAGGCGCTTGATTTCTTCCACGCGGCTCATTGTGCGCGAAACGTCGGCGGCGTGCGAGGACGACGGATCCAGCTTCTGCACTTCCTGGTACTTCACCAGAGCGCTGTCGACTTCGCCTTGCGATTCGTCGTAGATGGCCAGGTTGTGGAGCGACGCGACCTTGTCCTTGGGCGTTCCCGACAGCGTGCTCTTCCAGGTGGCCACGGCGGCATCCCAGCTGCCTTCGGCGGCCTGCTTGCCCGCGTCCTTGATGCGAGTGTCGTCGCCCTTTTCGAACGAGCGGCTTTCGGTCACGTAGTAGGGAGCGATCTTGCGGACCAGCGATTCGTTGGACTGGGTGAAGCTGCGGCGAACCAACGTCTGCCAGCCTTCGATGTTGTTGCGCGCCTGCGAGCGGGTGTCGGCTTGGGTGTTGGCTGTGGCAGATCCCGTGGCATCGGAAGCGCCGATGATGTTGCCCGTCTTGTCGGCAACGGTGAAGTTCACCTTCGCGGTGGTCTTGCGCTTTATCTGGTACCAGTAGCGCGTGCCTTCCTTCGTTTTTTCGCTGCCTTCTTCGCCGTCGTCTTCCACGTCGTACACGTACGATCCGGTGATGAGCGCGTCGTAGTTGTCGCCGTCGGTGACCTTGTAGTAGCCGTTCTTCAAGATCGCCTGCTTGAGGTCGGACAGATTTTGCTTCTGGAAGCCTTCATCCTTCCTCGACGCCGCTGCATTGACGCCCGCGTCCAGGCCTGCGTTCACCACGGCGCTCAGCAATCCGCCGCCCGAAGTGAGGTCGAGTCGGAGATCGCCAGAGACGTCGAATTCCTTGAGTTTGATGGTCTTGACGCCGGGAAGGCTCAGTTCGGGGGCGCGCTTGATCTGCAAGCGGGTCGTCGATGCGCAACCGGAAACGAGAAACGCGAGCGAGGCAAGGCCTACGGGGAGCAGGATGCGTGGGCGCATGGGTTGGGGATCCTTTCACGGGATGTGGCATAGGAGGCTGGGGCCGAACATTGGCAGACAAAAAGATGCATCAACCTGATGAAAAACAAACGCTCTGCAACACCAGGTACGGGTGCGTTTTGCGCCGATTCCCGCCCTCGTGAACCAGGCCTCCTCAGGCCTGCCAAGCTTTGTCCAAGGCGTGCGCGACAGATTTCGGAACCGTTTCGCGCACGCCACCCACAGGCCTTGCGGGGTCGCTGGCCCCGCGGTGCGCCTGCGGCCCCGCTTCGCTGGGCCTCCGTCGGCGGGGCTTCGGTCGGGGGCGATTCGCGGATCCAGCCTTGTCGAACCCTCTGCGGAGCGCGATCATCTGGATCTAGCTTGGATCTTCGCCCGGCGCAACCTTCGCGCCGGGTTTATTGACAGGAGTTGTCATGCGGTACGGTCATTTCGACGACAAGGCGCGCGAGTACGTCATCACCAGGCCCGACACCCCCAAATCCTGGATCAACTACCTGGGATCGCGCCTGTACGGCGGCATCATCACCCAGAACGCGGGCGGCTACAGCTTCTACCGCTCCGGGGGCACCGGACGGATTCTGCGCATGCGTTTCAACAGCGTGCCGGTCGACCAGCCGGGCCGCTACATCTACATCCGCGACGAAAAGTCCGCCGATTTCTGGTCGGCCTCGTGGCAGCCGGTGGGAAAGCCGCTCGACAAGTACAAGTCCACGGTCCGCCATGGCTTGGGATACAGCGTCTTCGAATCGGAATACGCCGACATCGCCACCGAGTTCACCTGCTTCATCCCAAAGGGGCAGGCGTTCGAGTATTGGGCGCTGCGCATCACCAACAAGGGCAAGACCCCGCGCAAGCTCTCCACGTTCTCGTACGCCGAACTCGCCAACAACTGGAACTACAAGCAGGATCTGGAAAACCTCCAGTACTCGCAGTACACCGTCCAGATGTCCATGCACGACGGCATGGTGCGGTGGCGCAACGCGACAAATCCTGGTTCCAACGAATTGTGGTTCGGCTTGGCTGGGGCTCCCGTGGCCAGCTTCGACACCGATCGCGAGATCTTCCTTGGGCCCTACCGCACCTTGGCGGCCCCGCTGGCGGTCGAACGCGGCGCGTGCTCGGGATCCATCGCCATTGGCGACAATGGCTGCGCCAGCCTGCAGGCCGTGGTCGAGCTCAAGCCTGGCGAGACCAAGGACATCATCTACATGCTGGGCATGGGGTCGCCCATCGAGTCGTGGGAAGGTCTGCCCACCGGGCGCGACATCCTCCGCGAGTTCGGGAACATGGAACGGCTCGGACAAGAATTGACGGCCACCAAGGCGGAGTGGTTCTCGTACCTGGACACGCTCCAGGTCGACACGCCCGACCCGGAGCTCAATTCCATGCTCAACGTCTGGAACGCCTACCAGACGCACATGACATTCAACTGGTCGCGCGGCGTCTCGCTCGTGGAAGCCGGCGATCGCGATGGCCTGGGGTACCGCGACACCGTGCAGGACATGCTGTCCGTCATGCACTCCATTCCGGGTGCCGTAGAGGAACGCCTTGATCTGATCCTCACCGGCCAGACCTGCGCCGGCGGCGGCATGCCGTTGGTCAAGCCTCTGACGCACAAGCCCGGCAGCGAACGCGCCCCCACCGACGAACAGTACCGCTCCGACGACACCTTGTGGCTACCCATGACCGTGTCGAATTTTGTCTACGAGACAGGTAAGGTGGCCTATCTCGACAAGATCCTTCCGTTCGCCGACAAGGGAGAGGCTTCGGTGTACGGCCACCTCAAGCAGGCGTTGCAATTCAGCATCGACCACAAGGGGCGCAACGGACTCATCCAGGGATTGCATGCCGACTGGAACGATTGCATTAAGTTCGGCACCACCGGCGAATCGCTGTTCACCTCGTTCATGTTCCACATGGGTTGCCGCATCGTCGCCGACCTCGCGCGCATCAAGAACCTGCCTGCCGACGTGAAATGGGCCGAGGAACAGGGTGCGACAATTCTTGCCGACATCCAGAAATCGTCCTGGGACGGCGACTGGTTCCTGCGCGCCATCTCCGCTACGGGCGGCACGCTGGGCTCCCACAAGAATCCCGAAGGCTCCATCTACCTGAATGCGCAAAGCTGGGCGGTGATGTCGGGTGCCGCCACTCCGGAACAGGCCAAGCGCAGCATGGAGTCTGTCAAGAAGCACTTGGCCACCGAGCACGGACTGCTGCTGTGCGACCCGCCCCACCGCAATCCCGATCCCCACATCCAGCTGCCACTTCTTGTCTACCCCACCGGGCACAAGGAAAATGCCGGCATTTTCTGCCACTCCAACGCCTGGGCGGTGGTGGCCGAGTCCATCCTGGGCAACGGCGATCGCGCCCACGAGTACTACCGCGCCTATCTTCCGGCGCGCTACAACGAAACCGCCGAGCTCCGCCAATCCGAACCCTACGTGTACAGCCAGTTCACCCACGGGATCACCTCGCCCCGGTTCGGCCAGAGCCGCAACCCATGGCTTACGGGCACGGCTTCCTGGAGCTACATCGCGGCAACACAGTATATACTGGGCATCCGACCCACTTTGGACGGTCTGATGATCGATCCCTGCATCCCCAAAGCCTGGAAGTCGTTCACTGTGCGGCGACTGTTCCGCGGCAAATGGCTGACCATCACGGTTCAGAACCCCCACGGGATGTGCAAAGGGGTTCGCTACGTGACCTTGAACTCGGAAACCATCCGTGGCTGCGTCGTCCCGTTCAGCAAGCTCAAGGATCAGAACCGGGTGACGGTGAACCTGGAAGATTGAGCCGTTCTGGAAGAATTCTTCAGCGTTGAAAAAATCTTCCACAAGAAACCTTGACGAACACATACCCCCCGGCATATATTTTCTCTCCCTTCCAATGACGCGGTAACGCGGCACACGAAGGAGCCTCTCTCGAGAGGCTGGCGAGCTCGGCCTCACTGAGCATCTTTGACAAGTCTGGGCGCGCGTGAAGGCGTGCAATAGAGTGACTTCGTAACTAGCGTCGTTTTTGGCCGCAAGGCTGGAGGCGATGAGTATTGCGAGTGAGAGTTGTGAGGTTTGAAGTGTGAAAAGGGCTTATGGCGGATGCCTTGGCACCATCAGGCGATGAAGGACGCGGCAAGCTGCGAAAATTCTCGGGTAGGCGCAAACAGCCATTGATCCGGGAGTGTCCGAATGGGGAAACCCGGCGGAATTTTTCCGTCGACTTTTAGCTGAATTCATAGGCTATTAGTGGCTAACGCAGGGAAGTGAAACATCTCAGTACCTGCAGGAGAATAAATCAAACGAGATTCCCTCAGTAGTGGCGAGCGAACGGGGAGTAGCCCAAACCGGTCATTTTATG
>JBDKGS010000153.1:0-10364 GCA_039798065.1 Fibrobacterota bacterium | reverse complement strand
CCGCACCTGTGGTGCTGAACATAGAGGAAGTTCCGGTCCTGATCGCTCCCTTCGTGCTGTTTCCGCTGGGCAAAGGGCGCCGCAGCGGATTTTTGACCCCCAAGCTGGGCGGCGACCAGAAGCAAGGCTTCTTCGTGCGCAACCTGGGGATGTACTGGGGCATTTCCGACTACCTGGACCTGACCACCACCGGGGATATCGTGGAAGGCAGCGTGGGCAAGTTCGACAACATCATCGGCGGGGCCAATCTGCGCTACGCCAAACGCTACTGGTTGGACGGCAACGTGGAAGCCAAACGCTACTTGCAGCAATTAGGCGGCGTTGGGTCGGGCTGGGATGCACGGTACACGCACGATCAGCAACTCCTTCCCGAACCGGGGAAATTCACCCTCAAGGGCCAAGGTGCCTTCGTTTCCAATTCCAAAGTGCGCACCGACAACGCCTTGTCGGCCGAAGAACTGCTCGATCAGACCGCAAACGCCGATCTGACCGCCACCTACAGGTGGTCCGGAGGATCGAGCGTCAACTTGACCGCAAGCCAGCAGGAAAACCTGCGCACCGGTGTGAAAACGCGCGAACTTCCTGGTGTGTCGTTCCAGTCGATGGGCCAGATCTTCCCGGCCGACGACCCTGACGATACGGCTTGGTACCGGGATCTTCGCTACAGCTACAACGCCCGATTCTCGAGCTACAACGACAAGATGGCCGATTCCATCTTCAAGTACCAGGATTCGCTCTACAATGCCCGTTTGAACGATTCGGCACCATTGGCTCGCTCACGCCCGCTGGAACTGCCCTATCAAGGGGCAGGACAGACCTTGGCACTGACCGCCACCCACAAAGTGGGCCATGTCGACTTCACCGCCACCGGCAATCTGCGCCACGACTGGACATCCTACAGTTACGACGCACCAAGCAGCGCGTTCACCGCCGGAGCTTGGCATCCGTATTCCACGCAGTGGCAGCCCGACCAGATTCTGACTTGGAACGCCGGCATGAACGCCCGCACGCGGTTCTACGGCATGTGGATGCCCTACTGGGGGCGTTTTGCCGGTTTGCGCCACACCGTGAATCCAGCGGTGGGCTACACGTTCACACCCCACATCGATCCCCGCCCCTATTTCGTGGCCAATCCAAAACTTGGCCAGGCCACCGGCCAGAAGAAGGCCTCGCAGGTCACCTTGTCGCTTGGACAGATTCTGGACGGAAAGATCCTGTCCGACAGCGCGACCGACACGGCCAAGGCCAAGAGCAAGAAAGGAACGTCGTACAGCTTGTTGAGCCTGACGACGACGACCAACTACGACCTGAACAAGGACGCCCATCCCTGGGACGACATCTCCACGAGCTTCAACACCGGACTTCTGCAAGCCATCCAGCTCAACGGCGGCCTGGTGCATACGCTGTACAATCCCTACACGGGAGACTCGGCGACAGAGGGAGTTCCCATGCTCAAGCGCTGGTCCGTGTCCTTCCAGAAGGGCGTTCGCGTCTCGGGCTCGCTCACCGACGGATTGCGTTTGACCCAGGACAGCGTCGAGATGAAGCCGTGGTCGTTGTCCATGGACTATTCCTATTCCATCACCTCCGATCGGGTGTCAAAAAACGTCTTTCGCCAGACCCGCACCCAGACGTCGAATTTTAGCGCCGACCTCAAGCCCAGCCGGGATTGGGCGGCATCCTGGAAATCCAGCTACAACTTCGAGGCCGGGTCGTTCGTGGCCCACAGCCTGAACTTCAAACGCACCCTGGGGTGCTGGGACATGAACTTCGGCTGGACCCCGGTGGGGCCCGCGCGTGGCTGGACCTTCCTGATCCAGATCCGCGACCTCGCCGACGTGAAGATCCAAGCCCAGAGCTCCACGCTGCGCAAGAAGACATCGTCGTCGACTCCATCCACCTCGACCACCACCCCGGCACCATGACCTCCGCTTCGCCATGGATTCCAAAACTTGGCGCGCCGCTGGTGCTGGCCAGCGCTTCGCCGCGACGCACCTGGATCCTTTCGCAACTGGGCATTCCCCACACAGTGGACCCCGCCGACATCGACGAAAGCCAGGAAGACGAATCGGATCCGGCAGCGCTGGTTCGCTCGCTTGCCGTCAAGAAAGCCCTGGAAACCAGTCGACGCCATCCCGGAGCTTTGGTCCTTGGAGCCGACACCATCGTCTATCTTTATCCGCACGTCCTGGGGAAACCCGGCGATGTCGAGCACGCCAAGGAAATGCTCTCCCGGTTGTCGGGACAGGAGCATGTGGTGTGGACCGGCGTCGGCCTCGCCATGGACGGGGTGGAGATAGCGGCCAAGGCGGTCGCGGCCTCTGTCAGATTTCGTCAACTTGCTCCCTCGGAGATCGACGCGTACGTGGCCACTGGCGACCCTCTCGACAAGGCAGGCTCCTACGGGATCCAAGGTGCCGGATTGGGCATGGTCGAATCTTTGAACGGCTGTTTCTACAGTGTCGCGGGATTGCCGGTGGCGGCAACGATCGAACTCCTCCGCGATTGGCATACCCAACAAACCAACGGATTCAACCAGGCATGAGCGATCAGACCAATCTTCCGCCTTCCGCCGCAGCGCTGCTTCTCCAGGCGCGCCTGGCGAAGGAACTCACGCTCGACCAAGTCTCGCTGCAGACCCGAATTCCCCGCGACCTGATCCAGGCCCTTGAGGACAAAAACTGGAACGCGTTGCCCGGCGCGCCCTATGCCAGAGCCTTCTGCAAAACCTTGGCCCAGGCCTACGAGCTGGATCCGGAATTGGTCCTGACGGGATTGCGCAACGACATGGGGATGCCCGTCGCGAAAGCCCCCACCCACACGCAGCCTGTCGAAATCAAGGTTCCTTCCAGCAAGGAAGAAGCCGCGACCACCAAGACTCCTTTGATTCTGGCCGCGATCCTAGCCGTGGCGCTGATCTTGGTCCTTGCCGCCACGCGCCTTGCGTTCAAGCCTGCTTCGACGGAATTGGCATCGCCGATCGATTCGTTGCGATCCGACAGCCTGGAAGCGGACATGAGCTTCGATTCGCTCTCCGCACCGACGGCCATGGCTCCTGCTGCTCCACCCGGACCGGCGCCCAAGACCGCCACGATCAAACTCGTCGATACGGCGCGCCCGGCCTTCATTCTCTACATGCGCAACGGGGTGTACCGCATCCGCAAGAAGAGCTTGACGGCGCTCGATACCTTGGAGTTCGATCCCGACACGGGGATGCTTGTCCGGAATTTGTCCAAGCAACCCTTGAAGCTGACCGGTGCCATCCAGCGCGACAGCATTTCGACCACCTACTTCAAGGTCGTGCGCAAATCGGACACGGTGCGTTTCGAACCCATTTCCGAATCGACCTGGGAAGACAAGGCCAACTCGATCATGGAACGCAAGAAGGCCAAGAAGGAAAATTGATCCGCGCGGTCGACAGCCACTGTCACCTCCAGACGACGGCGCTGCGACCAACCGCCGCGCTTCTGGTCGACGAGGCTCGCAAGGCGGGCGTCGTGGAGATTCTGGTGGCAGGCATCGTTCCCTCGGAAATCGATTCGACGCTCAAGCTGGTGGATAGCCTGGGGCTGTGGTGCAGCGCGGGATGCCATCCCTGCCACGCCGACGAATGGGACGCCGACTCGGTGCGTCAAGTTTTGTCGCACCCCCGGGTGGTCGCGGTGGGCGAATGCGGTTTGGACTACTACCACAAGCCGTACGACGCCGTCCTGCAAGCGCGGGTGTTCCGCGAACAAATCCGCATGGCGATCGACGTCGATCTGCCTTTGATTTTGCACAACCGCGATTCCGACGCCGATCTCGTGTCCATCCTGCGCGAAGAAGGTGCCCGCCGGGGTGTGTTCCATTGTTTTGGAGCCGACCGGGCCACACTGGATGCCGCCGTCGATCTGGGATTCCACATCAGCTTCGCAGGGAATGTCACCTACCCCAAGGCCACCTTCCGCGAGTTGGTGATCCATGTCCCGATGGATCGGTTGCTGGTGGAAACGGACGCCCCTTGGTTGGCTCCGGTCCCCTATCGCGGCAAGACCAACAAGCCCGCCCTGGTGATGGATACGCTCGTCGAGGTCGCCAAGCTGCGGGGAATGGATCCCATCGCACTTGGAGAGCGGATCGTTGACAATTTCCGAGTATGTTTCCCAAAGACCACTTCTTCGTTGAGGAACGACGCATGACCTGGATCCTATCCTTGTTGGTGTTGGCATCCATCGCCGCCATGGCGTGGGCGTTTTTGTCGGCCGCCAAACTGGAAGCATCGGTCGATGCGCTCGAATCCAGGATCAACGAACGGCTGGCGCAGGCGCCTGCCCACGAGACAGAAACCGTCGAGAAGGGAAAGGCTAAAGCCAAATGAGAACCGCCGAAATCTCCCGCAAAACCAAGGAAACCGATATCACCGTCCGCTGGAATCTGGACACGGCAGGTATTCCCGTGGTGAAGTCGGGCTCGGGCTTCTTGGACCACATGCTGGAACAGGTGGGTCACCACAGTGGCACCACGCTGTTCGTGGAATGCGACGGCGACACGCATATCGACCTGCACCACTCGGTGGAGGATATCGCGATCTCGCTCGGACGCGCTTTACTGCAGGCTTTGGGCGACAAGGCAGGGATCGAACGTTACGGATTCTACTCGGTGGCCATGGACGAAGCCCTGGCGCGTTGCACCCTCGATCTGTCGGGCCGGTTCCATCTGGCCTACGCCTGCCCCATCTCGCGCGACAAGGTGGGCGATCTGGATGTCGAACTGGTGGAGCACTTCTTCCACAGTCTGGCCGAAAACGCCAAGATGACCTTGCACCTGGATCTGGAACGCGGGGAAAACGCCCACCACTGCGTGGAAGCCCTGTTCAAGGCCTTCGCGCGCGCACTGGCCATGGCCATCGGCCCGGCCCGCAACGGCTCGAAGGAGATTCCCAGCACGAAGGGTGCGCTGTAAAAATTTGTCGGGTGGGCATCGCGACTCCTTCGCAAGGCTCACCTAGACTCGAGTTTTCAAAGAGTCTTGACTATGGACATTTCCTGTCAAGCACAAGAACGGGATCGGATCCTTGAGTGGATTCGATCCTTTTCATTTTGGGTCGCGAAGTGCGCCTACGAGGCCAGCGCCAATCCGTTGCGCACAGCCTCGAAGCCCATGCGGCGTCGCACGCGATCGAGCGCGCTCCCCAGCCGGCGCTGTTCCGTGGCTTCGGCGGTGGCGAACAGGTCTTCCTGGCCAGACATCGCGTAGGTGCGCATGGCCGACAGCTTGAGCGAACGCACCGCCACGCGCCGCGCGTCCAGCTGCGCCAGCAAGCGCCAAGCCGCATCGCGCAGCGGCAGGAAGGTTTCCAGCGCGGCGGCGGGCTTTTCCGACGACGACATTTCCTGTCCGTCGGACCAGCTGATGCGCAGCGACAATTCGCGCGCGCCCAGCGACTTCTCGCGCAGATCGAAGGCCAGCTTGTCGGCCAGTTCGTGGACCGCGGCACGCAGGGCCTCGCGATCGACCTCGTCGCGCGGCAGGGCTTGTTCCACCGACGCGGTGGATTTGGCTTTGCCGCCCACATCGCTCTCCAAGCCCGACGCCAAGGCCGACAAACGCTCACCGTGCGGCCCCAGGTGCAGCTTCAGAAATTGACGCGGCTGGCGACGGACATCGCCCAAGGTGCGCAACCCCAAGCGTTCCAGCTTTTCGCGCAAGAGGCGGGACAGCCAAGGTACGGAATCCAACGGCACGCTTTCGAGGGTGGCCATCTCATCCTTGGCTTCGCATAGACGGATTCCGTCGTGTTGCGGAATGCGGGACAGGATCTCGGCGACGCCCTTCGAAGATGCGGCGGCCAGGTTCACGCCGCGCACACCGCACGCGCGGGCCAGGTCGTCGCGGAATTTGGATGCCCAGACCGCCCAATCGCCCGCGAACAGATGGACAGTTCCCGACAAGTCCAGCCAGGCCGTGTCGGTGCCCACTTCCCATACCGGCGTGCGAGCCTCGCACAAGGCCGACAAAATCCGACGGAAGGACTGGACGGCCCGAAGATCGGGGGCCAGAAAGGGCACCTGCGGAAAGCGACGGCGCAGCTCCGATAGGCGCATTCCCGGCTCCACCCCCAAGGCGCGCGCCGCGTCCGAGGCGTCGTCCACTTTGGCGTGCACACCGGCGTTCTGGGCGCACAGCGTCCATGCGGCGCCGCGCAGCTCCGGGCGTGCGGCTTCCATGAGCTCGCGCTGCAATCCCGGAATCCAAAGACCGACAAACCGAATATCTCCGCTCATGCCTTCACCTCTTCCACATGGTCCGCTTCCAGCGCGAACGTTTCGTCGTTTTCTGTCACCTTGCCTCGCACAACCAGAACCCCGCCTCCGCTGGCCACCGCGTGGTACTTGCGGTAGGTGGCGGGCCACAAAATGGTGTCGGCGATGCCGCTGGCATCCGACAGACTCAGGAACATCATGGGTTCGCCGCTTTGACGCACCCGGTGCACCCGCGTGGCAACCGGCACCCCGATGATCTTCACCGATTTGCCCGCGAACTCGGGCAAGCGCGAAGCCGCGATCGCGCCGCGAGAAACGTTCAGCTGGGCCAGCGCCACCAACGGATCGGAGGTGAGCGGATACCCCGCCACGCGCATTTCTTCCAAAGCGCGCTCGGCCGGGCTTTCGTCGCGCAGCCGGTGCAGGTGATCGGGCAGTCCCCCGTTCGAGAACAGATCGGGCTCCCCTTTGCGCCGCGAGGTCATGAGCAGTTCGGATAGCCAAGCCAACGACTTGGTCCGCGAGACGCCGAAACCGTCGCAAGCTCCCACGCGCACCAGGGCTTCCAGCTCGGAACGCGACGCCTGCGGAAGGCGCTCGACCAGATCGGGCAGGCTTTGCAATGGGCGTTGTTCGCGCACGATTTCCAGGGCCGCCACGGTGGACCGGTGCAGTCCGCGCACGTGTTGCAGTCCGGCGCGGATACCGTTCCCTTGCGCCCAGTATTTCCAGCGCGATTCGTTCACGTCCCAAGGCATCAGACGGATTTTGGCACGACGGATTTCGTCCACGTAGGTGGTGGTGGGATAGTAGCCGTGGTCGTTGGCCACCACGGCCGCCCAGAACTGGGCCGGATGGTGGCGCTTGAGCCATGCGCACCGGAACGACAATTGCGCGTAGGAGAGAGAATGGCTCTTGCAAAACGAGAACCCCTGGAAGCTGGCCACGCGCTTCCACAATTCTTCGGCCTGAGCGCGATTCATGCCCTGCTTCGCCATGCAACCCGACATGAATCGCAACGCGGTCTGATCGTATCCAGCGGGAGCGCCCTCGTGCTGGCTGTTCATCATCTTGCGCACACGGTCGGCTTCCAGAAAGCTCAGGCCCGCCACTTCCACGCAAATGCGCGTGATGTCTTCCTGGAACACGCACACGTCGTGGCTGTCGTGCAAAATGCCGGACAGGCTTTCGTGGAGCCAGCTCCATTCCGTGCGCCCCAGCTTGGCCTGGCGGTGGCGCTGCACGAACTGTTCGGCGTAGGCTGTGCCCGCCGGGCGCACCAAGCTTGATGTGATGCCGATTTCTTCGAACGATCCCACTTGCGCACGCTTGTTCAGACGGGTTTGCGCCGGCGACTCGATGTAGAAGACACCGCGTGTATCGCCTTCGCCCATCATGCGCAACACTTCGGGATCGTTCTGGATGCGCTCCAAGTCCCATATCTCGGGATCGGCTTGCCCCTGCATGCGCAGCATATCCAAGCTGTCGCGCAGCACCGACAGGCTTCCGTTGCCCAGGATATCGAACTTCACCAGCCCAAGGAATTCGATGCCACCGTGCATGTCGACCTGGCTGATGAGGCGATCGGTGGCGCCGCCGCTGCGCTGGCACGAGACATGGCGCCAGATGGGATCGTTGGTGACCAACACGCCGCCCGGATGCTGCCCCAAAAAATGCGGACGCCCCTGCACGCGTTCGGCCAATTGGGCCACTTGCGAAAGCGCGGGGTCGACCTCGTGCAGGCGTTCCATCCAGTGCATGCCGGGGCGCAGCGGGGCCTGGCGCAAGCGCTGCATGGCCGTGCTCACCTGCTGTTCGGAAAAGCCCAGCACCTTGGCCGTCTCGCGAAACGCCGCACGCCTGCGGAAGTGGTGGGTAGCCGCCAGCACGCAGACGTGGTCTTCGCCATACGTGTCGAAGAACCACTGCAGGACTTCGGGACGCTCGTCCCAGCCAAAATCGAGATCGGCATCGGGAGGGCTGGTGCGGTCCTCGTTCAGGAAGCGCTCGAAATACAGGTCGTAGCGGACGGGGTCAAGATCTGACGCATCGAGGTTGAACAGCGTGAGGCAGTTGGCCGCCGAGCCGCGCAGAATGGAGCATTCGCGACCACGACGGAATCCGCCCTGGAACTTGGCTGCGGCCGCCAAACGGATTTCGCGCACCATCAGGAAGTAGCCCGAATACCCGGTGCGACGGATCACATCCAGCTCTTTTTCCTGGATCAAATGGGCTTTGGTCCACTGGGGAGTGCCACCGTAATTACGGGTGAGCCCTTCGCGAGCAAGGTGCGCCAACCACGAATCGCAGGTGTGCCCGTTGGGCACTTCCACTTCCGGCAAGATCCACGGCGAAGCCGCCATGTCGTCGCGACAGAAATCGGCGATGCGCTCGGTCATCTCCAGCGCCTTGGGATGGCGGGCGTAGATCTGACGGATCTTGTCCAGAGGAGGCAGCCACGCCATGGCGGGTACCATTTCGCGCCGATGCAAGCGCGAGAGGTCCGTATTGCCATCGATGGAGCGCAGCAAGCGATGCAGGGGCTCGTCGGACGGGTCCAGAAACCAGCATTCGTGGGCGACGGCAACGGAGATACCTTCGCTCACTGCGATTTCATGGACCCGCCGCGAGCGTTCTGCCGAGGCGATGTCCTGCAAACAAATGGCGCCGAACAGGCTCTGGCGCAGCGGGGTGTGCGCCAGGCGCTGCAGCAAAAACGGATGCGGGCACAGCGCGAACAAATTGGGGTATTCGCGGGCGAACAGATCTTCCAGATCAGGTCCGCGCCGCTTGAGGTTGTGGAAGCTGGCCAGTTCGCACAGATCGCCGTAGCCTTGGGCATTGCGGGCCAAGAGCACGAGCCGCAGTTCGGGATCGCGGTCGTCTTGCAGTTCCAGCCCCAGGATGGGCTTGATGCCCTGCTGGCGGCATTCCTGCAGAAACAGGATGCTCCCGGCCATGGTGTTCACGTCGGTGAGGGCCAGGGCCTGGTAGCCGCGTTCCTTGGCGCAAGCGACCAGTTCGGGGATGCTGGGGATCCCGCGAAGAAGGCTGTGCGTGCTGTGGACGTGCAGTGGTGCGAAGGCCATGCACCTAATCTACACTAAACTGCTCGCTTGAGCACTATCTTTTTGTGCAGGTGCTCGTAAGTCGCTGTCAGGAAAGAAGATAGGGTTCTGAAAATCGTCAAGGGAAGCGCTGCGGCGGGCCAAACGCCCCCTCCCCGACTTGAGGCTCGTTACGGCTCGCGCAGGAACTTGTGCGCAGAATCGATTTGCAGTGGATTCTTGGTGAACCATTCGACAAAGGCATTCCAGCGCTCGGGGTTGGCTTTGTGCCATTTGTCGAAACCATCCTCGTCACCTTTCATCAATAGCCAGTGGTTGTAGGCATCTAGGTGACCCAATTTCTGGAGGTTCTTTTGGTATTCGAATAGAATGTTCGGCTTAGGGTTTCCGCCCGACATCTTGAAGTAGTTCTCAATAAATAGGCTGCGTATTTTCGAAAGCTCGTCGATATCGATCGCTTTGCTGGAGATCACCGACAACAACATGTTTGTCTCGTAGAGATTGCAAAAAGGAAGCTCGATGTTTTTCTTTGCTTTATCGGTTTCTTTTACAGCAAAAACTTGCTGACAAAAGTTGACGCCTACAGACGCTTCGCTGTTGAATGAAATGCTTCTTTGATACGTCTTGTACAGCAGCTCGCTCATCTCCTGCGTCCGCTTGGATCCTCGCTCTAAATTCATGAAGATTTCACCATACATGATACCCCAAACTTTTTCCTTCGACCCCATATAAGCCCTTGCTGATCGATAGTAATTCGATGAAAACGCAGGGTTTACTTCGATGCCTTTCTCGTAAAACGGAACAGCTTTATCCATATCTTTTTTATTCCAGTAAACATTTCCTTTCTCAAGGTGAAGCGGCCCTGACTTGGGGAATTTTGTCAGGCCAGCGTCGTATGTTTCCAGTGCTTTTTCTGCGTTTCCCTGGTCGTCATAGAGATTTCCAAGCATCTGAAAAATGCGCTCTGTCGCGCCACTTTTCTTGACCAGGCCTTCCACGATACGCAACGCTTCTTTGGTGTCTTTTTTCAGATGATGTGCGTAGGCTATTTCGT
>JBDKGS010000152.1:0-10463 GCA_039798065.1 Fibrobacterota bacterium | reverse complement strand
GTGGCTTCCTGCAATTTCTGTCCGTTGGATCCGCGGACCCGCAGGAACGTGAATTTGAGCTGGTCGCCGGCCTTTTCGACGGTGGGGACCACCAGTTCCTTGGCGCCAAGTTTTGTCGCCACGCGCTGGTAGCAGGCTTCGTCGCAGCGCGATGCGAGCAGGACGTTGCCGTCGAAGATGCGCTTGCGGGTTTCGTCGGCGGACAGAAGATCGGCACTGGGGATACCCGAGGCGATCGACTGCGACCGTTCCCACAGCTGGCGAAGCACTGCCTTGTCCAGGATTCCCTTGGACTGGAAGTCGAGAAGGACCACGCCCGAAGGCTCGGCGGCATGGATGGCGACCGAAGCGATCAGAATGGTTGGGAGTCCGAGAATTTTCACGCGTAATTCTCCGTGTATTCGAGTTGCATGGATCGTTCAGTTCGTCGCGACATAATCGTTCAAAAATTGTCGGGCCAGGTCGTCGACCTCCTGGAGAAGGTCTTCTTCCCGGTACTCGCCCATCTTGAACGCGTCCCAGGTGGTGGCTTCCACGATCTTGTTGTTGGAAGCCAGGAACGCGGACTGGTCGAGCTTCAGCTCGAGATGAACCACGAAGAATCCGTCGTTGGACTGGATCGCGTTCCCGATCAGCTTGAGTGTCACCGATCCTTCTGGAAGGATGTTGACTCCGCGCGCCTTGAGTCGGTTCTGGATGTGGTTCTGGAAGGTTTCCTGATGCTGCTCAAGTCCACCGGTGCACACGACTCTCACCGCCACACCGTAGGGCTTGAGGCTGTACATCGATTCGCGGCCGTAAAAAACGCCACCCGCATTCGAAAGACTCGCGAACGCAAGAGCAATGGCCAGGCATAGCCGAATAGGGAGTGTGGGGCATCTCATCGGAGCTTGACAAACTAGCTAACTTTCCTGAAGTGGTCACGTTCCCTCCTCGACAGCATCGTACGTCAAGAATTGCCCTGGCCGGTACGGCCGGAGCGTTCCTCCTGGTCGGTTGCGGCCCGAAATTCGTCCAGCTTGGCGAAAATCGTCCTGCCTACACCCGCGAGGAAGGCCGCAATCTGGGTGCCCGAATGGTCACCAACAACGACATCGACGTTTCTCCTTTAAGGGCGGTCGCCGACACGTACCTGGGGGTTCCGTATCTGTGGGGCGGAACCAGCATGCAAGGGATCGACTGTTCGGCCTTCACCCAAAGCGTGTGGAAGCGCACCTTCGGGTACGACCTCCCTCGGGTGGCCAAACAGCAAAGCGCTCTGGGAATTCCGGTGTTCAAATACGGGCTGCGTCCAGGCGACCTCGTGTTCTTCGGTGCCAGCGCCGACTCGGCCCAAATCGACCATGTCGGGCTGTACATGGGAAGCAACAAGTTCATCAACGCCACCGTCTCGTCGGGTGTCAAGTACTCGAGCCTGGACGAAACGTTCTGGCTCAACAAATACCAGTTCGCGCGGCGCTTCCCGAACATGAAGCTCATGCTCGATTCCGCCAAGCGCGCAGGCGTGGCCAACGGCTTGCAAGCGGGTACGCCGAAGAACGGCACGGCTCCCGACAGCTACTACGAGGGCGGCGTTCCTTCCGACCCGCAGCCGGCTTACACTCCGTCGAAGAATCCTCGGGACCCCTGACGGGGGAGGTCTCCCCCTGGCCTTCCGCCCTGCGGGCTCAGGCACACCCCCTCTCCGCTGCGCGGGGCTTTTTGAACCACCGCTCATCCTGAGGAGTGGCTATGCCACGTCTCGACCGCTGCGCGTACCAATCCCATGGCGGGGCACCTCCGGCGCCAAGGGTGGCGGTGGGTACAATGATTTTGACTGACGTCGGTTTTTGTCTTTGCAGACTGCCGACGTTTTCTGTCTTTGCAGACTCGCGTCTGGGCTTTTGGTTTACAGGGGCCGCCTGCGCCGCTGCCCCTGTACCCCATCGGCGCCAAAGGGCCGGCGCGGGCCCTTTGGATTCCCGCGCCCAAGAGGGCCGCTACTTACGCGCCGCAACATGGGATTTGGCTCCATCGGCCTTGCTCGGCCGATGATCAAGATTGCGGCGCTCCATGAAACGCGGCCCCCTTTGGAATCCCCCGACATCGCTTTTCGATGCCGGATTCTGTCAGTTGCCGTAGCCCGGCCATCGGCCCTTCGGGCCTGGGCCGGTGGGTTTGGCCGCCCGGTGATCGGGTCACTTCCCCGCTGCTGAGCCCTTTTGCACCGCGGCTTTGATCTCGACCAGGGTCTTCTGGATTTCCTGCAGCTGGCGTTCCAGGCCTTCCATGCGCTTGTCCAAATCTTTCGCGGCGGCCGATCCGGCTGGTGCGGCAGAATTTGTCCCGGCGGTCGGCGAGGCAGGTGCCATCGGGCCGTTCGCCGAAACCTGGGGCCTGGGAGCGGGAGTGGTGGGCTGTCCGGCTGGATTGGGGTTCGGGTTGGGCGTTGGGGCTGGCATGGCGCTGCCCGGCTTGATGATGGGCTTGAGGGTCATGCCCAGCTTGTAGCGCCCGCACAGATTGGCGATCGGTGTCGTCATTTCCGGCGAAGGAACGGTGCGAAGACGGTCCAGCTCGATGTTGACCGCGTCCAACAAATTTGCCGACTTCTTGTTCACCAGAATGACGTAGCTGTCTTCGGTGAGGCTCACGTCCAAGAGGCGGAACGCCTGGTTTCGCGACGCTTCGGTCTGCAGCGAAGAGCGGTCGTGGACCACGGCTTCCACGTCGCCTTTTTGCAGCATGCCAACGCCTTCGCTGATGCCGCGGACGACTTCGAGCTTGGCTTTGGGCAAGAAGGATTCGATGAGCTTGTCGGCGTTGCTCTCCGGGGTGACCGCCACGTAGCGATCGTTCAAGTCGTTGAGCGTGAAGACCGATTGGTTCGACTTCATCACCATGATGCCCAATCCGGTGCGGAAGTACGGATTGGATGTCAAAAAACGTTCCTTCAGCTCCGGAGTCGCCTTCACCGCGCCGATGACCACGTCGATCTTGTCGGTGAGCAATTTGTCTTCGCCGTCGCGCTGATTGGGAATCGGCACCATGCGAAAGCGGCACCCCATCCCCTCGGCGATGGCCGCGGCGAGATCGTACTCCAGGCCTTTGCGTTCGCCCGTTTCATTGTAGCCAAAGGGAGCATTGCCAACACGAATGCCGACCGTGAGCGCATCCTTCTTTACCTTGTCCAAGGGACGAGCCCCTGGAACCGATGCGAGAACCAGCAACGCGAACCCGAACGAAATCAACGCGCCACGCCTCATCACTTGACCTCCGTCACCAATCTCATTCCAATGTATTTGGCACCTGCGGGCGAGGCCACGTCGATCCAGCGTCCCTTGTCCAGGCAGCGCTCACGAGGCAGGCTGAAGAATCCCCCAGCGATGTAGGCCACCGATCCAACCTTGCGGTCGTTCTCGACCCATTCGGCCACGTTGCCGACCATGTTGTAGATGCCCGAACCCTGGTGACGAGTCCCGGCAGGCTCCGGCGATTCCAGGCCGCAAGCGACCATGTTTCCGACCAGTGGCGCGTTTTCGATTTCCTTGCGCCATTCCGTGACCGTGGGCAGACGCTTGTTGACCCAGGTGGCATAGGCGCGCGCATCGTCGATGGAGATCTTCACGACCGGATAGGCGCCGTACTTGGGGTCGGCGAAATAGCCAGGCATGCCTGTGAATTCGGGGTCGGCGGGGTATTCACGGCCCGTCTTGTCGCAGAATTCCTTGTACTCGGCGTTGCTGACTTCCTTGCCGTCGAACAAGATGTTGGATGTCGAGTTGACGGGAACACCCGGGGACTGGAGCGGGTACGCCGATAGAGCCGCTCCTTTTTTGCGTGCCGACGCCTGGCGCTTCGTCGCGAGACTGAAGTCCCACGCCAATCCAGCCTGGAAGCCCCAACTGGTTTCCTCGTTCGAAGCCAGGAGCGTGAGCGGCACGCCCAGCTCCAGCGACACGTTCTGTCCTGCATACCAGATGAACTGGGGAGTGACCCCCACCTGGAAGCTCGCCTTGGTGATCTCCGAATCGTTCTTGCTGACCACCTTGGTGGGGAGCGTGTAGTTGGCGTTCACTTGCGCCGCGGGCATGAAACGGTCGGCGAGAAGCATGCCGCCACGAACCTTCGCCGAAAGGCGAGCACCCAGCTTCTTGTCGGAATCTGTCAGGTTCGCCATGCGCACCGCCAAGCCCAGATTCCCGGCCAGATCGAAGGATTCCCACTTCTGGTTGGTGATGGCGGTGAACGAAAGCGCGTTGGCCTGGGTGCCCAGATTGTACTTGTTCGTGCTGCCAAAGGTCCAAGAGATATCAAGGGCGGAATTGAGCGGTGCGTAGGTCCACTTCACGCCAAAACCCGGATCGCTGGGATTGAAGCCTTCGATCTTGTCGGTGCTGGTCGGTTTGGGAATGGACTTGGATCCGATCGGGGCGGAGAAATGCAACTCCCATCCTCCCGGGAAGCCTAGACGGAAATTGACCGGGAAATGGAGGCTGTTGGGGATGCTGTCCGTCGGATAGGATTTGGGGATGGCCGGGGCCTTGGGGTCGGCCTTCTCGGCTTCGAGGCCGATGTAGCGCAACGCTTCGATCCCTGTCGCGACTTCGAATTTCCACGGTGCCACCGAGAGCATCTCCATGCCGTAGGCCATCGTGCGGTACTCGAAAGTGTGTTCCAGCGTGGCGGTCTGCCCGGCCTCGATGTTCACATCCAGCCGCACCGACTTGTAGGCGGGATCGGCGGGGCGCAAGATCACCGTATGGGATCCGGGGATCATGCTTTCGTTGGTGAACGGCGTGTGCTGGCGCTCGGCATCCTTGGAATCGTCCAGGACGACCGTGGCGCTGTCGGGATAGGTGGTCACGACAAGTGTGCCGCGATCTTGAGCGGAAGCAACTGCAGCGATAATGACGATCCAGCACATGGCGGGAACGCCGAAACGACGTTTTTTGTTCGTAAGGCGCATCAGGGGTCCTTGAAAGTCCAGTTTGTTCGAGGTGGAATATAGACTTCCATCCGCCTACCTATTGCTAGTTTCGGGCATTTCCCATCCCCCATTGGAATTTCATCTCCAAAACAGGACCCATCCCACGATGACCGGAAAAGTCGCTTGGAAAGAAGGACTCGCGCTCCTCCCTCAGCACTTTCAACGCGCAGACGAATCGGCCCGGGAAGATCTGACCCGGCTCTTCGGCGCTCCCCCCTCCCGCGCCTTCGGATTTTCCCGCCTGCGCCTGGACGACTCGCAGCTTTCCGGGTTCAACACCATCGACATCAAGTCGTGCGCCGGGTTTTTCCCGGGCGGCATTCGCTTCGATTCCGAAGTTGGCAACGGGCGCTCGCTGCGTCGCGAAATCCCCGGCGGCATCGGCGACACCACCCCCAAGGTCACCGTCTACGTGGCCATGCCCGCGCCGTCCGACGGCAAGGCGAACCTGGGCGCAGATTCATCGGCATGGACCGAATACCACGCCTCCATGTCGGATTCCGCCACGGGTCGCTCGAGCCGCCAGGTCGCCTTGATGGCGCCCAACTTGTCCATCCGGTTCTCCACCGAGGACAACCAGGGATACCTGACACTTCCTGTCTGCGAGCTCGTCCGCGGTCGGCAAGGCGCGGCGGTCGCCAACGAAGACTTCTACCCCACCGTCCTCGACATCCACGCATCCACCCGCCTGGTGGAAGCCGTCCAGACCCTCGCCAACAACATGCGCAACCGTTGCCTGGAGCTGGAACGACAGAATCCGTCCATCGACGCGCCGGGAATGCGCCAGTGGCTGGAAGTCCTGCACCTGCGCTCGTCGCATCCCGGAGTGGAGTATTTCCTGCGCAACCAGGAAATCCACCCCGAACGCGTCTTCACGCACCTGCTGCAGCTGGCGGGCGGACTTTCCTACACGCGCGGCACCGACGCTCCGCTGCCCAGCTACGACCACAACACGATGTCGGCTTCGTTGGGCGCGCTGCTCTCGAGCTTGTTCCGGATTCTGTCGTCGGAGATCCGCACCGACAACCTGGTGCTGGCCATGACGCGCCAACAGCCCATGCTCTTCGTGGCCAAGCCCGCCAACGAGACCTGGAAGAATGGCAAGCGATTCTACCTGGCCGTGCGCAGCTCGGTGGCGCTGGACCAGCTGGTGCAGCTGGTGGGCCAGCAGGCCAAGGTCGCGCCCATGTCGCGGCTCCAACCCATCATCATGAGCGCGCTTCCCGGCATCGAAGCCCGCATGGCGCCGCCGCCCGCGTTCTTCCGCGCCACGGGCCAGATCTGTTTCGAACTCACCTCCGGCGGTCCGCTCTGGCAGACCCTGCAGGAGGAAGGAATCATCGGGGTGTACACCCCTATCAACCTCGACATCACGTCCATCGAGCTTCTGGTCGAAGGAGGATAGTCCGTGCAATCGCTGACCACCTTGGCGCGCCCGTTGTTCCGTCGCGGCATCGCGCTTTCCACGAACTGCCCCGCGGCTCCCGAGGATCTCAAGCGCGAGCTCCTCAAGGGCTTGTCGGATTTTGACGAGCGCGCCCGCCGCGAAGGCCATTCCAGCGCCGCCGTCGAAGAATCCAGGTACGCCCTGTGCGCCTGGTTGGACGAAATGGCGTTCTCGCGCACGCCGTTCTCCATCGGATGGCTCGGCCATGCGTTGGCCGTGGCGCAGTTCCAGGACCAATCGGCCGGCAACAACTTCTTCGCCCGCATGACCCGACTGCACCAGCGCGCGGATCTCGCCGCCGCGCTGGACGTCTTCGCCCGCTGCATCCTGTTGGGATTCAAGGGCCAGTACCAGCTGGAAGATCCATCGAAACTGCAGGGCCAGGTCCTGGACATCTTCCGGAAGAAGCCCGACGGAAATTGGAAGCTCCCGCCGTGGTTTCCTTCCATGCGCAAGGAGCCGGCGAAGATGGCCAAGGAACGGACCGGCAGGCTGCTGGTCTGGATCGGCGCGGGGCTCTTGACGATTTCCGTCTTGCTGTACCTGCTCATGGCTTGGCTTTCCCAGAACATCTGATTAGAGGCGGAACATGCGCACCCTGAAATCCTTCTGGTTCTGGTTCCTCGTGGTCTGGGTCGTGGTCGGCATCGCCGCCACCTGGATCCTCGCCGTCCAACTGCCCGAGTGGCATTGGTGGTGGACCCTCATCTGCGTCGCCTGGTTCGCGATCGGCGTGTTCGCCTCGCTTTTCCTGCGCCAGCGCGCCCTGATCCGCACGCTTTCCAAGGGTGTGGAATCGCACTCCAACGACCAGTTCGAAGAGGCTTGGAAGACAGGTTTTGTCGCCGATGTCCGGAAGCTCGCCGAGACCTCGTCGGGCAAAGGCGTCCAGATCGGGATGAAGAACGCCGACGACCTCGCGCAAAAGCGCGTGTTCTGGGCCATCCCCACCGACTTCGAGGCCGCGAAGGTTCTGCTCGCGGCCGGCGGCGGCCGCGACGTCACGGAATCGCGCCGACACGAATTGTCGGGCGAGTTCCAGAACCTGGCCAACTGGTTCCAGGTCCGCGACATGATCTTCGTGCTGTTGCGCGAGCTCCCCGATTCCCGCGTGCCATCGTCGTTGGCCCGCACCACCTTGCTCCTGGAGCACTTCCAGCAGCGCGGCAAGGTCCGCCCCGTCGATGGCGTGGTGGTGCTTTCGCCGCTCACCCAACGCGGCACGTTGCCTCCGCAGGTCCATGCCGCCGTGAGCTTCCTGGCCGAAGCATCGTTGGTGCAGTTCCCCGTGCACGTGGGACTCTACGGCGCCGAACAACTCGCCGGCGGCTCCACTTTCTTCAAGGTCGCCGACGACATTCCCGGTGTCGCGCTGTCGTGGGCCAAGCAGGAGAATCTGCCCGACGCATTCGACAAAGCCTGGCAAGATCTGGAAGTCGATCTCACCGGCAAGGAAGACGGAATCCTGGCCACCGCGTGGGAACGCGGCGAAGAGCCTGCCGCGTGCTTCCAGTTCCTCGAAGCCGTCCGGATCGCAAGGGAGCCGGTCAAGCAGGCCGCGCTTTCGTGCGCGAGCCAATTCGTCGGACGCACCATCCCGTTCCTTCGTGGCGCGTATCTGCTGCCCTCAGGCAAATCGGCAGTGGCGGCCACGCCTGCGGCTTCGACCAATCCGTTCTCGCCTCCACCAGCAAGTCCTGACCCCAGCGCCTTGCTGTTCGGATCCGCGTTGTTCGAGGATTCGTCGTCCGTAGGTTCCAATCCCTTCGGTGGCTCGGCCCCGATGGGTTCGTTCGACGCGCCTCCGCCTCCGGAATCGCCCCGCGACGCCTCGTTGGAATCGTTCTTCGCCTTCTTGCAGAAGGAACCTTCGCTTGCGCGCCTGGCTTCGCACAAGCAGATGAAGTCGTCGGTCCTCGCCTTGACGCTTTTTGTCTCGGCGATCGTCTTGTCGGTGTTCCTGATGTGGGCCGCGCTCCACGGATGGGTCAAGGGCTCGTCGCTGGAAGACGGCTGGAAGGCGCGTTTGCAAACCGCTAAAGCCACATCGTGGACCGACCCCGAAACCATGCGTTCGGCCATGGCGGTATGGGCCGACATGTTCCAGCTTGCCGACGAGATCGACAACCGGCGCCCGTGGCTTCTGGCCCCGGGTTTCTACCGCAAGGACATGCTCACCAAGGTGGAAACCCATCTGGACAGCATGGCCATGACACTTGTTGTCCAATCGTTCCAACTGCAGGAGTCCAAGCTTCGCGCGCTGCAATACCGAGTGGGCGATTCGACCGCCGACACCAAGGACATCTACGGCATCCTGAAGGTGTATTTGCTGACCACCCGCGAAGGCTGGGCGGAAGGCCTCGACAAGGAAGGCGAAAAAGGCCTTTCCGAAGCGATGGTCCGGTCTTGGGGCGACTACCTCGGTTACGGCCAGGCATTGCCCGCTTTCGAACGCGAATTCCTGCCCAAGGTCGCCGAACGCATCTCCGAAAAAGTCTCCGATGGTGACAGTTCTTGGCTGTTCCCCCAGGATCTCATGCTGGTCGAGAATTCGCGACGCGAACTGCGCAGCGCCAAGAACCAGTCGGGAAGCTACGCGCGCCTGCTTGCAGCAGCCGACACCCTGCCCAAACTCGATTGGGATTCGCTGGGCATTCCGCAAAAGGAAATGACCTGCAACCCGATGGTGATCAGCGGTGCTTTCACGCGCCGCGGCTGGATCGAAGCGATCATGCCTGCATTGGCTGCGATGGAAGATGGCGAGACCGATTGGGTGGTCGGCAAGCCCGCCGAAGGCGAGGTGGTCGGCACGACCTCCACCGAAGAGGTGATGCAGGAACTGCGGCGCCGTTACGTGGAGGAATTCGTCGCGACATGGCGCGGTCTGCTGGACAGCAACAGTTGCCAGTTGCCCGCCGAAAACCAGCGGATCGGATCGGCGTTGCAGGCGCTGTCGTCGCCTTACACCAGGAACAACCCCAAAGGGGTCCAGGCCTTTTTCGCGCGGTTCCTGGAAGAAACCGACCTGACTCCTCCACCCGACACGGCAAAATCCGTCCTGCCCAAGAAGCTGGCAAAAACCGTCAACAAGGTGGAAAAGACCGCGACTCGGCTTTCGTCGGCGTTGCTCCCGCAGGAGTTGCCCGTCCACATCCAGGTCGACAAACAGCTGGCCGCGATGCGCACGCTCTCCAAGGAAGTCGGCAAGGGCTCCCTCGACGCCTACGCCAAGGACCTGGCGCAACTGGGTTCGATGTTCAGCCAGTGGACCGGAGGCGAAGGAGCGTTCGCGTTCGCCAAAGGCGTTTCCGCGCAAGATCCGCGCAACCCTCTGGTCCATGCTTGGAACGAAGCCAACTCCCGCAAGGAAGCCCTTCCCGCCGAGCTCCGGCCCTGGTTCGAAGCCTTCACCATCGGCATGCTGCGCCAGATCACGAGCCGGACCTTCCCGCAGGCTTCGGGACAGGCCAACACGGTGTACAAGGAAAAGGTCTGGCAGCCTTGGCAGAATCTGACCAAGGGCGCCTACCCCTTCGATCCGTACGCCGAGAACGAAGCCTCCATCCAGGACATCGACGCGTTCCTGAATCCCCGCACCGGCACCTTCGCCTTGTTCCTCAAGGAAATGGAAGGTCTGCTCACCATCCAAGGCGACGACATCAAGACGGCCGGAGCAGGTGGTACGGGGATTTCCATCGACCCGCAGGCGGTGGACCAGCTCAAGCGTTTGTTGAAAATCGCCAACTACTTCTACGGAAAAGGCGGCACTTCCTGGAAGGGCGTGGGGGCGAGCGTCACGCTTCGCGGCGACGCCAAGGCCCGGGTGAACTTCCGCGTCGGCACGCAGACAGTGGAAATTCCGCAGGGCGGCGAAAAGCGGCTGGCCTTCCGTTGGCCGTTGCAAAGCCAGGCGGGAGCTTCGCTTACGGTCTCGACCATCAACCAGTCGTTCGAAGAACGAAAGGATGGCGAGTGGGCCCTGCTGCGCTTCATGGAATCGAAAGGCGCCGGCACCACCGAAGGCACCTGGAGCTTCAACGACCGCAG
>JBDKGS010000151.1:0-10476 GCA_039798065.1 Fibrobacterota bacterium | reverse complement strand
ACCGCAATACCATGGCTCGAACCAAGGGCTGTTTGGGCTGCTGGTACAGCAAGGTTCCCAGGCTTCGCAGGAATTCCTCCCCGAAGCCGCTCCGTGGCGATGCCGAGGCCGAGAAGATCATCCGCATCATCATGGCTGTTTGCAGGGCGAAGGTATCGTGGCCAGCGGGGTGGGCGGCCAGCAACACGAATTGTTCGGGGGTGGACAAATGGGCGATCGTCTTGGCGCTCAACTCGTGTCGGTGTCGGCTGTTCCAGACCAAATCCAGATCGTCGGTGCTGGGTGGCAGCTGGACGCGGCCTTTGTCTTCGGCCTCGATGGTGTCCACGCGGTCGCGTACGCGCTCCAGGACCCTGCGGACTTCGTTGGGGTCCCGGTCCAGCCGGATGAGGTTTCCTTCGAATAGGATCTCGAGGCCGGAATGCCCTTTGCGTGCTTGGCTTCGCCGCAGGAGCGACTCGATCCTCCGACAGACATCGGCGATGTCGAACGGTTTGTCGACGAATTCCTCTGCACCCAACCGCAGCAGCCGCACGACCGTGTCCTTGTCGCCGATCGCCGTCATCACAAGGGAAGGGATCCGGATGTTTTCCGCAGCCAGGCGCTCCAGCAACCCAATGCCGTCCAATCGGGGCATATGGATGTCGGTGACCAGGACATCGGGTAGACAGTTTTTGGACTTGTCCAACAGCATCAGATCGAGTGCGCGGGCACCGTCTTCGGCTTGCAGGACGTCGTGTCCGGCTTCGGCCAGGCTCACGACAAGCATCGTGCGCAGCACGGGGTCGTCGTCGACCACGAGAATTCGACCGCGAGGGGCGTTGGTGTCAAAAATCATGAAGTCCAGCATACCATGTACAGAGAAGCTTGGCCAACTTGTCTGCGTTGCCGGCAGGTTCCCTATAACGACAAAATCCGAACCGGCTTCACGTGGGCGGATTGCCAACTGGCTGGAAGGGACCTACCTTGGCCAGTTCTCTACTCTCAAACCCAATTACCGCTCGGGTCCTAACGAATGAAGCAGAACATCAAGTTCCGAATCCTCCTCGTAGTGGCAGCCATCGTGCTCTCGCTCGGTGCGCTCTGGCCGACGTTCCGCACCTTGGGGATGTCCCTCGAGGAAAAACAGATCTTCGCCCAGGAAAATCCGAAGGTCGCTGCCAAAGCGATCAAGCTTGGGTTGGACTTGCAGGGTGGAACGCACTTGGTTCTCGAGGTCGACAAGACCGGCCTCGATGCGGAAGCCGCCAAGGACGCCGCCGATCGCGCCCTGGAAGTGATCCGCAACCGTATCGACCAGTTCGGCGTTTCGGAACCCGAAATACGCAAGCAGGGCGAGAGCCGGTTGCTGGTCCAGCTTGCGGGCGTCGCTCCGGAACAAGCCAAGGGCCTGCTTTCCAGCACCGCCCAGCTGGAATTCAAGATGTTGCGCGAACCCGCCGACATCAAAGTCGTGTTGGAACGCCTCGACGCCGCTGTCACCAAGGTTTCCAATCGCAAGTCGGGCAATGAAACTGCGAAGGACACTGCGGTCGCCCTCGTCAAGGATTCTGCCACTCAAGTTTCCGATTCCGCCAATGCCCTCTTGGCCGCAGCCAAGGCCGACTCTGCCAAGAAGGACAGTGCCGCTCGCGTGGCTCGCTCCCTCTTCGGTGGTGACGTCGCCGATGCTGGCAAGATCGACACCCTCAAGGACAGCGCCACACCAAAGGTGAAGTACGCCGAACGTGCTTTCGTCTCGTACCTCATTCCGTTCGGCAACTCCATCGCCGTGGAAGAAAACAACGTCGAGGCGGTCAAGAAAATCATCGCTCGCCCCGAGGCACAGGATGTTCTCAAGGCCCAGGAAGCCGATCTGCTTTGGGCTCGCAAGTCCACCGACGTGGGCAATGGCAAGTTCGTCCGCGTCCTGTTCGTGCTCAAGCGCCGCGCCGAAATGAAGGGTGATTACGTCGCCGACGCCCAGCCCAGCTTCGAGCAGGGCGGCATGCGCGGCGGTGCCGCGATGGTCGAACTGACTCTCAAGGGCCGTGGCCCCAAGGAATTCGCTCGAATCACCGGCGCAAACATTGGCAAGCAGATGGCCATCGTCCTGGACGGTGCCGTGTTCTCGGCTCCTGTTATCCAAGGTCGCATCGCTGGCGGCCGCGCTTCCATCACAGGCTTGGAAGGCATCGAAGAAGCTCGCCAGCTGGCCATCGTGCTGCGCGCCGGTGCGTTGCCCGCACCCATGAACATCGCCGAAGAACGCTCGGTCGGTCCTTCGTTGGGTGCCGACAACATCAAGCAGGGTATGATTGCTGCAGCCCTTGGTTCGCTCGCCGTGATCCTGTTCATGGCTTGGCAATATCTTGGTGCCGGTCTTTTGGCCAACGTCGCTTTGGCCCTGAACGTTTTGATCCTAGCGGCCATCTTGGCACTCTTCCACGCCACCCTGACCTTGCCAGGCATCGCCGGTATTGTGTTGACGGTGGGCATGGCGGTCGACGCCAACGTGCTGATCTACGAACGAATTCGTGAAGAGCTCCGCTCGGGGCGCTCCGTGCGCTCGGCGGTGGATGCCGGATACAAGCGCGCCTTCAGCGCGATTTTCGACTCCAACATCACGACCGTGCTGACCGCCTACGTGTTGTACACGCTTGGAACAGGCCCCATCCGTGGTTTCGGTCTGACACTGACCATCGGTATCATCGCTTCGATGTTCACCGCGCTGTTCTGCACGCGCATCGTTTTCGACATCTGGCTTGCCGCCAAGGATCGGACTTCGATCTCGATCGGCAAGTCGTTCCTGTTCTTCGAGAAGGCCAAGATCGACATCTTGGGCAAGACTCGCGTGATTGGCTACGTTTCGGCGGCCTTGATGGCGATCATTCTCGTTGTGTTGGTTGTCCCCAAGGGCAAGGAACATCGCTTGGGAATCAACTGGGGCATCGATTTCTCCGGTGGCGTCATGATGACCGTCAAGGCGGAAGGCCTCAAGGGAAGTCCCGACGAATTGGCCGCCGCCATCACCGAGACGGGGCTCAAGGGTGTGAATATCCGCACTTTGGGCACCGCCGCGGAACAGACCTATTCGATCGCCTTCAAAGCCGTGGACTTGGAAGGTGGCAAGGCGCAAGCCTTCACCGCCGAAGCCCAGAAGAAGATCTCCGAGTCGCTGACCAAGTCGGGCGCCACCAAGGTCGAGATCCTCTCGACGGATCTTGTCGGTCCGAAGGTCGGCAAGGAACTCAAGTGGGACGCGCTCATGGCCGCAGGCATGTCGCTTCTTGTCATCGTGTTCTACGTCTGGTTCCGCTTCGGGCGCAACGGCCTCGGTTACGGCATCTCGAGCGTGATCACGCTGTTGCACGACTCGGTCATCACCCTGGGACTGTTCATCGTGCTCGACATCGAAGTCGACATGACGGTGATCGCCGCATTGCTGACGCTCATGGGGTATTCGCTCAACGACACCATCGTGATTTTCGACCGAATTCGCGAAAACGCTTCCAAGTACCGCAAGGAAGACTTCAAGCTTCTGGTCAACAATTCGATCAACGAGACCTTGTCGCGAACCTTGATGACCATGCCGGCAACCCTGGCCGTGACGGTCATTCTGTACTTCCTGGGTGGCGAAACCCTCAAGAACTTCTCGCTTGCCTTGACCTTCGGCATTCTGGTGGGTACGTACTCGTCCATCGCGATTTCTTCCCCCATCGTCATCTGGTGGGTCCGCAACCGCGGTGGAGAGCTCGGGGTCGACCCCAAGAAGGTTCCCCGCGCCGAAATGCGTGTGGGTCAGGCTCCTTCGAACTGATCAGCGCCGCACATTTGCTTGAAAAGGCCTTCGACGGTAAACCTCCGTCGGAGGCCTTTTTTGTCAACGGCTGGCAAGGAATACCTTGATCGTGGTAGTTTTAATTCCATGAAACACCTGCGTATCCTGCTCCTGGTCCTCTCCGCCGCAGTCTCCTCCAACGCCATGGGAGACAAGACGATTTTTGACACCACGCCACCTCCGCCGCCGCCCAATCCCCGCGCGGCCGCTCCTTTCGTGGTGGGCTTGGAGCTGGGTGCCAACTCGTTGGGCAGCTTGGTGGGCGGACATTTCAGCTTCTATCCGTTCCAGCAATTGGCGTTGGATTTTGGTGGAGGATGGAGCCTAGCGGGAATGCGCGGGGGCATTGGTGCCCGCTACTTCCTGTCGCAGAAGTTCAACGCCCCGTTCGTGGGCGCCGCTTGGATGCGTTCCACGGGAGTCGATTCGGCGTCGTTGGACGGTGGCGAGCAGACCTGGAACGAGACATTGATCCATCCTCTCCAATTCCTGAACTTGGTGGCCGGGTACGAATTCCGCACGACCGATGGATTGGTCGTGACCCTGACAACCGGTTGGTCGCATGTGCTGACTCCGGAAAAAGAGCGTTCGGTGGTCAAAGGGACGCTTTCCTCCGAGGCCAAGGATTGGCTGGATTGGACGACGAGCTCGGGACCGGTGGTCTCCGGAATGGTGGGCTACGGCTTCTAAAGCCCGCGCTCAGGTCGGATTTCGGGAGAAAGGCTTGCCGGATCTCCCGAACACGTGATTGGCACTTGGCAGGAAAGAGTGCTAACGCGCTGAAAAACCTGTATTTTTCGGGATATAGGATTTTCCGACCTCAAGGAGCACGCACCATGGCCACCTACATCTACCGCGACCCTGTCACCGGCGACACGCGCGAAGTCGTGCACGGAATGATGGAATCTCCGGAAATCGTCAACGAGGCGACCGGCAACCGCATGGAACGAGTGATCACCGGCGGGGCAGGATTTGTCTTCAAGGGCGATGGGTTCTACATCACCGAGAACCGTTCCTCGAACTACAAGGCCGCCGAAAAGGCCGAGACGTCCTCGTCGGCTCCCGCTCCCGCTTGTGGAGCCGGTGGCTGCGGGGCTTGCGCCGCCTGATGGACAAAATCCGCGCCGCACGGATCCTCGACCTCGCCCGTTCCGGAGGGGCCGATTTCGCCGAACTTTTCGTGGAGGAGACGCGATTCTCCTCGCTGGTGCTCCGAGACCGCAAGATCGAATCGGCCACCGCCGGGACGGAATTCGGCATCGGCGTGCGCATGATCTGGGGCTCGCAGGTGCTTTACGGCCACACCAGCCGCGAAGACGAAGAGGCCTTGGCCAAACTGGTTTCGGACCTTGCCGCCGCGCGACCTCGCAACGGCACAGGGCTGGACCTGGGCGCGACAATTTCCGGCAGCGTCGAATACGGACGGAATCTGTCCAGGTTCGTCCATCCCCACGACGCTTCCAAGGATGGGCGTCTGGATGCGCTGCGGCTCGCCGACGAGACGGCGCGCGGGGTGTCGGCCAAAGTGGCCCAGGTGAGCGCATCGGTGCTGCACCGCCACAGCCGGATCGCCATCTTCAATTCCGACGGCCTGGATGCTTCCGACGACCGTACCTGGACGCGCATGACCGTGGCCGTGGTCGCCGAAGACGGTGGCCAGCGGCAGACCGGAAGCGAGGCTCCGGGATTGCGGCAAGGGCTCGAATTCCTGCAGGGTCTCGATGTCCGAAAATTGTCGATCACCGCCGCCGACCGCGCGGTGCGCATGTTGTCGGCCCAACCGGCCCCGGCAGGCGAAATGCCGGTGCTGATCGGGAACGGCTTTGGCGGGGTGATCTTCCACGAAGCTTGCGGGCATCCTCTTGAAACCGAAGCGCTGCGTCGCAAGGCCACGCCGTTCGCGGGAAAGATCGGCGAAGCCATCGCGCAGCCCTGCTTGACAGCTCTTGACGACGGGACGATTCCCGACGCTTGGGGGAGCCTGTCGGTCGACGACGAAGGAACGCCCACGCAACGCACGCTCCTCATCGAAAAAGGCGTGCTGCGCACGTTCCTGTCCGACCGGGTGGGCGCGGCGGAATGCGGCGTGCCCCGTTCCGGGAGCGCCCGTCGCGAGAGCTACCGGTATGCGCCGGTTTCGCGCATGCGCAACACCTTCATCGATGCCGGCGAAAGCTCTGTCGACGAGATGATGGCTTCCATGGGCGACGGATTGTGGGCGGTGCGCATGGGAGGCGGCTCGGTGAATCCCGCCACCGGCGAGTTCAATTTTTCGGTGGAAGAAGGCTACATGGTGCGCGGTGGCAAGAAAGCCGAACCCGTCCGTGGCGCCACGCTCACGGGCAAAGGCCACGAGATCCTTCCTCGCATCCGCATGGTGGGCAGCGACCTCGAGTTCGCTCCGGGCACTTGCGGGGCATCGTCGGGTTCGGTGCCGGTGTGCGTGGGGCAGCCGTCGCTCCTGGTCGATCCGATCCTGGTAGGAGGCCGTTCGTGAGCGAAGTGCTGGGAGCGCAGGAAGCGCTCGAACGGATTCTGTCGGCGGCCAAGGCTGCCGGTGCGCAGGCGTGCGACGCGGTCTTCGAGGAATCGGAAAGCCTTTCGGTGGAAGTCTTCGAAGGCGCGGTCAAGAATCTGGAGCGTTCCGATTCGGCGGGGATCGGATTGCGCGTGCTGGTCGAAGGGCGACCGGGGTATTCGTTCACCGAGCGATTGACCGCCGAGGCCATCGATCGTTGCGCCGCCGACGCGGTGGGACTTTCGAAGTTCACCGATCCGCTGGAGATCGTACTTCCGGGGGCGACAAATCTTGTCGGCGGCGACCTGGGTCTGGTCCCGTCGGAGGCCCGCGAATGGACGCCGGAGGGAATGATCGAGGCTTGTCTCCAGGCCGAGACCGCCGCCCGCGAGGCAGATGCGCGCATCCACAACATCCCGCATCTGGGAGGGACCCGTTCGCGAGGTCGCGTGCTCCTGGCCAATTCGCAAGGGTTCCGGGGACGCCGCGAATCGACCTCGGTCTCGTTCGGGGTTGGCGTGGTGGCGCGCGAGGCGGGAATCGACAAGATGGGCTGGGACGGGATCTCGTGGCGCGACGCCTCGAAGTTCGATCCTCGGTCGATGGCGCGCGAAGCGGTTTCGCGGGCGACTTCGCTTCTGGGTGCCGCGCCCGTTCCTGCGGGACGGATTCCGGTCCTTTTCGACGAACGGGTGGCTGGACAATTTCTGGGAATCTTCCTGGGTGCGTTCTTGGCGGATTCCGTCCAGAAGGGGCAGTCCCGCTTGGTGGGGCGCATCGGCGAAAAGATCGCTGTCGACGGATTCGATCTGTCGACCCAACCTCATCTGCACGGCATGGCCGGTTCCAAATGGTTCGACGGCGAGGGGGTGCCCACACGGCCGCGTTCCCTTGTGGAAGGTGGAGTCCTCAAGGGGTTTCTGCACAACTTGGAAACTTCGCGCCGCGACGGACTCGAACCCACTGGCGATGCATCGCGCAGCTACACGGGCAGGGTTTCGGCTGGATTCGCGAACCTGCAAGTGGGCAACAAAGGGGGGCGCCCCATCGAATCGTTGCGGACTTCGCACGCCCGGGTTCTCCATGTGGTCAAGCTCGAAGGTTCCACCGGCTGCAATCCGGTTTCTGGCGACATCAGCATCGGAGTCCAGGGATTCCTTGTGGAAAACGGAACGTCGGTTCCTGTCGACCGGGTGTCCTTGTCGGGAAATTTTTTCGAGCTTCTCCAGTCCCTTGAAGCTTGTGGCGACAGATATCGTCCCGGGGTGCATGGCAGTTTTGTGCCGGCTCTCCTGTTTGCCGAAATGAATCTGGCTTCCTGACCGGTTCGATTCCAGGTTCCACCGACGTCGGCGGTGGGAATGGTTTCCGTGCATTACCTTTCGTGAAAGGCTTTCCGGGGCTTGTTCGGTCGCAGGGGTTTTCAGTTTCGCGCACCTTGTTTGGAGTGCGCGACTGGAGTTCGCCATGCATCCGGACCCACGACATTGCCCTTGAGAATCTTCTCACCCGAATTATGATGAAGATACCGGAGGTGCTCCCCATGAATGGATCGAAGTTCGGGCTGATCTTGGCCGTACTGTCGTCTTTCCCCGCATTCGCCACCACATACACATCAGACATCAATGCCGGATCCGACAACAATCCCGGAACCGCGGCCCAGCCGTTCAAGACATTGGCGAAATGCTTGGGAGCGTTGAGGCAGGCTGGCGACGTGTGCGAATTGCGTGCGGGCACCTACGAAGCCGGTGGAACGGTCGGCGTCTCGGGGACATCGACGAACCGTATTTTGATCCAAGCTCGGTCCGGTGAAGCGGTGACGATTCGCCAGGGTGGCGTTCCCGCCTGGGCGGCCTCGGGCTCGAACCTCTGGTCGGCCTCCTTCGACTACAACAATCTGCTCTCGGCGCAACGCGCGAATTCCAACTACTACGAACGCGGCATCCGGCTTTGGCAGGAAAGCAAGCCGTTGACGGAAGCCTGTTTTCCGAACCTTCCCGAAGGGCCGACGGGAATGCATCCGACGCTCCTTGCCGAGGCGGGGACTTCCAACTCGGTGGTCAAGCACGGACAAATTCCGTCAGGCGATCTGCGCGGCGCCCGCGTCGTGGTGTATCCGTATCTGCGCCAAGCCGCCGAAACACGACGCGTGAACAGCTCAAGTGCCGGCTTGGTGAACATGGGCTCCGGCTACCACCCGATGGATCAGGGCAAGCCGTTCTTCCTGGAAGGCTCCAAGGCCTTGATCGACCAGGATTGGGAATGGGCCTGGGACGAACCCACCGGCAAGCTCTGGATCAAGATGCCCGCGGCTGTGGACCCCAACCAGATGAAGGTCCGGTTGCAAACGAGTTCCACCGCTTTCACGCTGCAGGGCTCGAACTACGTGACCATCTCGGGCATCAACTTCCAGGGCGTGGTTCCGGTGGCGACGGCAGGGACGACAGGAATTGTCTACGAGCGCATCGTCGTCCAGGAGCCGGGCATCCTGCGTTTCTCCGACGCCCAGTTCGACTACGCCCAGCATGCGGGACTCGTGCTTCGCGACGGTGCCAAGCTGACACATTCCGTCGTCAGCGACTGCAACGGCCGCTGTGTCGATGTCGCCGGCATGAACGTGACGGTGGAGCATTCCTTCATACGCAATGGAACGCGATTGGGGATGTACGAAGGCACGATCTCCATCGAAGGGAAAGAGGCGCGGATCATTTCCAATCTGATCGAAAATTCCGGTCACGACGGAATTGGATTCATGGGCAGGGGAGTGGAGTACTCCATCGTCCGCCGCAACCAGATCGTCAACAGCGGACTGCAGGCATACGATGCCGCCGGCATCACCGTGGGGGCCCATGTCAACGGCACGGTGATCCTGGATTCGAACCTTGTGATGAACGTCTACAAGGAAGGCTCGGGGATTTTCATCGACGAGGCCTCCACCCAGAACTGGGTCAACCACAACGTGATCGGCGGGGTCGCGGTCGGCATCCAGGCGCAGGGGAATCTGACGCAGAAGATCACCACCTTCGCCAACAACTTGTTCTGGAACAACACGATTCTTCCGGGTGTGACCGCTTCGTTCGGAATCCGCGCCATCACCTCGCTCGCAGGGTCGCGGTTCTCCAACAACATCACGACGGCTCTACCTGTCTTCCAGACGATCCTTCCCGCATCCATCTCAACTCGCACATCCTCGCCATCGGAATACACGAGCTGGGGTGCGATTTGGTCCGGAAACCTCGAAGCGGGGATCGATCCGCGTATCAAGGATGTCGCGCAAAAGGATTTCAGCTTGCAGGCGGGCTCGCCCGCGATCGATATCGGCGTGGTTGGCTCCTACCCCTACGTTGGAAGCAAGCCGGATGCGGGTGCCGTCGAGTCGGGATCGAAGCCTTGGGTGTTCGGACCGTACGACGATGAAATCCCGCATGTCGTGAATCCTGTCCTTGGCTTCGAGGACGTCTCGAAGTGGAATCCAGCCAGCTGGGACAACAGCCCCTACACGAAGGTTTTGAGTTCCGACAAGACCGAGGGGAGCTCTTCCACGGCCTTCACGGTGAACGGCTACAAGTCGTTGACGAGTGCGCCGTTGAACCAAGGCGACATCAACGGCACGGGTTTCATCCGCTGGAACATGAAGGTCTCGGCGCAGCAACCGAATCCTTGGTGGGCGGGCCAGGTCCAGATCATGTTGAACGCGCCGTCGCGCAACCTCTACTCGGCTTGGATCGGGCAGGTCGATCTAACCAATCTGCCCAAAGGAGTCTGGACGGAGCAGCTGTTGCCCATTCCCGCCAACGTGGCATCGGCGCTGAACGGTGCGACTTATTCGGACTTCACGATCAGTCTGGCCATCAACGCGAATTCGGGGTCGGGACCGCTCCAGTTCGACGATCTCCGCTTCCTCCCCTGAGGTACGGCCTCGCGGCGCATCCTCGGTCATCCGCCCCCTCTCCCCTCCCGCGCCGTACCGGCGCGTACGACTTGGTCGGGTCGGAGGGCGGCTTCCCGTCGGCTGCATCCACGATACCGGCCCTCAGGACCGGTTCTCGATGAAATCCTAACGCCCTCTTCGGCTAGCGCCTGGAGGGCTTGTTTCGTTTTGGGCTGCGGGGCGGGGGGTAATGTGAGCGAGGTCGAT
>JBDKGS010000150.1:0-10491 GCA_039798065.1 Fibrobacterota bacterium | reverse complement strand
AACAGCATTTGGAGCATCCACGGTCGACTGCAACAGTTCGATTCGCATCGTCTTCGCTGAAAGGGATCATCGTGAAAAAGCTTCGCATTACCGTTGAAGGCAAGACCTACGAGGTCGTCGTTGAAACTGTCGACGATTCCTCCGCTCGTGCTGCCAAGGTCGCCGCGCGACCTGTGGCTGCTGCTGCGGCTCCAGCCCCGGTGGCAGCTGCTCCCGCAGCCAAGCCTGCGGCAGGCGGATCGGCTGCGTCCATCCGTTCGCAGTTGGCCGGTCGTATCGTTTCCGTGGACGTCAAGGAAGGCGATACCGTCGCCGCTGGCGCGCAGGTCCTGGTCCTGGAAGCCATGAAAATGAACACCCCTGTCACGGCCGTCGCCGCTGGCAAGGTTTCCAAAATCCACGTCGCTGCCGGCGACACCGTGGAGGAGGGCCAGGCTCTCCTCGACATCGAGTGAGGAATCCATGAGCGACAAGCCCAGTTTGCTGAGCGAATTCGCGGAAGTCCCTTTCGAGAAGTGGAAGGCCCAAGTCGAGGCCGAGCTCAAAGGGGTTCCGTACGAAAAGAAGTTGGTCTCGAGCACCTACGAAGGCATCTCGATCCAGCCCATCTACAACGCCTCCGACGTCGCCGATCTCGCGCACCTGAAGTCCAAGCCGGGTTTCGGTCAGCTCGCTCGCGGATCGTCGTTCGAAGGCTACACCACCGAATCGTGGGAAGTCTCGCAAGAGCTGCCTTACCCGGGACCCCGCGAATTCAACAACGCGGCCCGACACGATTTGTCGCGCGGTCTCACCGCCCTGAACCTGAACCTGGACGCGGCCACGCGTCAGGGAATCGACCCCGACTCCGCCATCGAAGGCGACGTGGGCAAGGGCGGCGTGTCCATCGCCACCATCAAGGATCTCTCGGTCGCGATGGAAGACATCGACCTCGAGAAGACTTCCTTGTTCGTCCGCTCCGGCGCATCGGGTCTGCCGTTCGCCGCACTGCTTGCCGCCTTGGTGAAGAGCCGCGAGCTCGACGTCAAGAAGCTGCGCGGTTGCATCGAGATGGATCCGCTGGGCGTGTTGGCGCACGAAGGCACCTTGCCCCAGTCGCTGGACGAAGCCTACCGCGAAATGGCGCAACTCACGCTTTGGGCCGAACGCGAAGCCCCGCAGTTGCAAACCGCTTGCGTCCACAGCCGTTCCTTCCTGGAAGCGGGCGGTAGCGCGGTCCAAGAGTTGGCATTCGCTCTCGCTTTGGGTGCCGAATACATCCGTGAGCTCGGCAAGCGTGGCGTGGGAGTCGACACCATCGCTCCCCGCATGCGTTTCGCGTTCAGCGTGGGCCCCAACTTCTTCATGGAAATCGCCAAGTTCCGCGCCGCACGTCTCCTCTGGAGCCGCATCGTGGAAGCCTTTGGCGGCAACATGTGCTCGCAGAGCATGAGCATCCATGCCCGCACGGCCTTGTACAACAAGTCCAAGTTGGATCCGTACGCGAACATGCTCCGCACCACCACCGAGAGCTTCTCGGCCGTGTTGGGCGGCGTACAATCGCTGCAGGTCACTCCCTTCGACGAAGTGTTCGGTCTGCCCGACGAATTTTCCCGCCGTATCGCTCGCAACACACAGATCCTGCTTGCCACCGAAGGCCAGCTTCGCCACGTGGTCGATCCCGCGGGTGGATCGTGGGCTGTGGAATGGCTCACCGATCAAATCGCCCAGAAGGCTTGGGAACTGTTCCAAGCTGTTGAAGGCAAGGGCGGCGCGTACGAAGGGCTCAAGTCCGGATTCATCCAAGGTGAGATCGAAAAGGTCTCGAAGTCCAAGGATGCCGCATTGGCCACCCGCAAGGATGTCCAGGTGGGCGTGAACCAGTACGCGAACATCGGCGAGAAGAAGATCGACGGCCGCAAGCCCGATTACGCCGCGATCTACAAGTCGCGCGTGGTCACGGTCAGCGAATATCGCACCGCCTACGACGACGTCAAGCACGCCAAGGTGATCTCCAAGCTGTCCGACCTCATGGGCGTGACTGACGAAAAGATGATGAACGCCGCCATCGAAGCCGTCCAGACCGGTGCCACGTTGGGTGAAATCACCCGCGTCATCCGTGCTGGCGACGCCGAGCGCCCGTCCATCGAGCCCTTGAAGCTGCACCGCCTGTCGGAGCCTTTCGAGAAGCTTCGCGATGCGGCCGATCGCCACCTGGCCAAGACCGGCTGGCGTCCGCGTGTGTTTCTGGCCACCATGGGCCCGATCTCGCAGCACAAGGGTCGTGGCGATTTCTCGCGCGGCTTCTTCGAAGT
This sequence comes from Fibrobacterota bacterium, assembly GCA_039798065.1. Classification (GTDB taxonomy): domain Bacteria; phylum Fibrobacterota; class Fibrobacteria; order UBA5070; family UBA5070; genus UBA5070. The sequence continues at coordinate 8,197 of JBDKGS010000150.1, read as the reverse complement.
GGGTGGGTTTGAAGTTGTGTACCCGAACGGATTCGATTCCGTGGCCGCAGCCGTCCAGGCCGCTGTCGATTCGGGGACAAAAGCTGTCACCATCTGCAGCACCGACGACACCTATCCCGAACTCGTCCCGCAATTGGTCCCGGCCCTCAAGGCTGCGATTCCTGGCGTGACCGTGATCCTGGCGGGTTATCCGTCCGATCAGATCGAAGCCCACAAGGCGTCCGGGATCGACGATTTCATCCACGTCCGCGCCAACCTCCTGCAGGTCCTTGGCGGCCTTCAGAAGAAGATCGGAGTGCAGGCATGAGCATCGACTTCACCAAGCTTTCGTACAAGAAGGCCGAATCCGCACCGATCGATTACGACACCTGGGTCAAATCGGTCGAATCGAAGACCGGCAAGAAGGTCTCGGACTTGTTGTGGGACACTCTGGAGCAGATCCAGGTCAAGCCCCTCTACGGTCCGGAGGACTCCGAGTCTTTGGAACACGTGAAGTACACGTCGGGCATACCCCCGTTCCTGCGCGGTCCGTACACCACCATGTACGTGAACAAGCCATGGACGGTTCGCCAGTACGCGGGCTTCTCCACGGCCGAAGAATCCAACGCCTTCTACAAGCGCAACCTGGCCGCCGGTCAGAAGGGCCTGTCGGTCGCGTTCGACCTTGCGACCCACCGTGGCTACGACTCCGACCACCCTCGCGTGGTTGGCGACGTCGGCAAGGCGGGCGTGGCGATCGACTCCATCCTGGACATGAAGATTCTGTTCGACGGAATCCCGTTGGACCAGATGTCGGTGTCCATGACCATGAATGGCGCCGTGTTGCCCATCCTGGCTTTCTTCATCGTGACCGCCGAGGAACAGGGCGTTTCGATGGACAAGCTCACGGGCACCATCCAGAACGACATTCTCAAGGAGTACATGGTTCGCAACACGTACATCTATCCTCCCGAAGGATCGATGCGCTCCATTGCGGACATCTTCGAGTTCACCTCGAAGTTCATGCCCAAGTACAACTCCATTTCGATTTCCGGCTACCACATGCAGGAAGCCGGCGCCACCGCCGACATCGAAATGGCCTACACGCTGGCCGACGGTCTGGAATACGTCCGTACCGGCATGAAGGCAGGAATTGACGTCGACGCGTTCGCGCCTCGGTTGTCGTTCTTCTGGGCCGAAGGCATGAACTACTTCATGGAAGTCGCCAAGCTCCGCGCTGGACGTCTTCTGTGGGCCAAGATCATCAAGCAGTTCAACCCCAAGTCGAACAAGTCCATGGCCCTGCGTACCCACTCGCAGACCTCGGGCTGGTCGCTCACCGAGCAGGACCCGTTCAACAACATCGCGCGCACCTGCATCGAAGCCATGTCGGCCGCGATGGGTCACACGCAGTCGTTGCACACCAATGCTCTTGATGAAGCCATCGCGTTGCCCACCGATTTCTCGGCGCGTATCGCTCGCAACACCCAGCTCTTCCTGCAGGACGAGACCGGGATTTGCAAGATCGTGGACCCGTGGGGCGGTTCGTACTACGTGGAAGCGTTGACGAACGAACTCATGCACCGCGCCTGGAAGCTCATCGAAGAAGTCGAAGAGCTGGGCGGCATGTCGAAGGCGATCGAGACCGGTCTGCCCAAGATGCGCATCGAAGAAGCCGCTGCGCGTCGTCAAGCTCGCATCGACTCGGGCAAGGAAGTCATCGTCGGTGTCAACCGCTTCCGCTTGGAGCAGGAAGACGCCCTCGAAATCTTGGACGTCGACAACGCCTCGGTCCGCGATTCGCAGATCAAGCGTCTGGCCAAGCTGCGCGCCGAGCGCGACGAAGCCAAGGTGCAGGTCGCGTTGAACAACATCACCAAGGCCGCTTCGGGCGAGATCCAGGGCAACCTGCTCGCTTTGGCGATCGAGGCCGCTCGCGTTCGCGCTTCGTTGGGCGAAATTTCCTTCGCTCTCGAGAAGGTTTGGGGGAGGCACAAGGCCGTGATCCGTTCCATTTCGGGTGTCTACTCCGCCGAATTCGGCGAAGGCGAAGAAGTCGCGAATGTCCGCAAGGCCACCGACGAGTTCGAAAAGGTGCAGGGACGTCGTCCTCGCATCATGATCGCCAAGATGGGCCAGGACGGTCACGACCGCGGCGCCAAGGTGGTGGCCACGGCCTATGCCGACCTCGGGTTCGACGTCGACATCGGGCCTCTCTTCCAGACTCCGGAAGAGACCGCTCGCCAAGCAGTGGAAAACGACGTGCACATCGTGGGCATGTCTTCGCTGGCCGCCGGCCACAAGACGTTGCTTCCGCAGTTGCGCGACGAACTGGCCAAGCTGGGACGCCCGGACATCATGATCATCTGCGGCGGCGTGATTCCCGCCCAGGACTACGACTTCCTGCTGAAGAACGGCGCCGCCGCCATCTTCGGACCTGGAACCGTGATCCCCGTAGCTGCGCAGAAGATGATCGAAGAGCTCAATAAGAGACTTGCCTGATCATCTAGGTCAGACAGAAAATGACAAGAGCCCGGTTCCAGAGATGGAGCCGGGCTTTTTTATTGGTACCTGAAATTGTCTGAAAATGACGATGTGTGATCTCGGTGTTCCACCCCCAACCCCCTCAAGGGGATGCCTCTCCCCGTTCCCCTCTCCATCGGCTTGAACGGTCGAAGGAGAGGGGTGAGTGGTTCGAGGGAAGTGGTATTCTCAAGGAATGAGGGAGTCGAGAACTGAAATTTCCAGAAGGCTGCGGCGGAGATCAACGCCGACCGAAGATGTGGTCTGGGAGTTGGTGCGGGATCGGAGAATGCTGGGGCTCAAGTTTCGACGGCAGCATCCCGTGGGGCCTTTCATAGCCGATTTCTATTGCGCGGAATTGTCCATTGTTCTAGAGCTCGACGGAAATGTGCACCGCGATCTGATTCAACGGGAGAAGGACCAGTATCGCGACCAGTGGATGACGGAGCGGGGAATCAACGTGATTCGCGTCTGGAACCGTGATGCCGATGAAGAAAACCTAAAGCGCCTGATTTCCAAATTCGTTGTAAATCAGCAACAGCATCGCGATTCGTTGCCTTGATGCCTGCACCCCCTCTCCATGACGATGGAGAGGGGGGCGCCCGAGTCGTGTATCACGCTGGATCGAGGGCGGATGGGGGGAGAGGCCGTTCCTGCTGCTTGTGGTTCGATGTCCTCGGTTCGTGAGAGGCCGCTCCCACCGTCTCGTCAGATTTTGACTACCGACCCATCCCCGGAAATCCGCCCATTCCTCCGGGCAGTCCCGGCATGCCGGGGAAGCCCTTGCCTCCACCTTTTCCGCCAGCGAGCTTCTGCATCTGCTTCATCTTGCCGCCCATCTTGGAAAACTGGGCCATCATCTGCTTCATCTGATCGTATTGCTTGAGAACCTGGTTGACCTGTTGCAGGTCGGTTCCGGAACCCTTCGCGATGCGCGAACGACGTTTTCCGTCGATGATTTTGGGGTTTTTGCGCTCCTGCTTGGTCATGGACGACAGGACCGCTTCCACGCGCACGATCTGCTTTTCGTCGATGTCGCCGGCTTTTTCCTTGAGCTTGGCGCCGCCCGGAATCATGCCCACGATATCCATGATGCTGCCCAGCTTCTTCACTTGGCGGATCTGCGCGAGCATGTCTTCCAGGTCGAAACTGTTGGAGAACATCTTCTTGCCCAGACGACCGACTTCGTCCTGGTCCAGGCGTTCCTGGGCGCGCTCGACAAGGCCGACCACGTCGCCCATGCCCAGAATCCGTCCGGCCATGCGTTCGGGATCGAAGACCTCGAACGCGGTGACGGCCTCGCCGGTACCCACGAACAACAGCTTGGCGCCGGTGGCCTCGCGCAGCGAAAGGGCCGCACCGCCACGGGCGTCGCCGTCGGTTTTTGTCAGGATGGCGCCGGAGAGGGAAAGCTTTTCGTGGAAGGTCTTGGCGACCCGCACGGCTTCCTGGCCGGTCATGGCGTCGGCGACGAAGATGATCTCCTGGGGCTGCAGTTCCTTTTTCAGGCGGTGCAGTTCGTCCATGAGGGTTTCGTCGATGTGCAAACGACCCGCGGTATCGAAGATCACCAGGTCGCAGGCCTGGTCGCGGGCGGCTTGGCGCCCACGTTTGGCGATGCCCACCACGTCCTTTTCGCCAGGCTCGGCATGTACCGGTACGCCCAGCTTCTTGCCCAGCACCACAAGCTGTTCCACGGCGGCGGGGCGGTAGACGTCGCAAGCCACCAGCATGGGGCGGCGGTTGCGCTTTTCCTTGAAGTGCAGTGCCAGCTTGGCGGCAGAAGTTGTCTTACCCGACCCTTGCAGGCCTACCATCATGGTTAGGGTGGGGTTGCCCGCGAAGGGCTGGATGCCGTCTTCCTTGCCGCCCAGGGTCTCCACCAAGGCATCGTGCAGCACCTTGACCATGTGCTCGCCGGGCGTGACGGAAAGCGTCACTTCCTTGCCCAGGGCGCGTTCCTTGACGCGGGCCACGAAGGACTTGGCAACATCCAGCTCGACGTCGGCCTCCAACAGGGCGCGTCGGACATCGCGAAGCGAATCGGCGATGTTTTCTTCGGTGAGTCGCGCTTCGCCGCGCAACTTCTTCATGGCCTCTTCGAGGCGTCTGCTTAGGTTCTCGAACATGGGGAAGGAAAACTAACCGCCTGTAGGCGGTTGCCGGACAACCGTGTGGGATGTGATGAAGATCACAATCGTCGATTTTGATGGAAATGCCGCCCAGGAAAGAGCTAAGATGTCCCTACCCATGGAAATCGAGTTCTGGGGAGTCCGAGGCAGCATACCAGTTCCTGGTCCGAGCACGGTTCGGTACGGAGGTAACACCTCCTGTGTTCGGGTGCGACTTGCCGGAGGCGATCTCGTGTTCGATGCCGGCACCGGGATTCGTGAATTGGGAAGGGCCATGATGCGGTCGGGTTGCCCTTCGCGGATCGACTTGTTTCTTTCGCATGTCCACTGGGATCATATCCAGGGGTTTCCGTTCTTCGTGCCAGCCATGAAAAAGGATGTGGACATCTGCATCCACGGCATGAACAGCCAGGAGCGCACGCTGGAAAGCGTTGTGGAGGGGCAGATGGAAGGCCCCACGTTCCCGATCGGACTCAAACAGATGGGTGCCAACATCGACTTTTTGGCCATGGACGAAGATGCCATCCTCCCTTTGGAGACGGAACCCGGCAAGCCGTGGGGTTCGGTCTCCTGCGCGCGTTTGAATCATCCCAACGGCGTGTACGCCTACCGTGTCGTGGAAGCTGCGACCGGAGCGAGCATGGTCTACGCCACGGATACCGAGCATGTTGAGGGCAGGGTCGACCAGGCTTTGGTTCGCTTGGCGCGGGGCGCCGACGTCCTCATATACGATGGAATGTTCACCGCCGAAGAGTACCCCGGTCGTCGAGGCTGGGGTCACAGCACCTGGGACGAGGGGTTCAAGGTGGCGGTCCAGGCTGGCGTGAAGACGCTGGTGGTTTTCCACCACGATCCCGCACGCGACGACGACGCCTTGGACGCGATGAAAGCGAAAGCCGTCGTGGAGGCGAAGACGATCGATCCGGACGTGCGCGTGGTCTTTGCCAGCGAAGGCCTGACCCTATCGATCGGCGAGAAGACCTGATGGTGGTCTCCAGCCGCCTCTCCGTGCTCCTTGAGGATGTCAGAATCCGACTTTTCGCGGATCTTCCGTCCACTCTGACCTACCACGGACCCCACCACACCCTGGACGACGTCCTTCCCGCGGTTGACAGAATCTGTTCGGGCGAAGGGGTGCCGCCCCGCGACCGCGATCTGGTGGTGGCCGCGGCGTTGTTCCACGACATCGGATTCGTCGAGAGCTACAACGGCAACGAGGCCATCGGGGCGCGGATCGCCGCGGAAATGCTCCCGGGCCATGGATTTTCCGCAGCCGAGATCGCGCGAATCCTCGACATCATCATGTCGACGGAGATGCGCGAGGTCGATGGCGCTTGGATCCAGGTGCCCGGCGACGATCTGCTGAAGAAGATCCTCTGCGACGCCGACCTGGACAATCTGGGGCGGGACGACTTCTTCCAGGTCTCGGACAATTTGCGTCAGGAGCTGGTGCAGCAGGGGAAGGTCTTCGCCGACCTGGACTGGTACACCCGGCAGATCCTTTTCGTGTCGCAGCAGAAGTGGTTCACCTCGACCCAGCGTGCGGATCGCGAGGAGACCAAACAGCGCAACCTCGCGAGCCTTCGACAGGAACTGGCAAAGCTTCTCTGACGATTCCCGCTCAAGGGTCGGATCGCAAGTCCCGCAGGATCGTCTGGGCCAAGTTCGGGCGATCCGGTTCGCGGCGCATCCGCCACCAGGAGCGCGCGGCCTTGGTGGCCACCGAAAACAGCCCAGGCAGCAGCGGCAGCGCCAGGCCCATTCCGCGGGCCCAAATCGAAGTGGGTGCGAGGCGTCGCCACGGGATCAGCGGTGCCAGCTCCTGCGTGGCCAGCAGGAAGGCGCACAGCCGCGATGCGTGCAGCGCGAAGGCGCGAAGGCCCTCGGCAGTGACGGGGCTTCCCGACAGAAAATGACCAGGCGTGTCGAGCAGGTGCAGCCATGCGAGGAACGCGAAATACGGCCACGATTGGCGCACGATGCGCAGACCTGCGAACCCGCGCCGTCCGTAGGCGATCAGGAGCAATGCGCCGGTGTAAATCCCCAGGAGCCGCCAATTCGAAATGGCGAAGGGTACGATGGCCAGAGTCGACCAGATCGCAAGGCGGACCCATGGCGTGGTGGCCGCCGCCCCATCCAGGTTCGCTGCGTGTCCTGGAACAGTCCTGTCGACGTCGCCCCAGAGCGTGGTTGTGGCGAAGGAACGGGCCAGCCACGCCACCAGGGTTCCCGACACCGCCGACCAGGCGAGGATGGGTCCCAGCTGGAAGAGGTTGCCGGAGTGCCCCACGAGGATCGCCGTGACGGCCGCGAGTTGCAGCACGTTGAAGGCCGCGGCGAGGGCGACGCTCGCGCCGATCCAGCCAAGCCATTTTCTGTCGACCAGCCAGATGATGACGTTTCCTGTCAACAAGAGCGAAAGCACGCCCGACAGGCTGGAAATGAGGAACGTGGAGGGTGGTTGCCCACCGTAGGACAGCGACAGGACGTTGCGGGCCAGGAACAGGGCGATGGCCGGTCGGATTCCGAAGGAAAGCAGGAAGGGCAAGAGGATGGCCCACGACAGCCCCAACCGAAGCCACGGGAAAATGGGAACGCGTGGGACCAGCGACTCGGCGATTTGAAGGCCGGTGGCCAGGATCAGTGCTCCGGCGAAGATGCGTTCGGTGAGAACCGCCCGTTCAGTGGACGGCATCGAGCTGGTTCTCCTGGTTCCCGGCATCGCCTTCGATGGCGATGACCACCCGCGAGGGAACGCACACGAGCTGGTCGTGCAGATGCGACGCCCTGCCCTGCTTGAGACAGATGTGGTTGGGGCAGGGGGATTGCACGATCCGGATGGAACCGCCGCCGTGTTCGACCACCAGCGGCCCCAAGCCTCCGGACACGGTGTCCCTCTGGACAGATCCTGTCAGCGGCCACCAGGCGACCGGCTTGCCGCCCAGGAAGGCCGTGGCGCGGGCGCCTTGGACGCCGGGTCCCTTCAGCCAGACAAGTGCCGACACGACACCCACGGTGAGCAGGACGGGAACGTCCAGAAAGCCAAGCAAGCGTGGCGACATCACCAATCCGAGGGGCAGGTGGGAACGACGGTGGCGTCGAGCTTGGCGCCCCATAGGTCGGTGCGGCGCGAGCAGAGGCCACCCGGAGTTTCACGGACCCAGAACGCCTGGATCCCCAACGAATCGGCCAATTTCCGTCCACGTCGGGGACCCAGCACGAACATGGGCTTGCTCCACGCGTCGCAGGTGAAGCTGGAAGGGCACAAAAGGGTGACGGAAATTGTCCCGCCGCGGGCGGGCGACCCGGTGCGCGCATCGAAGATGTGGTGGTAGCGCACGCCTTCGTGGATGAAGAACCGCTCGTAGTCGCCCGAGGTGGACACCGCGCGACCCGAATCCAAACCGATGACCCCGACGATGGTGTCGGTGTTCCGGGGGTTCTTGATCCCGATTCCCCACTGGCCTTTGCGCTTGCGTCCGGCGGTGCGGATTTCGCCACCGCCTTGGATGAGGTGGTTCGGGTAGCCGAGTTCGGCGAGCTTTTCCGACATCTTGTCGACC
>JBDKGS010000149.1:0-10622 GCA_039798065.1 Fibrobacterota bacterium | reverse complement strand
TGGTCGAGAAGAGTTTCGATCCGCTCTACGGTGCGCGTCCTCTGCGTCGCACCATCCAAAAGCTCGTGGAAGATGCGCTGGCGGAAGATTTCCTGCGTGGGAAGTTCGCCGAAGGCGACTCCATCCGGATCGAACGCGAAGACGACAAATTGGTGTTCCACCCCGAGCCCAAGACCGAATGAGTGGATTTCGGAGAAACGACTGACTAGTTTCTCCGGCTCTCTCCCATACTTCACAATGACGGAATTCCGCATGCGCCTTCTGCCCGCCCTCGTTCTGGGCTGGATCGTGACCACCGCCGCCCAGGAAGCGGCACCCTCGTCTTCATCGCTTGCGGCACCTTCCGCGGGATTGGTGGACGCCACGAACTGGCGCATCGATTCCGTCCGCATCGAGGGGGCCAAATCCCTCGATGTTTCGGTACTTCGCGGTGCACTCAAACTGGGCGAAGGCGACAAGCTTTCCGTCGACGGTTTGGAAGACCGCCAAAGGGAGAGCATCAAGGCTTTGATGGGGACCGGACTGATCGACGACGCATCGATCGCGTACGTGGAACTTCCCGGCAACGGCCTCAAGGTGGTGGTTTCCGTGGTGGAATTGCCGCTGGCCGGATCGGTTGGGTTCACCGGATGCGACAAGGTTTCCGAGAAGGACTTGCGGGTTGTGGCGCGATTGGGTGACGGCAGCGTGCTGTCTCAATCCAATTTGGAGCGCGACCGTCAAGCCTTCCTCAAATTGTACCGGGAAAAAGGGTATCTCTTGGCCACGGTCAAGCCGGTGCTCACCAAGACCGATTCCGCCTCGAGCAAACAGGCTGTGACTTGGACCATCGAGGAAAAGACCAAGGTTCGCGTGGGCACCATCGTGTTGGAGGGGCGCAAACGCGTTTCCCGCAAGCACATCCTGGGCGTGATGCGCACCAAGGAAAAACGCTGGTGGCGATCGGGCGAGTTCTTCCAGGATTCGTTGAGTGCCGACATCGTGTCCATCGTCGACCTTTACCGCGAAAAAGGTTATCTCGATGCTCGCGTCGATTCGCAGTCGGTAGTCTATCGGCCGGATGGAACCCGCCTGGACATCAAGTTGTCGATCGGGGAAGGTCGTCGCTACTACCGCGGTCGGGTGTCGTTCAATGGACAGGAAGTCTTGAACGAACGTCAACTTCTGTCGCAGACCACGCTCGATTCCGGCGCGGTCCTCAACCAGAAGAAGCTGGACGCCGAAGCGCAGAATCTGTCGATGGCCTACCGCGAAGAAGGGCGATTGTTCGCCCAGGTGAATCCGGTCAAGACCTACCGCGACAGCATCGTCGACATCCTCTACATCATCAAGGAAGGCCCTCCGGCAACGGTCGGCCAGGTGATCGTGGAAGGCAACACCAAGACCCGCGACAAGGTCATTCGCCGCGAACTCCGTTTGTTCCCTGGCGACCTGTTCCGGCAAAGCCTCATGATGCGCTCGTTCCGCGAAGTCATGCAGCTGAACTTCTTCGACAACGTGGTGCCCGACATCCGCCCCTCCGGCGAGGAGGGCGTGGTCGATCTGGTCTTCCGTGTAACGGAAAAGGAAAAGGGCACGGGAACCTTCTCTGCCGGCGGAGCGTACAGCGCCAATGACGGCTTCGTGGGAACCATCGGACTCCAGATCCCCAACCTGTTTGGCACCGGGCGCCGTAGCGACTTCTCGCTGGAATACGGTAATTACAAGAAGAGCGGGCGGCTGGCCTTCACCGAGCCTTACTTCATGGATACTCCCACGCGGGTGAGTGCTAGCGGTTTCTGGACCCATCAGAAGGATCAGAATCGTACCGAATTCGACTACATCTCGACCGGATTGGATTTTTCCCTCGGGCGCCGCGTCAGCTGGCCCGATGACTATTTCTCGGTCGGGTCGTCCTACGGAATTTCTCTGAGCCGCTACCAGGGCGGGAGCTCCGACAAGTCCGGCATCCTCAGGACGGACGGATTTGAAAGCTCCGTTTCGGTCACTGTCACTCGCGACGACAAGGACCTTCCGCTGTTCCCGACTTCGGGAAGCCTGTTCCAGGTCAGTTATCGGCGCATCGGTGGCCCGCTTGGTGGAGATTTCGATTACCACCAAGGTTCGATGTTGGCCAAATGGTGGTTCCCGACAGTCGAAAAATTCGTTTTGGGCCTAGAAGCCCAGGCCGGAATCTTCGGCGGCGACGTTTTGCAAAAATCTGCGTTGTTCCGCCAAGGCGGATTGCTCGGTTACCAAGGTAAGATGCGTGGCTACGACGCGGCATCGCTAGGTGGCAGTCGCGTGGGTCGTTCGTTCCTTTCGGCCACCGCCGAGCTGCGTTACCCAGTGGCAGACCAGTTGTTCTACCTCATCGGCTTCATGGACGCGGGCAACGTTTTTGGAAAGGCCTTGGTCTCCCAGGTCGACCAATCCGTCACATCGCTTCCCAACCCTTGGGAAGAAATCGACATGGGCAATCTCAAGCGCGACTGGGGATTTGGTTTCCGGTTGAACATCCCCATGATGGGAATTCTCGGGTTTGACTTCGCTTGGGGTCTGGATGACGGCGAAGGCTATTCCGGTCAATCCGTGCCGAATACCGGCATGCATCCCAACTTCACGATCGAACAACCCTTCTGAGGCACATCATGCGCATTCGTCACATTGCTGCGGCATTCCTGAGCGTTGCTTTTTCCATCTCGGCTGCCGAAACCCCGCTCCGCATCGCGGTTGTCGATTCCAAGGCGCTTTTCGACGGTTTCAAAGGAACCAAGGAAGCCCAGGACAAGTACGACAAGCAAGTTGCCAGCTGGGAGCAGGAAGTCGCCGACAAGCAGAAGGAATTGGCGAACCTCAAGGAAAAGTTCGAGAAGCAGAGCCTGATGCTCTCCGACGAGAAGAAGAAGGATCTGCAAGGACAGTTCATGGCCAAGCAGGCCGATTTGCAGAAGCTGGTCCAGAGCTTGTACGGCAAGGACGGTCGCGTCGTCAAGAAGAACGAAGAGTTCACCGGTCCCATCATCCAGATGATTCGTGGCGTCGCGCAAAAGGTCGCCAAGGCCGAAGGCTACGACTTGGTTCTGGACAAGGCTAGCGGCTCCATCTTCTACGCGAATCGTGAAGACATCGATCTCACCGGCAAAATCCTCGACCGTCTGAACGCGGATTACATCGGCTCCAGTCCGGCAGCCCCGGCCCCAGCCACCGGCAAGTCGGACACCGCACCGGTGAAGGCTCCAGCCGCCGCGCCGGCAAAACCCTAAGTTCGGAGGGAGCCATGGCGCTCCCCTTGCAAATGACCCTCTTCGAGCTGCGGACCCTGCTTGGGGGCGAGCTCGAAGTGTGGGGAAATCCACCAGCTCCAACACTCAGTCGACTCGTTCCCTACGAAACCGCGGAATGGGCCAGCTTGGTGGTGCTGCCTGAACGGGCGACGCCGACAAAAATTTCCCGATGCCGAGCCGGTGTCGTGGTCGGTTCGCCCCTCCAAATCCAGGATTGGCAGCGTAGTCGGCACCAGCTCGACGAACCGGGCTGGTTTTTGCGGGTCGAGGACACGGGCAAGGCATTGGTTCGGTTGTTGGAAGGCCCGTGCCGTCCTTCAGAATCCGATGCGGATTGGCTTACCAGCGAGGAAATCGTCGAGCGATGGGGCGCTCAGGCTAGAACAGCCACGGTCCACCGTTCGGCCAAAATCGGGGATGGCGTGTGGGTGGGGCCTGGCTCGGTCGTTCATCCTCGGGTAACCGTAGGAGCAGGTTCAAGGATTGGCGACGGGGTCGTATTGGGTGCTCCGGGGTTTGGCTTTGTCGGCATCGAAGGCCGCGCCACTCCGCTTCCGCATTGGGCGGGTGTCGTCATCGAGTCCGATGTATGGATTGGACCCCAATCGCAGATTTCAGCGGGGCTCCTGGAAGCCACGTGGATTGGAAGCGGGGTCCGGATCGACTCGCTTGTCCAGATCGGCCACAACTGCAAAGTCGGGTCGGGGAGCATCTTGGCGGGGCAGGTGGGATTGGCTGGGTCCGTGGTGCTGGGCCGGGGGTGTCTGGTTGGCGGGCAGGTGGGATTTGCCGATCATATCGTGCTCGGAGACGACTGCCAGGTCGCCGCAAGAGCTGGGGTAACCAAATCGTGGCCTTCGGGATCGCGGATCGCTGGATTTCCTGCTGTGAACATACGGGATTGGCGCCGACAGGTCGTCTCCTAGCGTTCGCAGACGGAGAACAGATTCCCAGAAAGGCAATCCGAACCTCGCCTGTTTTTCTAAAATTGCACCTAAACTCAACTTGGCATTCCTGTCCTTCCAGTAGACGAACCCCGGAGTTTCGGATCTTTCGAAGCCTTTTTGGCTGAGAACGGAGAGCGAAATCCATGTGGGGTCGCTACATTGGACCCAAATTCGTGGGCGCGATGCCCGTTTTAGGGGACTCATATCATGGCTAGCTCTGTTCGTTTGCATAACCGTTTCGCAAGCCTGATGCTTATCGGTGCCTTATTGGGCTTGTCAACACCCGCCTTGGCACTGAATAAGGTGATCTCGGTCTCGGCCACGGCTGGCAGGGGCGACTTCACATCCATTCAGGATGCCATCAACAGTTGCGATCCTCTACAGGACGTCTGTCAGATCAACCTCCTCGACAATGCGTATTCCCTCAAAGCACCCATTTGGATCGAGGGCAAGGCCAACATCACGATCGCATCGGCCTCGGCGACCACCAAGTCGCAGCTTGCTTTCGACGCGACCCTGTACGCGATGGTGCCCAACCCGAATGCGGGACAGCAGGCCAACGTTGCGAAAATCTTCACCCTCTCTTATGCCGATATTACGGGAACCGCAGATCCGACGCGCCCTTCCGGATGGTTGATGTGGCCCATGAAGGGGTCATCGACCTGCTCGAAGCCCACCGTTGGACCAATGGGCATGTGCAGCGACACCACATCCAAGTACTCCTCGTCGGGTTTCCAGCACAACGGCATGATCGTGATTCGAAAGAGCCGTGACATTTCCATCAAGAACGTCAAACTTCTTGGAAAGACCGGCGTCTACTTCCGCAACACCGGCATTTGGAGTGGCATGTACGATATCGTGCATGGCCTCGTTGGAATCGACATTTTCCAGTCGTTGCGAGCCAACATCGAAGGCACGGAAATCTCGAATTTCTTCTCTGCCATGTACATCAATGGACGCAATGTGGGTGGTATGTTCGGAACCGCCAACCCCGACGACTACGACGTGAAGGACATTGTGCCGTTGTCCAGGTATGGCCAAGTTGGAAACCATACCATCCAGAAGAACTACATCCACGACAACTGGTGGGCGTTCTATCTCGAAAGCAGTTGGGACTTGGCGTCCCGAATCCACCACAACGTCACCTACAACAACATGAACAAGTCGTTCCAGTTCGCCGATAGCGCCAAGGATCCAAACGCCAATTCGAGCGAAATGAACAATCAGGCCGGTGGCTTCATGTACATGAAGGATGCCGTTCTTGCCACCGACCGCATCTACAACAACACCATTCTGCGAAGCCCCATGGTACTTGCATTCGGCGGCTGGCGTGCAGGCTCCCAAGAGCTGTTCTACAACAACGTCATTCGCATGACGACCGAAGCGGATAAATCCACCTCGAATCCATACGGGTTGCAGCCTGGGGGTGGAAGCAACCAGAAACTTCAATTCTATGGTGCCACAGCTTGGGACAACACCATCCAGCTGATGCCGGGTGTATCGGCCAGCACAAAAGACACGTTGACGAACATCAACATCAAGGATGCGACCTTGACCGGCCTGTACGGGGCGGGCAGCACCTGTGCTTCACCGTGCAATTTCAGCGCGAAGGTCCGCTACATCAACCAAATCCAGCCCAACAAGATTTGGAACGCCTGGGGGCCCCATCAGGGAATGACGGCTGTCGTTCTGGGCGAAGATCTTGTCATGAATGGACGGCCAATTGGTTCCATCGCGACGGCTGACGGATACCAGGGCAAGGTGTACAACGTTTCCGACAACAACGGCTACAATGCCTGGGGAGTCATCGACCAATTGCCGCAAGCGGGTGTTCCGACCACGATGCCGACGGCGATGGCCGTGGCCCGCAACAACATGTTCGCGTTCCGGCTCAACACCGCGCTGGATTCCGCGAATCTTGCACTCGATGTATCGGCCGCGTCGGACTCCGCGAAATTCGAAAAGAGCTACCGTACCGCCTCTCCCACCAACGTGTTGAAGTTGGCGCCACAGTGGAGCATGCCCGAGGTTGCGGCGACCATTCGCAACCAGGCCTGGGCGCAGGATAACTTCGGGAACAAGGACGGTTCGCCATCCGATCGCGGCGCGTTCTGCTTCGATACTTTGAGCGGCAAGACCACCCTGGGGTGCAATCCAAGCGGAGTTGTTTTAAGCTTGGTCGACCAGCAGATCGTGAATGTCAACGGCCTCAGTGCAAAAATCCCAGTCATCGTTCAGCAATTAGATGGCAACACCGGCGCGGCCTCTTCAGGTTACACGGGATTCAAAGTCGATTCCGTCTACTACTACGACGCATTTCCTTTTTCGACGTTGCCTCTCGCTGGTGCTGCAGCTCCCAAGGACGAGTCGAATCTCGCCTATTCCAATCCAACCAAGATCAGCAACACGAGTTGGAGCGGCTCGTCGGGCGACTTGATGACCCTTTCGCTTCCAAATCCGGTTACCAACGATTATGCCCGCTTCGACGTTTTCATGTCCGCGCTTGATCCGGTAACCGGAAAGCGTGTCAGCGTCATCGGGGTGTACTTCTACCGCAAGCTTCAGTACCAGATGGTGGTGAAATTTTGCTCGACCCCGGCTTGCACCGACTCGATCACCTCTGCTCGCGTGGGTGACCCCATCTACATGCAGGCTTACGTCACCGACCCCAAAGGCGTCAAGTTGACGACCCAGCAGGTCAGTCGCGTCTATGCAACACCCGGTGCTGGCGTGAAAATGCGCAATCTCACCACGCCACCAGGATCTTTGGTTGACACCTCGCAAATCCTCAGCGGTTTCACGGGAAGTTTCGTTTTACCGATCAATTTCGAAACCAAGGGCAACCTGAGTGTGACCGTGACCGGTGTTGTTGGTTCTGCCACTTCCGCAGTGGGTGTCATGGGTAACGGATCGATCAAAATCCGCCCAGGTTTGCCGGCCCAAGTTCAGTTCGTCATTCCTCAGACCTACCAGGTCACAAAGTGCAACGGCAACCCAAGTGATACAGCGAATGGCTGCAACGAGTTGCAGGGTGTTTCTAGCAACCAGGGCAGCTTGGTCGTGTACGACAAATACGGCAATACGGTGGATACCGCGGCCTCTGTTGATATTTCGGTGGACGCCACCGTGTATTCGGGAACGATCGCCGCTCCGGTACCCGCAGCTGGGTCTCTTACCGGTCTTGGAGCCACCCAAGCGGCTGCAGTGAAGGGCACCAATACCGTCGTGGTCAAGACCGACTCGGTTGGAAACGCTGTTTTCGGAGTGATTGGCGATCCAGGCGCTTCGGGTGCGCTTTTGTACCCAACCGGGAAATTCCCTTGGATCAAGTTGACCGGCTCTGTACAGGGTGTTGCAGCTGCTCTTCCTGACACAGCCTACGCACGACTCCTCCCCCCTGCCGGTTACCTTGCGTGGGCTTCTCCCTTGAGTGTGGACACGTTCATTCTGACTCCTCGGCCTGTGGTGCTCTGGTTGACCAAGGATGGAGCCACCGCCGATGTGGTGAACCCGAATGCCGATGCGTACGTTACGGTTTCGGCTGCATCCTCGTATATCAAGTTCTACGCCGATTCTTTGATGACCAAGCTATTGAGCCCCGATTCCATCAAGCTTTCGAGCGCTCAAGTTCGGTTCTGGGTGGCAGGGACAAAACCAACAGTCGGATTCGATTCGTTGACGGCGGTTATTCCAGGATTGAAGCCTTCCACGCGGCTTCCGGTGCGATTCGTGAATCCACCACTGCCTCCAACACCCGCGATGCAGTCCTCGAAGTTCCTTGATTCGGATTGCGATGGAATCGCCGATTCCGTGCTCGTCACGTTCGACCCGGCAGGAGCGATCAAAACCTTGGATGCCTCCAGGGTCAGGATCAACGCGATCAAGTTCAATATCGGAACCACTGACAGCGTTGTTCTCGATTCGACATCGGTGCGATTGATCGCTGGCGGTGCTTCGGTGGCGATTTCACTTCCGCAGGCCGTTCAATCGAAGTTCGCGGCCTACAACCCCACCGCCAAACTGACGTTGGGTGCGGCTCTGATCATGCCCCCAGCGCCCGACTCGCTGGTGGTCGTTGGCACAGTTGTGGTCGCCGACGGCATCGGACCTCGGCCCATTGCGGCCATGTTGGTCGAGAACCCCACCCCTTCAACCGTGGCCGACACCCTCACGGTGATCTTCAGCGAGCCGGTCAAGCACTCCGGAACCGTTTGGCCTTTCCGCACCTTCGCCGCTGGCATGGTGCAGGTGCCTGCGACCGGCATCAATGTCGTCAATACACTCCCCGGCACGGCGACCAACTCCCTGAAGTTCGTCCTCACGGGCAACACCAATGGTGCGGTGGTCGAGAAGTCCATCTTGGCCATCGAGCCGGGAACCGGTTTGACCGATCTTTCCGGGAATGACTCTCGATTCGCCAGTTGCGGTACGGATACGACTTTGGTTGGACTCCAGCCCGTCATCGTCGATGTCAGCAGCTCGGCGATCCTCGACAAGAATGGCGACGGCAGAGCCGATGCAATCCGCGTCGTCTTCCGCCGCGATTTCCGCAAGCCTTCCGAACGCCCCGACAGCATGGTCGTACTGGGCTGGAAGAATGCAAGCGCAGTGAACCTGAGTTTTGCTTCTGCGGATTCGATGGCTCCCGCCACCTACGAGCTCGCTCTTCCCGCCACCTTCCCACAGGGAGCGACCGTGGGCACAGGCCCTAACGGTGCTGGTGTTTTGGATGTGTACCGCGGTCTCGTGAGCCTGCTCAATCCGGTGGAGCGCAAGAATCTGGACGACTCCGTTGCGCCGATCGCCATTGGCACCGCCAAGCTCGAGTTCGGCCAGGCCAACGACAAGATCACCGTCACCTACTCCGAGCCCATGAAGTTGATCGATGCGACGCTGGACGCGATGGTCCTAAAAACCGCAACTGGCGACGTCGCACTCACCTTCACAAGCCCGGTTCCAGTGGCAACTGATTCGAGCAAGACTTGGACCTTCAACGTGGTCAACGGCAAGCTCGATGTTGGCGACAGCATCCGTTTGCCCAAGGCGCGTTCGGTGCTGATCGCCGCCAACGGTGGATTGCCCTCCAGCTTGGGCAATGCTCCTTATGTTCCCGTTGTCGGTGGTGATCGCGCTCCCGATTCGGCCAAGGTCCTAGACCTGAACGGTGATGGCCGTGGCGATGCCGTGCAGTTGTTCTACACCAAACTGCCGGTCGGCAACCCCAACTTCAGCTTCACTTGGGGAGGCACTGCCGTGACCGTGACTGCTGCGGAATACGGTTCGACCGTTGCCGGAAAAGCTTCGGTGACGATTCCGGTTGTTGGTTTCCCGGCTCGGGTGACCTCCGGTATCGGTTCTGCAACCAGCACGAGTATCGTAGACGGAACCACCATGGGTGCGCTGCCCTTCGTTCTCAAGGATGGAATTGCCGCGGTGATCGACTCGGCCTCGGCTTTGGTCACCTATGGGGCCATCGACGGTGCTCCCGACACCTTGCACATCCGCCTGACCGAACCAGTGGCTACACTGAACCTGTCTGCGGTGAGCCTGGTTTTGACTTCGCGCAACGGATCGCCGGCAGCGCCCATCCAGGTCAAAGACCCGGCCAGCGTGCAACTGTTGTTCACACCCAACAGCCGCGAGTTCAAGCTGGTTTGCGCCAGCGACAACTGCAAGCTCCCCGGCTACGGCGAACTTGTGCGCATGGCCACCGGAGCCGCTACCGATTTGGTTGGTGTCACGCAGGGTGATTCGTCTCGTTGGGATAGCGTCAAGACCGGGATGAAGCCTGTTCGCTACCATGCCGACATCTTCCCTGAAGCGGTTGTCACCTTCCCCCCCAAGGGCACCAATCCGCTCAACGTCGTGCCTCCGGTTTCGGTGTGGGTGCGCGCCGAAGGCGACAACGACTGGACCGCCCATGGTACGACAGCGGCCCAGTGGGCACCTGGAATCCTGACTGCCCAGGACATCAAGTTGGGCAATGTTGGGATCGCGGGAATCAAGATCGACTTGAACAATTCGATCGACGCGCAGTTCCTGGCCTACGACAACATGGGAATTTTTGTCGGCAAGGCCGATGTCAAGCTGGATGTCGAGAAGCTGAAGGACGCCGGCCTGACGAACGGCTCGAACAAGTATTCGTTGTTGGTCGGGCTCAATGGCCTGAACGGCACGAGTGCCGAACTGGCCTCGGGTGTGTACATGATCCGAGTCATTACCTACACCGAACAGGAAGTAAACGGCCAGAATGTTCGCTTGATGAATCAGAACAAGATTTTCAAGCTGGGTGTCTACAACAAGCTCAAGTCGAAGTAACCGAAAGCGTCGGTTTCTCCGGAACTCCTTTGCCGCCATCCTGCACCAGCAGGGTGGCGGTTTTTCTTTGCAAAAAGGTTCAAGACTTTAG
>JBDKGS010000148.1:0-10689 GCA_039798065.1 Fibrobacterota bacterium | reverse complement strand
TTTCGAGGAGGGCCAACCTGCGCGACATGGAGGCCTCGTAGGGGAGCATGCGCCACGCGTCCAGCGATTCGGGCGGCGCGATGGCCATGATCCGGGCGCTGTCGATCAGACGGAAAATGTCATTGGAATCGACGGCGATCTTCGCCAGTTGGAGCCTGGCCAGCAGGAGGTCGGACGGGAGCAGGCTTTCGCGATTCGTCGCGTAGATCCTCGAGATCGAATCGATCGATACGTCCTGGCGCGCCGAAACGATCCTTGCGAGAACGGACTTGGATCCTTCGACCGATTCGGAAACGCGCGACATGCGGGACAGGAGCAGGAAGCCCGCCAGGGGGAGGGCGAGCATCGCGGACACGAATCCAGCCTTCCATCTCCAGCCCATGCGCTTTCTCCAGGTGATGTCAGTTTCTGTCTA
This sequence comes from Fibrobacterota bacterium, assembly GCA_039798065.1. Classification (GTDB taxonomy): domain Bacteria; phylum Fibrobacterota; class Fibrobacteria; order UBA5070; family UBA5070; genus UBA5070. Next base: position 10,274 of record JBDKGS010000148.1, on the reverse strand, counting down.
GGATTTCCGTCATCTCGGCAGAAGGCCGGTCATCAGATGCAGGTCGTCGGTGAACGGGTTCCTGAACGAGGCGGGGTAGAACTCGTGGACGGCGCTTCCCCAACGCCATTCGGGATGGTTGCGCTGGAACTCCTTGGCATGGGCGATCGCCTCGGGGATCTGTTCGAGACGGCAAGGAATGCGCATCCATGTCATGTCAGGAATTGTCCATGCCACCCAATCCTTGGTGGGTTCGGTGCCGTCGGGGGCCTGCCTCGATGCCAGGTAGCGCCCGCGCATTCCACCCCATGGCGCGAGATGGATTTCCGTGTCGCTCATCAAACCCCAGGCTCCGCTCTGGTCCAGAAACGGCACTTCCCAGCTGCGCTTCAGGAATTCTTCCCAAAGCGCGGGGATCCACTCGCGCGAGCTGGAAATCCAGCCTTCGCCTTCCAAGCCGATGCACGTGAAGGCGGGAAGATGTACGAGTTCGTGGTTCATCGAATGGCAAATGTACCGAAACAGGATCCGGCGAACGAGAGGCGCCGTTCCGGAGGCGATATCAGTCGAACAAGCCATCCTTCTCTAGTGCGGGAATCAGGACCATCGAGTTTGCGACAAGAAACGTCGTCGTGGAAAGCGAGATCGCCTTTGGGGTGTCCTGGGCATGGTCGGTCTTCGCCCCAGGGAAGGGGCGCTGGAGTTCAGGGGATGGCGACCATGCGCGTCGTGACCCGATCGCCTTCGCGCAGGCGCAGCGCCCAAGTGCCTTTGGGTCGACCGGCCAGATCCAGGACTAGGTCGGAGGCATCCGGCGATCCATGTGACAAAATCCGTCCTTGCAGATCCAAAAGGTCTGCCGAGAGGGATGCGCCGCCAGGGATGCGCAGTCGTCCGCCTGAAACGACGATGGACGGGAACTTCGCGGACGAGCGTGGCGCGACTCCGACATCGGAGGCTGTGGTGGGGCGGGTCCAGATGTTGGAATTGTCGCCGACGGCCACCAAGAGGCCGCCGGAGTGGGCCATGTCCTGTATGGCGTTGCCGGTGAAACGTTCCCGCTGCCAATTTTCGGCGTCTCCGGTGCGGAACAGGGAGGTTCTGGTGGTCATGGCGTACAGGGTGTCGCCCAGGTCGTGGAATCCGACAAAGCGGCCGTTCGCTCCGGAGCGCGGTCCTGCTTTCAGCGCGTGGTGCCATTGCAATCCGTCGTTCGAGACAAGGATGTCGAAGGTGTCGTCGAAGCTCCGGATGGCCGTGACGAACCCGCCGTGCCACGAAGTTTCGCGGGCGTAGCCATTTCCGAAATCCTGCTGCGAACGGCTCCATGTTCGTCCGTCCGCGGAGACCAGGGATTCGGAGGCTCCCGCGACCGACCAGGTCGTCCCGTTCCAGGCCACGGACATCAGGTCGCCGATATAGGGCAGGGATCCCTGGACGTAGGCCGCCCCTTCATCGAATTCGGGCTCGATCCAGTCGATGCCGTCGGTCGATGTCCACAGGGTGGCGTTGTCTCCGACCGCGACGAACATCTTGCCGTTCCAGGCGATGTCGTTCATGTGGTAGTAACCGGCTTTGGATTTCCGAAGAGTCCAGGTCCTGCCGTCCTCCGAGGAATGCAGCTTGAAATTTCCGGGATCGATGCCCACCAGAATCCGTCCATTGTCGACAACCTTGCCCAGCATGCAATTTCCGGACGATGTCCAAGTCAGACCGTCTTCGGAAATCATCGTGGATCCGGCATCGCTGCTTGCGTAGCTCGATGCGATGAAAAGGCCGCGCGCGGCGAACAAGCCCTTGAAGAACGATTGGTAGCTGCTTTTGAAGGGCAATCTGGAAGCCGACCATGTGACTCCGTCGGTGGAGCGCCAAACCAATGTGGAATCGCCTTGGGGCCCGGCGGCCAGCCAGATGCCGTTTTGATGCACGATGTTTTGCAGGTTGGCGCGCGGCGTTTGATCCGTAACGACCCAATCGGTCGCGCCTTGTCGCCAGGCGATGATTCCGTTTCGTCGCACCAGAAGCGTACCCGTCCCCGTGGAGAGAAGCATTTCGCTGGTTTCCTCTTCGGCCGCGGTTCCGAACGCGGCGTCGCCCGGTAGCGTTTCCACGCTCCACTGGACGCCGTCCTGGGAAGACAGAATCCGTCCTCTGCCTACGTTTTCAACGACGGTCCATCGGGTCGAATCACGTACGATCTTGGGGCGCCAGAAGCCCGAGTAGTAGGTGTCCCGGAGAGCGGGCGGTTTGATGCGACGAGTCCAGGCTTGGGCATCGGGCGAGGTGAAAATGGTGCAGGAATCGCCGACCGCGATCCAGAGTCCATCCAGGAAGGCGATCTGCTTGAGGTTTCTGGCCGACCCGATGGATCCTTTGGCCCAGGTTGCACCATCGGATGAACTGAGGATGATGCCCGAATCGCCTACCACCACCCACTTCCCTTGGCCTTTGGCGATGCCGTACATCGATTGCGTCGTTCCGGTCGAGCAGCGTCTCCATCCGTGGCCGGGCTGTCTGGAATGGAGCGCGTAATGCAACCTGATTTCGATGACCGAATCGAAGACGAAGGTGGGTTGAAGGCCTGGGGCGAGCCGGGAGGAATCGGGACCCCAATGGAGGCCATCCACCGATTCGGGTTGGAGGTACACCGTGCCTACGTTGTGTTCGACACCTGCGGCGAATCGAGAGCCAGTCCAATGGAGGGAGGCCAGATTCAATCCAAGCGAAGTATCGGAGCGGGTCCAAGACACGCCATCGGTGGTTGCCCAGGAATGTCCGGCATCGTCCAATGCGACAATCAATCCGTTGCCGTTGGTGGCCAGACCCCGCAGGTTCGGGTTGCTTGGGATGGCCCGTTTGTCCCAACGAACTCCATCGGTGGATGTGGCGGTGTACCCAAAGCCACCTGCCACCATGAAGCGAGTGCCGTCCCACACGGCACCGTGGATGCGTTCGGGATTTGTCATGGGGGTGCGAAGAGTCCATTGCGCAAGGCATGGGCTCGTTGTCGCCAAGGCTAGCGCCAGCAGTCGGTGACGAGGATTCATGAGGTGTCCTTGGGTGAGGAGCAGGGTGCTTCGGAAAGCATACCTCACCGACACCCGACCGTGGCGACCGGGTGTGATCTGCATCACCGACCTACATCAGCGCTCCGTTGATCTTGGCGCAGATCTTGTCATCGATGGAGATCGTGGTACCGTCGATTTGCGTCGCCGACACGGCGCCCATCAGGGCGTTGGTGATGATGACGGATTCTGACGCCTTGAGATCTTCGAGCGAGATGCGCTTGCACTCGACCGGAGTACCCCAGCTGGCCAGCAGATCGCACACCGCCTGCTCCATGGTGCCGCCAAGCACATGCTCAGAAAGAGGCTGGTAGTACTTGCCACCAATCCTGCACAACAGGTTCGCCGTGTTCGTCTCGGACACCGATCCGTCGGTGTTCAGGAGAATCGCCTCGTCGCCGCCGTGCGCCTGCGCCCATTTCGAGGCCATGCGCTGGAACATGTAGTTCATGGTCTTGTGGTCGGAGAGCGGCGACTGGCGAGCGTGCGGATAGGTCGCGAGCCGAAGGCCCTTGCGAGGATTTCCTTCGAGCCTGTGCGTGTACGGTCGCGCGATCGCCATCACATTGATTCCTAGCTCGCCCTTGTCGGGTCTGCCGGCTGCGGCCAGGATCTTGACGGCGGCGACCTTGTCGTCCAAGCCGTTTTTTGTCACCACAAGCTCGATCACGTCCTTCCATGTGCAATCGGGGAAGTCGGTGCCGAAGCACTCCGTCCAGGCCTTCCGGAAGCGCGAGAGATGGGCCTCCAGACGGAGCGGTTTTCCGTTTTGGACGCGGATGGTCTCGAAGAACCCGTACCCGTAGGCGAAACCTTCGTCTTCGACGGAAACCGTCATTTCGGAAACCGGCTTGAACTTGCCGTTGATCCATCCGATGCGGCCAGGATTCGACAGTTCCTGTCCATCCGCGCCGGCGGTGTTCATCTTCTCCAGAGCGTTGGAGATGGTCCTGCCCTTGTGGAGGGTCTCTTCGAATTCGTCTTCGGGCCGCGAATCGTACACGATGCCACCGCCCACGGAGTAGACCAGGCGCCCATTGGAGATGGTCGCGGTGCGGATGGCGATGGAGAGGTCCATGGTGCCGCTGAAGCCCAGGTAGCCGATGGAGCCGGTGTAGACGTGCCTGCGGACCGGCTCGAGTTCGTCGATGATCTCCATGGAGCGGATCTTGGGGCATCCGGTGATGGATCCGCCAGGAAATGTCGCGCGTACCAGATCAACCATGTTCTGGTCCTGATCGAGTTCGCCGCGCACAAGGCTGACCAGGTGGTAGACGTTCTCGTAGCCTTCCACGCGTTTGTGCTCCACGACATGGACGGAACCCGCCGCGCACACCTTGCCGATGTCGTTGCGCAGAAGGTCGACGATCATGGAGAGTTCGGCGTCGTCCTTGGGGCTGGTCTCGAGGTCGTGGCGCAGGGCCTTGTCTTCTTCGGGAGTCTTGCCGCGAGGCCGCGTTCCCTTGATGGGTCGCGTTTCCACCACCTTCCCGCGCAGCTCGACGAAGCGTTCGGGGGAAGTGGAGACGATCTGGTGGTCACCGGCCTGGATGTAGGCGAAGAAGGGTGCCGGGTTGACTTCGAACAGGCGCGCGAAGAGCGCGAAGGCGTCGCCCGAGAACTCGCCTTCGAACCTCTGCGACATGTTGACCTGGTACACGTGGCCGCGCACGATGTAGTCGCGGACCGCATCGACCGAGCGGATGTATTCATCGCGGGAGAGACCCGACACGAGCCGTCCCGCCCGCGCATGGGCATGGGCGTCGTCGGGGGTGGGGGCGGGAATCGACAATTCCTGTTCGAATTGCGACAGAATCCGTCTGGCCGCTTCTTCGTCGCCGAACACCGGAACGTGGACGCTCGTCCTGTTCTCGTGGCGGTCGTGGACCACGAGGATGGAGGGGGCCGCCATGTACAGGCGTGGAAGCTTCAGGTCGTCGCGGCTGGTGCGCGGCAGCTCTTCCAGGCAATCCTTGAGATCGTAGGCGAGGTAGCCGAGCAGTCCCGAGGACAGGGGCTGGATCTCTTCGAGGCCGGGCAGGCTGTAGCGTTTGACCAGCGCGTCGAGCGCGTCGAACGGATCGATCTCGGCCTTGGTGCTGGTGCCCCCAAACTCGGCCACCACTGTGCCCGCCGATTCCTTGACCGAGAGCCAAGGCCTGATGCCCAGAACGCTGTAGCGTGCCGAATCGAGCTTGCCACCGCTCAACAGCGCGATGGTGCCAGGCTCGTCGGAGAAACGGCCGACCAGCTCGACGAACGGTTCGGACAGGACCAGCGGCGCATGGAGGACGCTGGTGATGGAGCCGGGAAGTCCGGAAACGAATTGGTCGATTTTTGTCGTGTTGTTCATGCTGCCAACTGGTCTTTCAACGGCCCGATTTTGAGGAAGTTCTCGATCATGGCGAAACCGTGCTCGGTCAGGAAACTTTCGGGGTGGAACTGCACGCCGTGCAACGGATGCTCGCGGTGCGAAAGGCCCATAACGACGCCGTCGGGCGTCCTGGCCGTGACTTCGAGGGCCGGGTCGATGTTCGTCACCGCAAGCGAGTGGTAGCGGGCCACCTTGACAGGATTTGGCAAGCCCTTGAACAGTCCCTTTCCTTCGTGGTGGACCTCGTCGATCTTGCCGTGCATGGGTTTCGGAGCGCGAACCGTGATGCCGCCGAACGCCTCGTTCATGGATTGCATGCCCAGGCACACCCCCAGGATGGGGAAGCTCGTGTGTAGTCGCGAGATGAGCGGAACCGAAATTCCGGCCGCTGCCGGGTCCTTGGGGCCCGGGCTCACCACGATGTAGTCGGGGCGCAATTCCTGCACTTCCTCCACCGTGATCTTGTCGGCACGAATGACGGAAACCGCCAATGGGTAGACGCGGAACATCTGCACGAGATTGAATGTGAACGAATCGTAATTGTCGAGGACGAGAAGGCTTGCTGTCATTGTATGGGTGTCCGAAGGGCTGCGAGTGTGCTCGATCGATTGGACGGAAATTGACGCATGCTCAGAGCATGGTCATGCCGCCATCGACCGCCTGGTAGCTGCCGGTGATGTACTGCGACATGTCGCTGGCGTAGAAAAGGATCGCTCCCGCGACGTCCTGCGCCACGCCGTTGCGGCGCAGAGGGGACCAGGCCGCGGCCGATTCCTTGATCGCGGGCGGGAGGTTGGCTGTGGCGTCGGTGATGATCAGGCCGGGGGCCACGGTGTTCACGCGGATCCCATCGGGCCCGAGCTCGTAGGCCAGCGACCGCACGAAGGCGTCCAGTGCCGCCTTGGCCGCGCTGTGCGCGATGAACCCCTGTCCGTGGGATTTGGACATGGTGCTGGAGACGGAGACGATGCTTCCGCCGCCGTTCGCCATCATGGCGGGCACGACCTCCTTGCACAGGAAGAACAATTGCGCGACTTCGTCGTTGACCTTGCGCTGGAAGTCTTCCCACTCATGTTCCACGAAGGGCTTCATCTTGAACCCGATCGCCGCGTTGGAGACCAGCACGTCGATCCTGCCGAACTTCTCGAGCACGTCGCCCACCATTTTCTTGACCTGGTCAAAATCCGTCACGTCGGCCTGGAAGAGTTCGACCGTGCCGCCTTCGGCTTCGATGATCTCCTTGACGCGTGCTGCGCGGGCCTCGCTCTTGCGGAAGTTGATGGCCACCTTGGCGCCGTGGCTGGCAAGCAGCCGTGCCGCCGTGCTTCCGATGCCGCGGCTTGCGCCAGTGAGCAGGATCACCTTGCCTTCAAGAAGACCGGCGCCACGGGCGCCGCGATTGTCGAGTCCCTCGAAAGCCTGCGCGTCGTCGGATGCCTCGTTCGACCAACCGAAATTTCCGCCGATCTTCGCCACGCATTCGCCGAGTTCGAAAAGCCGGGTGCTCTCGAAAAGCATGGACATGCCGACTTCGGCGCCGAGCTTTTCGTGGATGTGTCCCATGACACGGGCGGCGGCAAGCGAGTCGCCACCGATCTCGAAGAAGTGGGTGTTCTTGCCGATTTCCTCTACCGGGAAGCCGAGCACTTCCGACCAGATGGACGCGATGGCCCGTTCGATTGTTGTCGTGGGCGCCTCGAAGGAGCGGCTTTGCTGGACCTGTCCCACGGTGGGTTTCAGGGCGCGCCGATCGAGCTTGCCGTTGGGCAGGCGGGGCATGGCTTCCACCGCGACGAAGGCCGCGGGCACCATGAAGCCCGGAAGCCGTCCGAGCAGAAATTGTCGCAAGCTTTCCAGCTCGACGGTCTGTCCCTTGGCGGCAACGAAGTAGGCCGTGAGCTGGGTGCCGTCGCTGACCACGGCGCGCTGTCCCATGCCGGCGAATTCGCCCAGCACCTGTTCCACGTGCCGCACGTCCACGCGCTGGCCGCGCACCTTGACCTGGAAGTCGCGCCGACCGATGTATTCGATGTTGCCGTCGCTCAGGCGGCGCGCGAGGTCGCCGGTGTTGAAGAGACGATCACCGTAACTGTCCGTGAACGTGTTGGGAACGAATTGGGTCGCGTTCAGTTCGGGCAGATTGTGGTAGCCTTCGGGCATTCCCGCCGTGGCCACGTGCAGCTCGCCGGGGACGCCGTCTGGAACCAGACGTTTTTTGGCATCGAGCAGGTAGATGCGCGTGTTCTGGATGGGCTTGCCGGCCGGAACGAATCCTTCCGATCCGTCGAAGTCGGCGGTGTCGTAGTAGGTGATGTCGTTGAGTTCGGTGCAGCCGTAGTTGTTGATGAGGCGGGCGCCGGGGAATCGCGCCTTGAACCGGGCGACGAGTTCGCTGGAAAGGGGTTCGCCGGCGGTGATGCACATGCGCAGCGCGGGAAGATGCGACTGTTCCTTCTCCAGGTGCCGGAGCACGCCGTCCATGTGCGAAGGGACCAGGTTGAGGCGGGTCACCGCGTGGCGCGCCAGGGTCGCGACGAAGGCGGGGGTGTCCAGCATGGTCGCGCCGTCGATGAAGACCTGCGGCGCGCCGTTGAGAAGTCCGGCGAAAAGTTCCTTCACGGAAGGAGCGAAGGCGATGGTCGTTTTCTGTCCGACCACGTCCTTCTCGTCGAATGGCCAATTCGCCTCGATGCCTCCAAGCCAGTTGACCAGCTGCCTGTGGAGGACCCGCACGCCCTTCGGGATGCCGGTCGAGCCGGAGGTGTACATGATGTAGGCGAGGGAATCGATGCCCGCCGCGGATCCGGGAGCGGTTGCGGGGAAGGCCTTCAAGGAATCGGCGGCGAGGTCGAGAGCGAAGGTGCGCGACTCGGGCAGCCCGAGTCCGGCGAGTGTTGTGGTGGTGCCGACCACGATCTTTGGATCCGCATTGGACAGAATCTGACTACGGTAGGAATCGGGGTAGGATGGATCGACGGGGACGTAGGCCGCACCGGTCTTCCACACGGCGAGGAAGGTGGCCAACAGCGGTGCACCGCGATCGAGGCAGACGCCCACGATGTCGCCGGACTTCACCCCTTTGGCCGCCAGAGCGTTGGCAATGCGGTTGGACGTGGCGTCGAGTTCGCCGTACGTCGCCGGACCGGCGGCGTCGATGCAGGCGGTCTTGCCGGGAACGCGTTTGGCCAGGCGATCGAACCGTTCGACGAAGGTGGACAGGTCTTCCGACCCAGCCAGCCCCTGGTTGGCCTCGACGGCGATGCGGCGGACCTCCTGGGGCTCCATCATGGCCAGTTCGCCCACCGGACAGGAATCGTCTTCGAACATGGAGCGCAGCAGCCGGGCGTGGTGCGACAGAATCCGTTCGATGGTGGATCGGCGGTAGAGGTCGGAGGCGAAGACCGCCTCCACTTGCAGGTCGTCCTTGTTGCCGGTGTAGGAAAGCTCGACTTCGCAACGCGCCTGCGCGGTCGAGCTGGTCGCCGCGTCGTCGCCGGAATTTGTCGTGTAGGCGCTGAAACGCACGCCGCCGGGAAGCGGCTTGTCCATCTTGGTGTGCGGGAAGTTCTGGTGGCGCACCACGAGCGGAACGAGTTCGGAGCCCTTCGCCCTCTGCGAACCGTCCAGCGCCTGCAGGATCCGCTCGAACGGCGCCGACTGGTGCTCGAAGCCGGAAACGGTCGATTTGCGGATCTGAGCCATGTATTCGCGAACGGACAGATTCTGGTCGATCTGGATCCGCAGCGGAAGGATGTTGATGAAGAAGCCGATCAATCCTTCCAGTTCGGGAAGCGGACGCCCCGAAGTGGTGGTTCCGATGCACAGGTCGTCCTGGCCGGTGTAGCGCTGGGCCAGAAGCGCCAATCCCGCCAGAAGCGTCATGAAAAGAGTGGAGTTGTGCTTCTGCGAGAAACGGTCCAGTTCCTGACAGAATTCGGCATCGTAGTGGTGGATGAACGACGAGCTCGCCTTGCCCGAGTCGGGGCGGCGCAGATGGTCGGTGGGCAGTTCCAGCGAGCCTTCGTATCCCGAAAGGCTCTCGCGCCAGTAGGCGAGGTGCTTTGTGATGTCCTGCTTGCGTTGCCAGATGGAGAAGTCGCTGTACTGGATGGGAAGTTCGGGGAGTTGGGGCTCGCGGCCCTCGCCGAAGGCTTCGTAGCACTTCTGCAGCTCGGAGAACAGGATTCCTTCGATGGACCATCCATCGGCCACGATGTGGTGGATGTCGATGAGCAACACGTGCTTCTCGGCTCCCAGCCGGACCAGCTTGTGGACGAAGACGGGTCCCTGTTCCAGGTCGAAGCGGTGTTCGGCGTTGGCTGCGACAAATTTGGGCAGGTCGGCTTCCGAGGCGTCGACGATGTCGAGTTTGACAATTCCTGGCGCGGTGGCCACTTGGACAGGGACGCCACCTGCGGCGGCCACGAAACGCGCACGGAGGTTCTCGTGGCGACGCAGGATTTCACCGAGACTCTTGGCGAGGGCGTCCAGGTCGAGAGCGCCTTCGATCAGGAAGACGAAGGGGATGTTCCAGCTCGTGTCGGCGGGGTTCATCCGGTGAAGCAACCAGAGGCGTTCTTGCAAAAGGGAGAGAGGGCAGCCATCGTTGCCGCGTCGAACAGGTTGGATGAAACTCTTCTGCATCATTGCAATGGGGCCTCTCGAGCGGTAGTACCCGGCGCCCGACCGATCTGGTCGCGCGGGAATTCTTCTCGCCAATGGGGGGGGTATGAAATCGTATGCGAAGCCTAAAAAATACACTTGGATGGGACCCGATTCCCCGCTTTTGAATCGCGATCGAAACGGGCGCATTGCGAACGGAAACTGACAACTCTTTGACAGGATTCGGCTTTGCC
>JBDKGS010000147.1:0-10711 GCA_039798065.1 Fibrobacterota bacterium | reverse complement strand
CCGTCCGGTTGGTGCGCGAGAACGGAAGGAAGCCCGAGGAAATGTTTCTGAGCAACGAAGACCTCCAAGCCCTTGCGCTAACGGCGAAGCTGGCGGGAATCGTCACCGCGATCCTCTTCGTCGTGGGAACTCCCGTGGCGTGGTGGCTGGCGAATCGCCAAGGAGCTTGGAAGGGAATCGTCGGGGCGGTCGTTGCGATGCCTCTGGTGCTGCCGCCCTCGGTTCTGGGCTTCTACCTGTTGTTGGCGATGGGTCCGGACGGACCGGTGGGCGTGGTGGTGCGGAAGCTCGGAATGTCGGCATTGCCTTTCAGTTTCGCGGGTCTGGTGGTCGCATCGGTCTGCTACTCATTGCCTTTCATGGTGCAGCCGTTGCAGGCCGCCTTCGAGTCGCTGGGAAGGCAGCCCATGGAAGTCGCCGCCACCCTGCGGGCGAATCCCTTCGACGCGTTTCGCACGGTGGTCGTGCCCTTGTGCCTTCCGGGGTTCCTCACCGCGGGGACGCTCACGTTCGCCCACACGGTGGGCGAGTTCGGCGTGGTCCTCATGATCGGTGGGAACCTGCCAGGCAGCACACGGACAGCTTCTGTCCAGATCTACGATCATGTGGAGGGGATGCAGTTCGACGCGGCGCACCGCTTGGCCTTGTTCCTTGTGGTGGGTGCGATGGCCATGTTGCTGGCGCTGCATTTCCTGCGCTCGTCGCGGAGTCGCGCCTGATGGCGACCGACGATCCGATCCATGCCAAATTCCGTCTGGACCGATCGGGATTCTCGCTGGATGTGGACCTTGCGATCCCCTCCAACGGAGTGACCGCGCTGTTCGGACCTTCCGGATGCGGGAAAACCACCGTGTTGCGCTGCGTGGCAGGTTTGGAGCGTCCGCCTGGCGGTCGGCTGGAGTTCGGTGGGCAAGTCTGGCAAGACGACAAAATCTGGATTCCTCCCCACCGTCGACCCTTCGGGTTCGTGTTCCAGCAACCGCATCTGTTCGCGCACTTGAGCGTGCGGGGCAATCTGGAATACGGCTGGAAGCGTTTGCCGAAAAGCGAGCAAAAGGATTTGGCGCCGGTGGTCGAACTGCTCGGGATCGGGCATCTGCTGGACCGAAAACCCGAGCGCTTGTCGGGCGGCGAAGCGCAGCGCGTGGGCATCGCGCGGGCGTTGGCCTTGTCGCCGCGGGTGCTTCTGATGGACGAACCGTTGTCGGCATTGGATACGGCCCGCAAGCGCGAGATCCTCCCGTACCTGGAACGGCTGCGCGACGAAGCGGGAATTCCGATCGTGTATGTGACCCATTCCCCCGACGAAGTGGCGCGATTGGCCGACCACCTGGTGATCCTGCGCGAAGGCAGGGTGGCCGCGAGCGGGCCCCTGCGCGAGTTGCAAGCCCGTTTGGATCTGCCTCGCCTGGTGGGCGACGAGGTTGGCGTCGTGCTGGGTGCCGTGGTGGGGGAGGTCGACAGGAATTGGAACCTGGCGCGATCGGATTTCATCGGCGGATGCCTGTGGGCGCGCGACCACGGATTGGCGGTGGGACGGCGAACCCGCATCAAGGTTCTGGCTCGCGACGTGAGCCTGTCGGTGGCGCCTCCCGCCCGGAGCAGCATCCAGAACGTACTGACAGGAACTGTCGAGGCGCTGGGGGACGACGAGCATCCGGGGCTGGCTCTGGTTCGGGTGGATCTGGGCGGCAGCACCATCCTGGCGCGCTTGACGCGTCGCGCGGTGCACGAAATGGAGATCCAGCCGGGCCGGCATGTGTGGGTGCAGGTGAAGACGGTGGCCTTGGCGGAATAGTTCACGGGAGAGCGGGCGATTTCTGTCGCGTCGGCTCCGCTCGACTGGACCTTGCGGGTTCTGGTTTTGGTGGAATTACAAATCGAGTCCCTCCGATCCGGACAAAAAGGCCTGGGCATCGAGGGTAGGTTCAAGCATCACCCGGTATCGGAGAAGAGCATGAACAGAACCTCGTTGGCTTTGCTGGTCCCGACTTTCGTAGGATCGCTCTTCGGTTCATCCGCCTGGGCGGCTTCCGTGGGAATCAATCTGTCCGACAGCCTCCGTCCGGTCACCCACTGCGGTTCGGGCTCACTGTATGGCATCACCGAGACTCTGCCCGCCGACATCGAAGGCCTCGTGACGCCGCTCAAGGCCTATTCGTACCGCAATCCCGCCTTGGCCACGTCCGCGAACCAGCATGCCTTCGGCGATGCGATCAAGGTATCGGAGCGTCTGGCCAAAGGGGGCTCGAAGAGCCTGATCCAGTTCGACCTGGCCGACATCCTGCCGAATTGGCCGTACAAGTGGATGGGCATCGACCACTACAAGACCGAGGTGACCAAAGTCATCAAGGCCAAGATCGCCTCCGGGCGCGACAACTTCGAGGGCTACGAGATCTGGAACGAGCCCGACGGGACCTGGAACAACTCCAACGGCCAGCTGACCACCACCGTTTGGAAACCCATGTTCGACTTGATCCGGTCCTTGGACCCGAAGGCGAAGATCATCGGTCCTTCGATCTCGTACTACCAGGAATCCTACATGAAGACCTTCCTGACCTACGCCAAGGCCAATAATTGTCTTCCCGATTTGATCAGCTGGCACCAGTGGGGATCGGCGGGGTTCGTGGGCGCCTACGAGAACTACCGCGCCTTGGAGAAAAGCCTGGGGATTTCGCCCATCGACATCAGCATCAACGAATACTCCTCCAAGACCAGCGATCCCTACGAGGGATGCCCCGGCTATTCGGTGCCGTTCATCGCCAAGTTCGAGCGCTACAAAATCATCAGCTCCCAGCTCTCGTGGTGGTGGGTTCCACTGCCCGGCCGCTTGGGCAGCCTGCTCACCTCCGGCAACCAGAAGGGCGGCGGCTGGTACATGTACAAGTGGTACGGCGACATGACCGGCCACATGGTCAAGACCACGGCCAACAACGACAAGAGCGACGGTGTGGACGCGTTCGCGTCGATCGACAAGGACCAGCAGTACGCGAGCATCGTCCTGGGCGGCAACACGGTGGGGAATGTGGATGTGAAGGTGAACGGCATCCCCTCGTGGATGGGATCCAGCGTGAACGTGAAGCTGGAATCCGTCTCCTGGGCCAACAAGGACCAGGCGGTTTCGGGCACCACGCTGGTCTCTACCACCAAGTACGCCGTGACCAACGGCTCCATCTCCGTTCCCGTGAACGTGGCCAGCGCTTTCTACGCCTACCGACTCTACGTGACGCCGACGGTTCCTGCCGGGGTGCGTTCGACCGCGCGCTTTGGACAGAAAATGTCTGTCTATCAGATCTACGACCTGCGAGGCAACCGCCGCGGCGAGGTGGATACGGACGGCTACCAGAATCTGACCGACGCCGTGGCCAAGGCGTTCCCCGGACCGGGCATCTTCCTGGCGCGACAAGCGGGCCAGGCGGGCAATGCGCAGAAGGTGGTCGTTTCGGCGCCGTAGGAGCGGCCGGAAGTCGCATCCGCGCCAGGGGGCGTCGCACCTGTGGTGGCGGGCCCCCGCTGGAAAACAAACGGATCCAGGTTGACAGATTCCGGCGGCGGCCCGACGAGGCCCGTGGCCTCAATGTCTTCGCGCAGGATGGAACAGGGCCGAGCAGCACCCGACAGGTCCTGTCAAGGACCTGGGGCGCCAATTTTCGTCAGACGCCCAGCGACGAAAGGACGTTTCCCAGGCTGTAGGCGTTGGCGGTGAGGTCGGGGTAGGCGTCTTCGTAGGGGCGAAACGACAGCAGCATGCCCTTGCGGGCGGCCATGGCGATCACGCTGGTGCGTTCCTTGCGCGTCGATTCGTGCATGGCGCAAGCCAGGAAATTGAGGAGGCTCGCATGGCCTTCCGGATCCTGGGCGGCCAACGGCGCCAGTCCGGATTCGATCGCCGAAAGCAGGGCGTCGATGTCGCGTTTTTGAGGTGTGCTCAAGGTGGACGAGGCACGGACGGAGGCGAGGAGGGCTTGGATGCTTGTGCTCATTGTGGATGCTCCGTGATAATGGGTTGACTTCGGAAATGCGAACGGGCTTTGGCGTTGCGAGAATGGTATGATCAGAACATAGTGTATAGAGAACACCAGCCCCATACACATCAAAGCTGCCGCTGCGGCGTGAGCATGCCGGAAGTTCTCACGGTGATCGTCATCGTGGGGATTGTTTCGGCCATGGCCGTGCCGCGATTCATGCGTTTCACGGCGACTTCCCGCTTGGAAGAAACCGCACAGATCCTGGCCAAGGACATGGACTGGGCCAAGCTTGCCGGCACTCGTTCCGGTGACCGCCACTATGTCCGTTTCGTGCCCGCAACGGACACTTCCTGGTATGAAATATGGAAGGAAAACAGCGACCCCGTGGACAACCTCTTTTCTTCCAGCGATGACAGTTTGTTGCGAAGGGTAGGGATGGATCCAGCTGTGCGCTTTGGGGGGCTTGCGACGGGTACGACGGCAGCGCCGAATGCGCCAGGAATCGCGATGCCGACCAATGGTTTGGGTGACGGGTTTGCCGACGAGGATTGCCGGGACAACGGATTGGTTCCTGGGCAAGGGAGCTGGTCGCAAGTCGCCGCCATTTGCGGCGGAAGCAAGGCTGCCTTGGAGGCTGGTGCGGTGTACCTCTCCCTGAAAAATTTTCCCGACATGGGCGAGGCGATCGTCTTCGACGACAACGTGAGTTTCAAGCTGTTGAAGTACTCCTGGCGCGGAAGTTGGCACTCCCGATGAACGACAGATTCCGACAAGGAATCAGCATCGTGGAAGTCCTGATGGCCTTGGTGCTGTTGGGTCTGGCGATCCCGATGGTGGCTGGATTTTCCACAACGTCCAAGAAGGTCCAGGTCGCTTCCAACGAGATCGAAAACGCCACGGCCGCGGCTCAGTTGGTGATCGATTCGCTCGCCCTGCTTCCTGCTCCGATGGTCATCGCGGGAACGCCCAAATCGGCCACGATCGAAGGGACGTTCCGCAACTACCAGGCGACTTGGACGTACGTCCCCGTGGGGAAATTCGCAGGAGTGGTCACGGTCACGGTGGAGTGGAGCCAGGCGGGAAAATCCCATTCCATCAAGGTCGCGAGCGAAATCCCATGACGAGAAAATCCGGATATACGCTCATCGAGATGATCGTGGCATTGGTGTTGTCCACGATGGTGGTGGGGTTCGCGTTCATGCTTTTGCAGGGTTCGCGAGGAAGCTTCATGCGCGTGAAGGGAAGCATCGCCTTGCAAGCCGATACCCGGGAAGCCGTGCGGATGATGGAGAACGACCTGCGCAACCTGGGGCTCAAGGTCGCCAACATGTATTCCAGTCGGATTCTGTCCACGGTGAACTGCCCGTTGGCTTTCGTGGATCCGGCGAGCGGGGATTCATCGAGTTTCCTGCACATCAATCGGTCCGATTGGACGGATCCCGGCGACGAGATCACCTTCGCCCAGTATCTGCCGGACGGATCGGGGAATGTTTCCTGCGCCCCCACCAACCTGCAGGTGGTGCGGTACCGGTTGAGGTCGACGGATTCTGTCTTGACGCGCTCGGAAGCGAATTCGTTCGCGGGGATTTCCTCGGCTCCCGAAGTTCCATTGTGCGAAAGCGTGGTGGCGTTCCAGACGGAATACGCGCTGCTCGACGTGGATTCGGTCCTTTGGGATTCCACCTCCAACTGGTATTCCCCGTGGCTGTCGGTTTCGAAGTCCGGGAACAAATCGACGCTGAGTGGATGGGCGCCGCTGGTGATGCTGGGAGCTGGTACCTCGACACTGCACGATATCGTCCAGGGCAGCACCTATCGGGTGGAATTCGATCTGGAACCGAACACCGTCTTCGCGGACACGAGCGCCGGGCAAAACCACCTTGTGGTGGGGTTTTGGGATGGGTTGGCTCCGGTGGATACCGTACCGGTGTGGACGGGCAGCACGACGTCCCGTCACGTGATCGTCGATATCGAGGCATCGAAGAACATCAGCGATGCGCGTGTTCTTGTCCAGGGCAAACTCTCGACGATCCGACCGACGGCGACCTTGTCGATTTCTTCGCTGCGCGTCGCGCAGAGATCGCTTACCGGTTACCGCTGGCTCAGCGATCCCACTCTGGCCCAGAAAAAGCGGGTGCAAGCGGTGAAGCTGTCCGTGGTCACGCGAACCGAACGGGAAGTCCAAGGCACTTCGCCATGGGCGTTCGACCGTGTGGGCGATCTTCCGGGGCTCAACATCGGTGGGGCGGAAGCACGCAAGGGGTATGCGTTTTTTCAACGGATCGTGCCGGTGGTGAACCATGGATATTGAACACGCTCCCGTTCGCGACAAATTCCGTCGTACGTTCGCCAAACGCCGCGGCATGACGACCATGATGGTCATGCTGGGTGTCATCGTTCTGGTGACCATCGGCGGATTGGGGATCATGGCGATCACCAACGGGGAAACGTTGATGGCGGGTTCGTTCCTGGACATGCGAACCAAGGAAAACGCCGCGCGCAGCGGATTGAGGGATGCCATCGCGCGGATGCGCGAACGTCCGACAAATACCGTCAGGCAGCTTCAGGTGTTCCTGGACGACAGCGTGACCACCACTCCGCACGCCTGGTTCGTGCCTGTTGGAGATTCCTTCCGGTTGGAGGATAGCCGTCCCGACTACCATCCGCTGGGCGACGATGGATCGGGTTTCCGGGTGCGGCTTCTGGGTATCGATCCGGGCGGAGCTTTCGGTTCGGACGAGGGAATCAAGCTGGCCTTGGAGTCCAATGGCGAAGGCCGCAACGGCGACAAACAACGGGTGGTGGGAACCTATCGGATGCGGGGTCTGGTGGTGGCGTCGATCGTGGTGGCGCCTGCGGAGGTGGACAGCTACGCGCTGTACATCAACGGGAGCATGGGCAATTCCACCATCGCGACGAACATCAAGGGCAACGTCTACGTGGGGGGGAACAACCACCTCAACGCCTCGGTGTCCATCACCGTGGATGGGAACCTGCGGACCCAAGGCAACTACAAGACCTCGGCTCCGGTGACGGTGACGGGAAGAGCCTACGTAGGAGGCTACATCGAGAATGCCGCCGGTGGGACAATGACCATCAACGGCAACATCGGAGTCGGGAACGGCTTCGGAAACGTGAACGCGCCGATCGTGGTGGGCGGAGCCATGAACGTCTATGGCACGCAATTGCAGGGATGGAACGCAAAGGCCGACCTTGCGGTGGGCGGACAATTCCTGATGCGCGATCGCAGGTTCCAGCCGGGTGGCAAGGTGGCCATCGGTGGGAATGCGTATCTGCCTTTTGGGCTCGATCTGCCAGCCAAGGGGATCCATACCGTCGGCGGAAACATGGAAATCAACGGAGCCGTCGCATCGGGACTTGGTGGTGATTCCGTGATCGTGAGCAAGAATTTCGCTGCACGCGGCGGAAATTGTCCGGCCTTTTCCGCGCCCACGAGGATCGGTGGCGAAGGGTACTTCCAGATGGGTGCGGGATTCGGATCCGGCATCCGGATCCAAAGGAACGCTCGATTCGACAACGGGATCTCCACCTGCTCCGGGTCGCCCTGCGTCAAGATCGACAGCGCCACGTGGCTGTCCAACGGGGCGGGACAGCCCGGGTTGTCGGGATATGTGCAGCTTGGAACCACGCTGGCCATGAACGGAACCATCGGGTCGAATTTCGGAAGAACCAATGGCGGTTACAGTCGTTGGCAATTTCTGTCGACGGCGAGTCCGCGCACGTGGTCCTACCAGAATCCGACGGACGTCACTTCCTATCTGCCCATGATCGGAAACTCGGCGACCAACAACTCGGGTGCGACTCCCACTGGGCCGTGGAGGCAGGGAGCGGAGACATTTCCTGTCGTATCCCCTTGGATTCCCTGGCTGGGAATGACCCAGCTCGGATTCTCGGTCAAGGATACCCTGGTGACCTTGATCGACAATCGGCCCGATACGGTGTTGTTCGGTGGGAGCTTGGCGACCGACATGCTCGATTTTTCCGCGGTGAAGGGGCCTGCAGGCGTCACGACGGCGATGGATGGAGCCGCTTTGAACAAGCTTTTCGATTGGTACAACAACAACAGCCGGTTGCACAACGGGTACATGATCGTGAGGATGAACGAAAACGTGAGCATGTCGTTGGACAACGTGAAGTTCACCGGAAAATGCCTGCTGGTCTGGGATGCGAACCTGATCACGAACATGGGATGGCCTGCCTCCGCAAGCAGCGATGCGATCCAGGTCCTGGTGGTTCGCAACGGCGATCTGGGCAACAACTTCGGAAGTCCGGGTCCGTTCTACGGATACATCCACTACATGAACCAATGGTCCGGCAACCACAAGTGGCCCACAGGATCCAAGATGTACGGTGCGCTGTATTTGGCCGGTGCGAGTTCGTCGGTGATCGGCAACGGGTCGGAGCTGGAATTGATCCGCGACCAGGATGTGATCAACGACATCCAGGAGAAGCTGGGGATCCTCCATCCGCCGGGATCCACTGGCGGAGCCAGCGGGTCTTCGAACAGCAAGCAGCTGACCTTGCGCGAAACCTGGGTGCAGTTCGATCGGATCAGCGAATTGCGCTGAAGCGGAGCGTCCCGATGGTCGCGCGGTCTTGATTCCGAACTGTTGACGGATTCCGACATGGCGTGACGGATCTCACACGACCGCATGTTGATGCCGCATGGATACAGTATCGTTTACGGAGTGGTCGCGAGACGAATGGTCGGACGCGTTCGACCACAAATGGAAACGGACGTGGCCGTCATGGACAGAAAATGGGTATTCGGGGCTTTGCTGGCCGCTTGCGCCGCGATCCCGGCAAGGGATCCAGGGGCAGTGGGGTTCCGCTTCGGGATGCGCGGATCCGAGACGGACTTCGCATTGTTCGCGGGGCCTTCGCTGCATGCGAAGGGATTGGTGGTCAGCGAGGATTTCTGGATCAACCCGTACCGCCAGACAGAACTTGCCTGGATCCGCGAACGTTACTGGAACCAGGTCAAACAGCTCCGGTACGGTTTCGTCACCGGAGTGCGCTACCAATTGGGTGGCGATCAATTGTCGATCCTTCCGGGAGTCGGGATCGAGAACATCCTGGGGTCCTACTACGGTACGACGGCCTCGCCCGAATGGAGCATGCAGGAATGGGTGGGACTCGAAATCGGGTTCCTGAAATACCATCGGATCGGGGCGAGGCTCACCACCGGTGAACAAAAAGACCATAGCCGCATCCGGATCGAATGGACCATCCAATGCAGATGACCAAATCTCTCCTCGCGCCTTTTGCCTTGGCTGCATTTTGCTGCTTTTGGGGATGCGGTTCGGATTCCGGGGTTTCTTCGACACGGCAGAACGTCCCCTGCCGCGATGAGACGCCGCCCAGCACCGGAAGCCTGTACGTCACTTATTCCAATCCGACGGATTTTGACACCGTGATCATCTGGCTGGATCCTCGCGATCGGGGGGGATTGCCCTACCAGTGGAGTCCGAACCGCGGCACGCGTTCGGATGTCGTGAAGGGCCTGGGTTTCGTGAAATACTGGATCACCGCCCGGTATGTCCGGGCGGGCGACACGGTCGACGTGTTCGACAGCGAAACGATCGACGACGGCGCCAGCACCAACAGCGCAGGGTGCAAGGTGTACGATCCACAGAGTTCGGTGGGGGTCGAAGTGGAGAAATGGCCGCGATGAAACCTTGTGTCAAGATCTGTCGCAACGTTCGAGTGCATCTGTTCTTGGCAGGTTTTGTCTGCCTGTGGATTACGGCATGTTCTTTCACCTTGGCCATGCCCCCTCCGTCCAGCGATTTCGGGCCGGTGGATGCGCCTGCCGAAGGCGCGGTACGAGCCGAGGCGACAGGTACAATGGGTCTGATGTTGTTCGGTCCATTGGCGGGTGGCGGCACAGCGCAGGTGAGCTATGGCGCTACGGACCAATTGGCGCTTCAGGTTCATGGAGGGTACATGGAACTTGCCCTCGAGGAAGGTGTGCGAATCGATTCCCGTCCGATCAATCCCGATATGGGGCTCGTAACGGGAGGAGTGGGTGTCGTGGTTGCAACGGCGCCAAGGAACTGGCGATTGGCGGCCGGTGTTGGTGGTGATTACATGCGGGCGTTACCCCTTGGAGCCGATCTGTCGGCGATGGCTGTTTCCGGTGCGGTCGGAGCGGTGTTATTCGACGACTTTTGGGGAGCATTCATGTCCGGGCGCGCTTCGTATGTGGTGCCGCTTGGAACCCACAGTGTTGAATGGACGAGTCCGGACGACGTGACCGAGAAGGGAGCGTTGACCTCGACATTCTGGAGTCGCATTTCCATGGGACTCACCCACAGGCCATTCCACGGTTACAGTGGCTGGGCGTCGTATGGATTTCAAGTGGGAAATTCCAAGACCGATCGGATTGCAGGGTGGAGCCATGGATTCGGGCTTCGCAAGGAATGGTGATGGACTGCCGGAGCGGACACGTCGACTCGTAGGTTCGATGTTCGAGGACTGCTTGCAGTGAAGCCATAACGGCGGGATTGGAATTCCCGAACGGAAGCATTGCGCCAAAAACTGTCAGATGCTGATGCCCGGCCTCAGGTGCAACTGGAAGTAGGCGCTCCCCCAACTCCATGGCTTGTAGTCGCCTTGAACGAGCTTGAATTCCCCCAAGGGAACGCCCAGGTGGTGCGCCCAACCCAGATCCATGCGAAGCCACGAGGCGGGGTCCACCTGCAGGTGCGCGTCGGGGCTCA
>JBDKGS010000146.1:0-10809 GCA_039798065.1 Fibrobacterota bacterium | reverse complement strand
TCTGGTGACTCCGTTTTTGCATGGGGGTTCAACACTATCGGTGGCAAACCTCGGCGGGTACTGTGGGGGACTGAATAGATTCGAGGACTGATGGGTTTGTGCATCGCGCATTGTCTCGCCCGGGGATGATGGCAAGCGAATGGGCGAATTCCGTCATGGTCCAAGGAGGGCGGCATGAAGGCTTCGATGGTTTTGTTTGCGGTTTTGTGCGGGGTTCCCGCGCTGGTGGGTGCAGCGACCGGTCAGATCACCTACACGCTGGAAAAAGCAGCCTCCCCGACCGCAGACCAGTCGGATGCCTATGTCCGCATCGAAAAGGCGATGGACTCGGCGCTGGGGTACTACAACGCCCTCACCACCATCCGCAAGGCCATTCGCGTCCAGTACGATGCTTCGGTACCCACCGCCGATGCCAGCAGCAACGGAACGCTCCGGTTCGGGTCCAGCCGATCGTACATGGTCGTGGGCACCGCCATGCACGAAATCGCGCACACGGTGGGAGTGGGAACCACCGCCGAGTACCAGGCACTCATGGTCAATGGAGTCTTCACGGGCACCCGCACCACCGCGACCCTGCGTGAAATCACCGGCGACAACACCGCGGTGCTCAAGGGCGACGCGCAGCACATCTGGCCATACGGCATCAACTACGCGAGCGAGGTCAAGTCGGCGACGGATCTTGTCAATCATTGCAAAATCATCGAAAGCCTGTACAAGGACCTGTACCGCGAATCGATCGCGTTCGTGGGCCGCATCCGTTCAAAGTCAACCGGGCAATGCATGGTCCGCACCGGCACGACATTGGCGATGGGCGCTTGCGACGACACGACCTCGTTGGTGCGTCTCGTGGCGATGGGCGACACGGCGCCCAACTACCGGGTGGAATTTGGCGACCGGGTGATCGATGCGCCGAACCAGTCCACCACACCCGGCACGAAGATCGGGCTCTACGAATGGAATCGCGGAACGAATCAGAAACTGCGCATCGAAGGCGGAGCGCCGGCGACAGGAATCGTCGTCCAGTTGCGCATGGTCCACAGCTCCTTGCGGCTGGAGGCGGTCGGCAACGGCGTCGTCCAGAATCCCGCCTCGTCCGGTACCGCAGCCCAGAGTTGGGAATTTCTCGATCCGGCCACGGCAGCGCTGGCGCCGCACTCGCGTACAAATTTTGTCAAACCTGGATACGGAACCTCGATCGACGCCCTGGGACGCCCCGTTCGCGAGCCCCGATCGCCCTGGATCAGCCTGGGCCACTGAGGCCACCATTGCGCACGACGAGAGCGCCTCGCGATCGCCGGAAACGACTCACTGGTTCCGCGTCGGCGCCTCGATCCACAAGACGTCGCCTACGTCGCGTCCCGCCGTCGCTCCCAGACGCGGCGAGAAGTGCGCAGAAGGATTCCCGATCCTTCTGCCGGATAGATCGTAGCGGACAGAATTTGGCTGCAGGTGGATCCGCTGGTCGAAACCGGTAAACGGCATGGACACGGAGCTGGTCGGGAACTTCATCTTGATCCATCGCGCCGCGCATCGTTCTCCGATGGTCACCATGCCTTCCGTCTTGTAGTGGATGTTGTCCGTGGGCAACCCCTTGGTCGACACCGTATCGACTCGCGTCAGCTTCTTGGTCATGGCCACATCCGCGGCCCAGATCTTGGAATAGTTGGTCCACATCGACTGTGCATCGATCATGGGAAGCACGACAGGCAGATCCGCAACCCCAGCCTTGCTGCGGATATCCTTGATGAGATTGTTCAGGTTGGTCTCGTATTGGTTGGACAAGGTCGCGTCCATCGCGTCGAATTCCCCTTGCAGCCAGAGGAAGCCTGCCCACTTGGGAGTGTACAGAGTCGTATCGAAGGCCGAGTGGAAGGCCTTCAGAGCGGCGTCGATCGAGCCCATCATCGCGGCGTAATACGTGCCACCCTTCCCATTGTTGGAACTCGGCGGAAGCCACTCGGTGGCCTTCCCCAGGTAGGTTCCGGATCTGGCGACCTTGATGAAGGCGAACTTCCTGCCGGGAAAGGAATCGGCCAACACCTTGCCGAAGAAAAGTTCCGGTCCGAACTGGGAAGTCGTGCTTCCCAAAATGGGAGAAAGCGAATTCCAACGTTTCATGACCTTCGTCGCGTCGCCCTCGGCGTCGACGTAGACCTTGATGTTGTCGATGGGGAAGAACTGCTTCTGGGCGGCGGTCAGGCTGCCGGAGGTGGTGCCCAAGCCCACCATGTTCGATTGACCCGAGAGCAGGAACAGGGGGACTTCCGTCTTGGCGGCTACCGCCTGTGCAGTGCAGACGCAGAATAGCCCCATCTGCAAAAGCGCCAACAATCCCGGCCGGTTCGTGGATGCCATTTTTGTTCTCCGTGTGGTTGGGAAAAACCTATGCCGAACCAAAAAAATCGGCTGCACCAATTCCGAATTTTCGGCGACAATCGTGTCACCGCGATCGCGCCTGCAAGGCGACATTTCCTGCCACCTCGCCGGGAGCGAAACCTCCCACCGGGCCTTTCCATCCATTGACGATTTCTGTCACTGTCACGGAAGGTCTCTCCGCACTCGGCGCCCCCTCCTCCCCCCACCACCACCTATCCAGACGCTTGTCGACCCAACGCCCGAAACCATTCGTATCGGGAGGAAGAGCTCTGACGCCAGCGAGCATTGCCACCGGGTGGTTTGACTCTCGGATAAGCGACTTCACGATCATCTGTTCCTTCATAGGGGATTCTTGCGACCCGTGCAGCCAACGGCGTGGAAAACGCTCCGGAAAGCGCTATTATCGGTCTAAGGGATGTTTCCTGGCGACGAAGGAGATGTTGTGATGGATCGACGACAGTTTTTGTCGGCATTGCTCGGCGCACAACCTGCAGGGTTCGGCGCCGGATCCGGACCGGCCGCCAGGGATGCGGCCTTCGCCTCCTTCGCGAACACCGCCCTGCCAGCCAGAAAAGCCCAATCCGTCGGCCTGGAGCCCTACCAAGGAGAATGGACTCGCCAGGAAGCGTCCCACCTTCTTCGCAGGTGCCTTTTCGGGTTTTCCCAATCCGAGCTCGACACCGTGGTGGGCATCGGTGTATCGGCTGCGGTGGACGCGCTCCTGGTGTCTGGAGTGGCGCCGACCCCGCCTCTGGTGACGAGCGCGAAGGAAACCACCATCGCCATTGGCTCGAGCTGGGTGGACCAGCCGTACAACGGCGACCTTTCGTACGACCGCTCGCGCAACCTGCAAGCCTGGTGGATGGGTCTGCTTCTTGGACAAGCCCCCACGATCCGTGAAAAGATGACCCTTTTCTGGCACAACCATTTCGCCTTCGAGTGGAGGACCGTGGGCGAGCCGCACCACACGTATTTCCATCTCCAAAAGCTTCGCGAAAATGCGCTCGGGAACTTCAAGGAATTGGCCCGGATGATCACCATCGATCCGGCCATGCTCCGCTACCTGAACGGCAACACCAACACCAAGTCCAACCCCAACGAGAACTACGCCCGCGAGCTCCAGGAACTGTTCACCATCGGCAAAGGCCCCGAGATCGCGCCGGGCAACTACACGAACTACACCGAAGACGACGTCAAGGCCGCGGCGAAGGTCCTGACCGGATGGCGGGATCTTCGCGACAACCGCAATGCCGAATTCCGTCCGAACCAGCACGACACCACCGACAAGACGTTCTCGTCGGCATACGGCGGCACGGTGATCAAAGGAAGGACCGGCGCGGAGGGCGCGACGGAAATCGACGACTTGATCGAGATGATCTTTTCGCAGACGGAAACCGCCCGACACCTCTGCCGCGAACTCTACCGGTACTTCGTGTATTACGTCGTCGACGACGATGTCGAGACTCATGTGGTCCGGCCGCTTGCGGACCTTCTCATCGGTTCGGCATGGGAAATCGCACCGGTGCTGTCGAGCCTGCTCAAGAGCGCCCACTTCCAGGACGTTTCCAATCGCGGTTGTTTCATCAAGACCCCTCTCGACCTGGTGGTGGGATCGCTTCGCAGCCTGGGTTCGTCGTTGCCGACGGCGAACGACCTGCCCTTGCAATACCAGGTGTGGCTCACCCTGGTCGATCAGGCCTCGAACATGCAGATGGAACTCCTGGAGCCACCCAACGTCGCGGGGTGGCCGGCGTTCCACCAGGACCCCGTCTACTACCAGGCATGGATCAGCTCCGACACGCTCCCACGGAGGGTGCAATACACCGACCGCTGCCTGGGCACCAAAGGGTACCAGATCGGGACATGGTACCTCCTGCCGGATCTTGTCGGACTTGCGAATTCCAGCGCGACCGACCCTTCCGACCTCGCTGCTCTCGTGAACGGATTGGCACTGCGCCTGTTCCCCATTCCCATCACGGACTCGCAGAACACCTACCTGCAAAGCGTCGTTCTGGCCGGAGCTCCCGCCTACGAATGGCCCAACAACTGGGCGGCGCACACCGCCTCCCCCGCGGACGCCACGAAGAAATCCGTGGTGGAGACCAGGCTTCGCAATCTGCTCAAGGCCATGATGGCGATGGCGGAGCACCAGTTGTGCTGACGCATGAACCCACGTCGATCAGACAAATTCTGACCAAAGGAGCCATCCAATGGATCGTCGCTCTTTCCTGAAGGCCGGGTTCTCCGCCGGTGCGTTCGGCGCCTTCCACCTGGCTTCGGGACAATTCAGCC
This sequence comes from Fibrobacterota bacterium, assembly GCA_039798065.1. Lineage (GTDB taxonomy): Bacteria > Fibrobacterota > Fibrobacteria > UBA5070 > UBA5070 > UBA5070. Next base: position 6,141 of record JBDKGS010000146.1, on the reverse strand, counting down.
CGACTTTCGCCGGGCTGCCAGCTCCAGCGCTTGGTCGAAAGACGGAGAGCGAGGAAAGCAAACGGATCCTGGTCGTTCTGCGGCTGGACGGAGGCAACGACGGACTCAACACGGTGCTTCCGCTCGACCAGTACGACAATCTCGCCAACGCCCGCGGCAACATCCTCATCCCGGCAAGCAAGGCGCTTCGATTGACAAATACCGTCGGGCTCCACCCTGCCATGACGGGCTTGCACGAGGCTTTCATGAACGGGAACCTGCGAATCGTGCAGGCGGTGGGCTATCCCAACCACAACCAGAGCCACTTCCGGTCGACCGACATCTGGTTCACCGGCTCGGACAGCAACCAGGTGCTCGAATCGGGGGTTCTGGGCCGCTACCTCGATGGACAATTTCCGAACTTTCCGGTGGGATACCCCAGCGCGGCCAAGCCCCATCCCCCATCCATCCAGATCGGTTCCACCCTTTTCACGTTGCTGCAGGGATCCGATGCCGGACTGGGAATGGCCATCAACGATCCTTCGAGCGTATACGCTTTGCAATCCAACGGACTGGACGCCGCACCCGATACCCCGGCAGGACACGAATTGACATTCCTGCGCCAGATGGCGTCGCAAACGAGGCAATACGGCGATGCGCTGAAAGCGACGATGTCGGCTGCGGCCACGAAAAGCGCATTGTACCCCGCCACCGGAAACCGTCTTGCCGACCAGCTCAAGGCCGTGGCAAGGCTCATCGCGGGCGGCTTGCAAACGCGCGTGTACGTGGTCTCGCTGGGAGGCTTCGACACCCATTCCGCCCAGGTCGTCGAGTCGGACACGACGACAGGCAAACACGCCGACCTCCTGCGCCAGATTTCGGTGGCGATCACCGCGTTCATGGACGACCTCCGGCTGATGGGAGTCGAGGACCGGGTCGTGGGGATCACCGTGTCGGAATTTGGTCGACGGATTTTGTCAAACGCCTCGTTCGGAACCGACCATGGCCTCGCCGCTCCGATGATGCTGTTCGGAGCACCGGTGGCGGGAGGAATCACGGGGGTGAATCCCACCATCCCCGCCAAGGTCACATCCTCGAACAACGTCGGGATGCAGTACGACTTCAGGTCCGTCTACGCTTCCCTCCTGCGCGATTGGCTCATGGTGGACAAAGCCGAGTGCCAGCGCGTGCTGCTCAAGGATTTCCCCGGAATGGATTTGATCGACGCAAATTTCTCCGGACGTCCTCCCGGAACGGTCCGCTTCAAATTCCAGGTGCGCCAGTACGACCGGCAGACAACTTTCTCGTACAACCTCGAAGAAAGCGCTCCGGTAAACCTGACGATCTTCGACCTGCACGGCAAGACCGTCCGCAACGTTCCGGGCGGCACCAAAAGCGCGGGATTCCACGAGGCGATTCTGGATACCCGTTCCCTGATCGCCGGTCGGTATTTCGCCAGGCTCCAGGTCGCGTCGGGCTCGCAACAACTGGGGTTCGACGTGTTCGAATGAACCACCGGATGGAGGCCTCGGGAGGTTAACTTGACCGCCTCCCATGTCCATCCCACAACCAAAGCGTTCCGATCCGATTGCGATGCCGAAGGATGTCCATCCATGAGCGGTGGTTCGTCGCTGGCGAAGGCCAAGCGGGTCCTGAAGGAAGTCTTCGGATACGACGAATTCCGTCCACCCCAGGAAGGAATCGTGGAGCACGTGTGCGACGGCGGAGACGCGTTCGTGCTTCTGCCCACCGGCGGCGGCAAGTCGCTGTGCTTCCAGATCCCGGCGCTGGTGCGGGAAGGGACGGGACTTGTCGTGAGCCCGCTGATCGCCCTCATGGACGACCAGGTGGCCGCCTTGCGCGAGAACGGCGTGCGAGCCGCCGCCATCCATTCGGGCCTGGACGCAAAGACCTCGTGGCGTTACGAACGCGAGTTGGAAGAAGGCAAGCTCGATCTCGTCTACGTGGCGCCCGAGCGGGTGCTCTCCGAGAGGTTCCAGGAAGTCCTGAAGCGTTCGACACTTTCCGTCATCGCCATCGACGAAGCCCATTGCGTGAGCCAGTGGGGCCACGATTTCCGGCCCGAGTACGTTCTGCTGGGCCAACTCGCCGATCTTTTCCCCGATGTCCCGCGCATGGCGCTCACCGCCACCGCCGATGCGCCCACCCGGACGGAAATTGTCGAGAAGCTCAAGCTCCATTCCGCCAAGGTCTTCACCCGCTCCTTCAATCGGCCCAACATCCGTCTGCGCATCGGGATCAAGGACGAACCGCGCAAGCAGCTGTTGCGCTTCCTGAAGGACGAACACACCGGAGATGCGGGGATCGTGTACCGAATGAGCCGCGCCGAGGTGGAAAAGACCGCCGAGTGGCTGGCCAAGGAAGGAATCCGCGCTCTCCCCTACCACGCCGGCATGCCTTCGGCCGACCGCAGGCGCAACCAGGAAACGTTCATCAAGGAAGAGGGCGTGGTCATGGTGGCCACCATCGCCTTCGGAATGGGCATCGACAAGCCCGACGTCCGTTTCGTGGCGCATCTGGACCTGCCAAAATCCGTCGAGGCCTACGTGCAGGAGACCGGCCGCGCGGGACGCGACGGGTTGCCATCCAACGCCTGGATGGTGTACGGGCTGCAGGACATCGCGCAGGTGCGCTCCATGATCCAAGGCTCGGAAGCTCCGGAAGAGCGCAAGCGCGTGGAACTGCAGAAGCTGAATTCGCTGTTGGGCCTTTGCGAGACAGCCACCTGCCGCCGCCAGTCCCTGTTGTCGTATTTCGGCGAAACACTCACCGAACCTTGCGGGAACTGCGACACCTGTCTGGACCCCGTCCACACCTTCGATGGAACCCAAGCCGCGCAGAAAGCCCTCTCCGCCGTGGCGCGGACCGGACAGTTCTTCGGAGTGGCGCACACGATCGACGTGTTGACAGGAAACGCCACCGACAAGATCCGTCAGAACGGCCACGACGCCCTTCCCACCTTCGGCGTGGGCAAGGAATTCGACAAGGCCGGTTGGAACGCCGTGCTGCGACAAATGGTGTCCATGGACCTTGTGGGTGTGGACATGGCGCGCTACGGCCGACTGGTGCTCACCGCGGCTTCGTGGGAAGTGCTCAAGGGCACGCGCAAAGTGAGCCTGCGCACCGATGCGATCCGCACCGTGAAGAAGGAAAAGGAAAAGAAGAAGATCCCGTCTGTGCTGGGCGCGGGCGTTCCTCCCGAAGTGTTCCAAAAATTGCGCGAATTGCGTCTGGAGATCGCCAAGGAGCAAGGCTTGCCTCCCTACGTGGTCTTCAGCGACAAGACCTTGCAGGAAATGGCCTCGGCGCACCCCCGCACGGAAGTGGAATTCTCCCAAATCCACGGCGTGGGCGGCGTGAAGGCGGCGCGGTACGGGCCGCGATTCCTGGAGTTGTTGCGGGGGTTGTGAACTTGCTGCCAGATTCCGTTCGCGGGGATAACTTGATGGAACCAATCCTCCGATCGGAGTCCAGCGATGCCCCGAGACATTTTCCGTCCCTTCGCGTTGTCCCTTGTCGCCTTCGCCGCCGTGCTTGCCGGACCCACCAAGAATTCCGAACCGCCCCAGGACGCATCCTTCATCCCCGTCTCGTTGCGCTCCTGGATCCCTTGGGTCATGGAAAGCCTTGGAGACTCGGCATGCCCTGGCGACGATGACGATTCCCGTCTGTGCGTCGCGGTTTCGCGTCTGGAAGTGCGCGCCGACAAAGCTGGGGCAAGCTTCGTTCTCAGCGGAAGACGCTATTCGCGCGGCGAGGTGACTCTTCCCGGCGACAGCACCGCTTGGCCCATCGAGGTCCAGGACGGTGCTTCGCGGATTCCCGTGATCGGCGACCCATCCAGCAACCCCATCGTCGAGCGTCCAGCCGGGCCGTTCCGGATCACGGGCCGCCTGAAATGGCGCAAGCGCCCTTCGTCGCTGACAATTCCTGACGACATCGCGGTGAAAAGCCTTCTCGTGGATGGCAGGGTCGCAGCATGGGACCCGGACGGAAACCGGATGTGGTTGGAGGATAGGACCGACGACGAAGCACCCGACGAGGACGAGGCGGCCAACGAATCCGACACGGTCGAGAGCTTGCAGATCCGCATGTTCCGTCTGCTTGCCGACGGTTCTCCCATGCGCCTCACCACCACCCTGCAGCTGGTCGTGGGAGGCAAGGAGCGCCGCCTGAAGTTCGACTCCGTGCTGCCTGTCAATTCCCGTCCACTTTCCATGACCACACCGCTCGCGGGTAGGCTGGATGCCAAGGGGGGAATGGAATTGACCATCCGTCCAGGAACCTGGGAAGTCGAGGTGGAATCGGCCTTGAAAGGCACTCCCACCGTGCTTGCCCCCAGCAACGCGCCGTATCCGTGGCCCACCAAGGAGGTCTGGAGTTTCAGGGAAGCCTCGGCGTTCCGAGCCATTTCCTTGGAAGGCGCACCGTCTGTGGATCCCACCCAGGCAGGTCTGGACCCCTCGAAACGCGACCTTCCCACCTGGAGCCTGGACCGAGCGCACCCGCTCCAGCTCAAGGTGACCCGCCAAGGCTCCCTCGATCCCGACTCCCTCAAGATCGCCATGTCCCGAACGATTTGGATCGATCGCGATGGCCGAGGAGCGACCGTCAGCGAAGGCCTTTCGGTGCAGACCGTCCACCCCATGAGACTGTCCGTGTTCGCACCCATCGAGGCTGGAAGGATCGTCGTGAACGGTTCGGCGCGGCTGATCACCTCCAGCGGTCGTGGCGAGCTCGGGGTGAACCTCCCGTTCGGGCAACGTGAAGTGGAAGTCCTTGGCCGCGTCTCCGACGAAAATTGGCGAGACCTCCCCATCGCTTCCACAGGGATCCGCCCCGAGCAGGCGAACGTTTCGGTGGTGGCACCGCCGGGTTGGTGGATCCTCCATCTATCGGGTCCGTCGGGAAGCGAGGCGACTTCCACTTGGCTGTCACGGTGGGGTCTCGCCGAATGCCTCTGGGCACTGGTCTTGGTCGCGATGTTCCACTACGCATTGGGTTGGATCGGCGGTGGACTCGCGTTGGCGATGAGTCTTGCCGGAGCGCACGACCACCTTTCCCTCGAACCGTGGTTCGCGTTGGGATTGGTGCTTTCCGCTCGCAAGGCGGTATCGATGCACCTCCCGCGCTTCGAGCCCAGGCTGGGCGCGGCGGCTCCGGCGCTGTTCGTGGTGCTCGCCTGGTGCTGCTGGTCGAGTCTCGGATATTCCGCCGACCAATGGACAAGGATAGTCCATCCTTCCGCTCGCCTGCCGGAAAACGCCTCCTCTCTGGGCGGAATCCTCCGCGGGAATTTCGCCCTCGCGAAACAGGCCGAAGCTCCGATGGCCGACACGACCGCGGTCGTGGTACCCGCCATGCAGCCAACTTCATACGCCGAAGGCACCACCGAAATGCGTACCGTCGCTCGGGCCCCATCATCCCCCTCCGGAGTCATGTCAAATTCCGTCATGGACAGGCTCTATACCGAATCCGACGGGCTTATGGGGGAGGATGTCGATCCGAACCAATCCGCGGCGATCGACGCCATCCTCGCGGAAGGCAAAAAACACGATCGAGGATTTTCGAAGATCGGAGGCCGGGCGCTGGGAGGCGAGGAACAGAATGTTTCGCGATCCATCCCCAAACCCACCATCGCCACCCCCGAATCGACCCGCGACCCTTTCCTCGAAGGCTCGATCCAGACCGGCCCGGGCGTACCCCGCATCGCCGGTGAGGTCGCGCGCCTCGAATGCCCGACGTGGCCGGGCCTCGATGCCCATGTCGGAATCTTCACAGTCTCGATCGGATGGGTCCGTCTGATCCGGCTGCTCGGCATCGGACTGTGCTGGTGGCTGGCATGGCTCGCCTTTCGCGCGATCGATCGGACAAAACCCGTCAGGCCTCGGGAAGGCTCGAACGCGTCCGTCGTCCCCATCGGCCTGGGCCTGTTGGTCCTTCTGCTACCAGGCCGGTCCGGAGCGCAGGACACCTATCCCACCGAAGCCTTGCTGGGCGAGCTGAAATCCAAGCTGGTCCGCCCTCCCGCGTGCGGCACCAACTGCGCCGACATTTCGCTGGTTCGCGTCGAAGTTCGAGGAAACGAAGTCCGGAGCGTGGTCACCGTGAGCGCCTTGGCCAAGACGTCCATTTGGCTTC
>JBDKGS010000145.1:0-10809 GCA_039798065.1 Fibrobacterota bacterium | reverse complement strand
GCGGTTCGTCCGGGCCAGCCGCAACAGGTCTTCGATGAGTTGGTGCATCCTGCCCGTGGCGGTGATGATCCGTTCCAGCGACTGCCGTCCCGCGTCGGTCAGGCGTTCCGATTCGTCCTCGAGAAGGATTCGCGAATGTCCGTCGATCGCGCGCAACGGAGCACGCAGATCGTGGGACACCGTGTACGAGAAGCTTTCGAGTCCGGCCATGGCGCGTTCGAGCTCCTTCATGCGCCTCGAATCCCGGGTCTCGATCGCCAAGGCCATCCGGTTGAAGGCTCCGGACAGGTTGTCGATTTCTGTCATGCCCGACAAGGGAAGGGGACTCTCGAACCGTCCGTTTTCGACCGCGTCGACCGAGTTCTTCAGTTGGGCCAGAGGCGCGAGGATGCGCAAGGCGGCGTGCTTGCGGAACCTGGCTCCGATCGCGATCGAGAGGACCAGGAAGGTCGCCATGAGACCAAGCAGAGGCAACAGGGATCTGGCGATCTCCAACGTGTTCTTGCGGGCCACCAGGGTCCACGGGGGGCCTTGCAGACGGTGGGCCGAAAATCCGATCGGGATCCGGTTTTCGATCAGGTATCCGGATTGGACCGAATCCATGCCACCCATCCTGCCCGACAACGGATCGACCTCTTTTTGCCCGAGGATCTCGGACTTGAAATTCGCGACGTAGATCCCGTTGGCGTCGATGAGCGAAAGGTGATCGTCGATCTCGTGGAGTGGATCGAGGATGGCCTTCGAGACCCGCGAAAGCCGCAACGAAACCACGGCCAATTTTCCCGAATCGAGATGCAGCGTGTGTCGCACCACGGGTTCGTCGCATCGAGGATCGCTTTCGGCTCCGGTCCAGTGCTTGCCGGAATCGGGGAGGATGCTGGATTCGTCCCGACGTGGATGGCTGAACAGGAGGGAGTCGCCCTTCCAGATCGATACCAGGCAGGCTCCCGAATCCGCGTCGACCATGGCGCGCAGCGTTGCGGCTCGGTTCGTGGTGTGGGCCGCGGCTGCGAAGGTGCCGCGCCAATGGTCTTCCATGATTCGTGTGGCTTGGTCGATCGCGACGGCCGCTCGGGCCGCGTTCATCCTTGCCGATTCACGGGATTCCATGAGCGCATGTCTGACCACGACGGCGATCGATGCCAACGACAACGCCACGACCGGAACCACCCCGGCCAACAGAATTTGTCGTCGGACGAGCGATTCCAGCGACGATGGCCGGCCCACGCTCAAAGCCCACCCGCCGGTTGGCGCAGGAGTTCGATCTTTCCGCCACGCACCTCGTGCAAAGCGATGGTCCGATGGATGTCCCCGTAGCGATCGAGGAGGATCGGCAGCCCCAGCGGGCGGAGAGTGTCGTCGCGCAGAATGGCCTTTTTCGCGTCGGCCAGGTTGTCGGAGTCCCATCCTGGCTCGGAGACCGCGGCGGCTTCCCAACCCAATGTGGCTGCCCAGGATCTGTCCCGTCCGAACCGGGTGCGGAAATCCGATGCGAACCGGATGCGCTCCGGTACCCGGTCGACGAGTTCCGTGAACGCCGTGAGGATGGCGCCTTCCGCGTCCTTGCCTCCCATGCGCAGAAGGTCCTTTCCGACGCTGGATTGGCATCCCACCAGAAGCGCGAGGGAACCCGATCTGCGGACCGCCCGGGCCAGCAGGGCCGCCTCCATCGGGGTTCCAAGCGAAACGAAGGCGTCGGCGTCGGGGTGCGAGGCCACCACCGAATCGAAATCGAGATCCAGGCTGGAGGCGTATTCGAAGACGGCAGGCTTGGACAGTTTCCGTCCGACGAAGCTTGAACAGATTCTGTCGACCATGGGGTGCAGATAGGCTTCGTTGAGCCGCGTCCAGACCAGGACGGGTCGTGCGATGCGCCGTTTCAGCAGGAAATTCGCCAATGTGTCGGCCTCGTCCAGATTCGACCCGATCACGCGGATCAACGCGTCGTCCTTTCCGGAGAGCCGATGGGTGGACACCGATGGGGCCATCAGCAGCACTCCGCGCCGCGTCGCCGCCGCCAGTGCCGATTCGGCCTCGCTGGAGTACATCGGGCCGATCACCACCCGCACGCCGCTGTCGGCCAGGTTGTCCACGCACCGCGCCACTGTGACAGGATCTGTCTTCGAATCGCACGTGACCAGGCGTCGTCCCCGCGATTCGACATACAGTCGCGCGCCGTCGCGTTCCGTGATGCCTTGCTCGCTGGTCGGGCCGCTCATGCCGGCCACGAACCCGACCGGCCGACTCTGCTTGCAGCCCGACATCAGGATCGATGCGACAAATATTGTGGAGAGGACGATTCTCATCGTCACCATCCTACCATTGCCGTCGACACCGGGTGGTTTATTCGAGGACTTCGAATCGGCCATTTCTCACGACATGGGCCACCACGCGGCGTTTGACGTCTCCAAAGGAGTCGAAAGGCAATGGCTCTCCCAAAGGGGACTGGATCGGTGCTTCCAGGATGCGTCGTTTGGCTGTCATTGCATCCGGAGCGTTCCAACCGGGATGGGATATCGAAGCCGCTTCCCAACCGAATCCGGCTCCGAACGACGGCTCCCGCCGGTAACGTTCGACGAATCGACGGTGGAATTCCTTTCGCTCGCTCGACGAATCGGAGAATCCTGCGGCAGCAGCCACAACGAAACCATCGGCATGGGAACCTCCGATCCGGATCAAATCGCCACCCATGGCGAATTGCGGCCCGAAAATGGGAGCGCTCGAACCTGAATTGCGTATCGCGTGACACAAGACTGCCGCGTCCATGGCCGAAGCGGCGATGACGAACGCGTCGGCATCGCTGTGGCTTGCCACCAGGGAGTCGAAGGAAATATCGGTGCTGGTGGTGTACCCGACCGATCGGGTGGCTATGGAATCGGCCATTCCCATCCGCTCCAGGATGCGGTGCGCGAGAATCTTGGTGTAGGCCGCGTTTTTCATTTCCCACATCACCAAGGGGCGACGCACGTTGCGTGACCTGAGAAGCGAGGCGAGGGTGTCGGCCTGATCCAGGTTGGATCCAATCACGCGCAAAAGGGCGTCGTCGTGGCCCGTGACCAGGTGAGAGCTTACGGTAGGCGACACAAGCACGGCTCCGTGCCTTGTCGCCGCTGCCAGCGCCGAGTCGACCGTTCGGGAGGTCATGGGACCTAGGATCACGACCACTCCGCTATCGACGAGTTCCTTCACGCAACGACTTGCGCCGGACGGTTCGCCGCGCGTGTCGCAAATCAACATCCTGGCGCCCTGTTCCTCGAAGAACAAACGTGCGCCGTCCCGTCCCATCATGGCCAATTCGCTGGATGGTCCGGACAGACCACCCATGAATCCCACGGGACGATTTCGGATGCATCCCATGAACAGGAATGAGACCAGAAGAGCTGGCAAGACGCGCAAGGGCATTTAGGTAAAGCATACCTTTATGATCCGCGACAATCCAACTTGAAAAATCGAGAGGCGGATCAGCTTTGCCGATCCGGTTGCGCGATCAGTTGCGCTTGCGAAGCTCGTCGCGAATTTCTGTCAGCAAAAGCACATCGGCTGGTGTCGGGGGAGGTTCTGCCGCAACCGGGGCGGGCTTGCGGGTCATCACGGTGACCATCTTGACCAGGATGAAGATGGCCGCGGCGATGATGAGGAAATTGAAACACGCCTGCAGGAATACGCCGTAGTTGAGGGTCACGGGCGCAGCATCGGTTCCCCCGATTCCCACCTTGAGGTTCGTGAAATCGACACCGCCGATCAACAGCCCCAACGGGGGAGTGATGACGTCCTTGACGAAGGAATCGACGATTTTTCCGAACGCGGCGCCGATCACCACCGCAACGGCGAGATCGATCACGTTGCCGCGCGCGATGAAGGCCTTGAATTCGCTTAATACGGACATTTTCTGTCTCCGGTCAGAGGAAGGAGTAGGTCAAGCCAAGTGAAACGACATGCTTCCATTGCCACGCGTCCACCTGCTGGATGTCGCGGCGCAATTCGCCCGAGGCGTTCAAGTTGATGAAGCGCGTGAATTGGAAGCTGGCGGTGCTGGTCCAATCGAGGGTCGCCTCGTCCCAACCCTTGAAATTGGAGAACAGCGACAAGGTGGACTGGAGCAACAATTTCTGTCCGAAAGTGTGCTTCAATTCGGTCACCGATTCCGCACCCGGATCCACCTTCCAATTTTCCACCGAGGCGGTTTTGGCGTCATCCGAGTAGCTGGGGAATTCGTCGGTGCGCACTTCGCGCAAAGCCGCGCCCAAGCGCGTCTGCAGCCAGGCGGTAGGCTTGCTGCCCACACCGACGCTTTGGGTCAGGTTCAACGGATCCAGGAAGGCCGAAACCGCTTGGCGCGGGAGCGTGTCGGAGGGGTACTTGTATCCACGAGCCACCTGGGTCTGGAATGCACCCGACACGAACGGGTTCAGGAATTTTGACAATTTCCGACTGAGCACCGACTCCCCTTTGAGTTCGTCGGAAGTCTTGCGGATCCCTTGGTCGCCCAGCTTGATCTGGCCGAATTCGGCGGAAGCCTTGTTGGCCCAATTCCAATCGATACCTTCGCGTTCCGCCGAACCCAGCAGCTTGATGGTCCAGGCGAGGTTGTCTTCGCCGCCTTGCGACCAGCCGTGGAAGTAGGACGACGCCACGTTGAAATTCGCGACGAGTTCTTTCTTCCAATAGGGCGGCTTTGGTTTGGCCGTGTCCGTTACAGCTGGCGGAGGGCAAACCGTCGTGGCGGCGACGGGAGCGGCAGGAGGCTGGACAACCGCCTTGGTGGTGTCGGCACTCGGGGCGGGTGTCGCCGCAGGCGCGACAGTGGCAGTGGTAGTGGAATCTTGAGCCGACGCGATGGCGGCGACCAACAAAAGGGACGCGGTGAGATTGATTCGCATGAACGCAAACCTACAAAGCCATCACCGCAAACTTCATGGACAAAATTTGGCCAAGTAATCGATATTCCGATCCTTCGTATCCAGAATCTTCTGGGCAGATTCCTCGAACATGGGCTTACCAGGAGCCGAAATCGTTGGAAACGGTTGTTTGCTTCGCAAACGCGAACGGAGAGGATTTCTGGCGCCGGAATTTCATCCGTGTTTCAGTGTGATTCACATCACCATTTTCAACAACCCATCAATTCTGTGTTGGTACGATAGGCTACATTTGGGTCTGTAAAGGTGTAACCCCACCGCGCATACTCTCTGATTCAAGGATCCATGAACATGCTCCGCAATATCCTTAAGCTGATGGGCGCAGGCCTGGTCGCTGTCGCGTTGTTCAATTGCGATGTCAACAACTCCGGCGGAGGTGGACCAGCTCTTCCCACCACCGTAGGCCCAGCCGATACCACACTGCCTGGATCCTTGTCCAAGCTGATTGCGAGCACAAATTTTGGCACGACCTACACCGATAGCATCGCTGCCGGCGGTGTTGTCTGGTATCGGATCAAGGTGCAGAAGGATTCCGTCTACAACGTCGCTTGCATCGGCGAACCCATCACCGGCACGGGGACGTTCACCGACACCAAGATCACGATCCTGGCTTCTTCCTCGGTTGGTCAAATCGCCTTCAACGACGATGTCGGTACGGACAGCGATCCGAGCGTCACCTTCAAGGCGCCCGATTCAGGATATGTCCGCGTCAAGATCGAAGGCGGAAAAGCTTCTTCGGCAGGTTCCTTCGAGCTTCGTGTGACCCAGCAGGACGGCTTTGAACCAGACGACGATTTCAAGTTGGCGACGCTCATCCCTTCCGACAGCACGGTCCAGGCGCACCTGACCTCGGGCTACGACGAGGACTTTTTCAAGCTGAATGTCGAGGCAGGCAAGCTCTACAAGGTCAGTGTCCTGTCGAACGTCACCATGTACGGCTACGCCTATGCCGGCGACACCTCGGCGAGCGCGACCAACATCCAGAGCTGGACCATCTCGGCAAGCACGACCACCCCGACCTCGTTCGTTCTCGAGCCGACTTCGGCAGGCGTCTATTACTTCAGCACGACCGCATACTCCACAAGCACCACCAAAGGCATCTACAAGATCGCCGTGAAGGCTTCGGTCGGTGACACGTTCGAATCCGACAACGGTCTGACCAAGGCATCCACATTGACGGTTGGCGCCTCGGCGCAAAACCGCTATCTGGCCAAGAGCGATGTGGATTGGTTCAAATTCGCGGCCGATTCCGGCAAGTTCTACACGATTTCTTTCCCATCGAATCCCTTCGGTTCGGTATCCACATCCTTTCTGAACGCGGATTCCGCGGTTGTACCGGTCACACAAACAAGCATATCGTCCGTTGGCGGCGGGACCTTCGCTTGCACCAAGTCCGGAACCTATTACGTCCGGGTGTCGTCCTCCTCCATTGGATTGTACAGCGTTTCGCTGAGCGCCACGACCACGATTCCCAGCTGGTACTCCTCTGCATCCGACGCCTACGAATCGGACAACACGCTCTCGACGGCCTCCACCCTCAAGGCCGACAGCACGGTGGCAAGGCACACGCTCGCCTACGGCGACGAGGACTGGACAAAAATTGCCATCGATTCGGGGAAGTCGTACCAGTTCACCCTCAACAACACGGGTAGCTACAGCTGCTACTTCACCGTATTCTCCGCCGACTCCGCAGTGATCATTTCCAGCACCTACGCATCCTACGGCAGCCTCACCTCGGTGCTGTACACCGCACGTCGAAGCACGAACGTCTACGTCCAGGTCGAAAGCGGTACCTCCGGAACCAACTACCAGCTCATCGTTCAGCCTGCGGCGACCGACTCCTTCGAATCGGACAACACCCAGGCGTCGGCCAAACCCCTCTCCACCGACAGCGTCTATTTCAAGCACACGCTGCCCGGCGGCGACAACGACTGGTTGGTGATGCGGACAATTCCTGGCAGCACCTACGAAGTTTACAGCACATCGAGCTCGCCCTACATGAACTTCTACGATGCGCAGGGCGGCTCCATGTCCAAGTATTCCTTGTCGACAAATTCCGGCATGGCCTATGCCGTCGTGGCCAAGGACACCCTGACTTGGGTGAAGATGTACCCCTACAGTTCCACGACCTCCACGGTGAGCTACTCCATCGCCGCGACCAAGACGCCCGTCGACACCTTCGAGACCGACAATTCGTTCTCCAAGGCCGAATCGTTGGCCACCGACAGCACGGTGCAGACCCATTTAACCGACGTCGGCGATGTCGACGCCATCAAATTGAACGTGCAGGCTGGAAAACTGTACAAGGTCTCGATCCAGGCGAGCAACTCCATGTACGGCTACGGCTACGGAGCCGACACCACTTCCAGCTACCTGCAGTATTGGTCGATCAGCTACGTCACCAGCACGACCTCGACACCGACGACATTTACCATCGAGCCGACAACGACAGGCCTGTACTACCTGAAACTTTCTTCGTCCGCCAGTAGCGCCATCCGTGGCTGGTACAAGATCGCCGTCACCGAAACGGTGGGGGATGCCTTCGAGCCCGACAACGGTTTGACCAACGCCTCCACATTGACCGCAGGTGGAACCGCTCAGAGCCGTTATCTCGGCAAGAGCGACGTGGATTGGTTCAAGTTCACCGCCGATTCGGGCAAGTTCTACACGGTATCGTTCCCGACCAATGCATTGAGCTCGGTCACGACGTCGTTTTTGACCGCCGATTCCGTGGTCGTACCAGTCGCTCAGACCAACTTGTCTAGCTACACCGGTGGGGCGTTCGCTTGCACCAAGTCCGGCACCTATTACGTCAAGGTGTCTTCGTCCTACTCGGGGGCGTACACCGTGACGCTGACGGCAACCACCACCACTCCCAGCTGGTATTTGGCCTCCGACGCCTACGAGCCCGACAACAAGCTCTCCACGGCATCGGTCCTCAAAGCAGACAGTACGGTGGCCAAGCACACCATGGCCTACAACGACGTCGATTGGACAAAAATTGCCGTCGATTCGGGGAAGACCTACTTGTTCAGCGTCAAGAACTCGGGTAGTTACAGTTGCTACTTCTCGTTGTATTCGGCCGATTCGGCGGTCATCACCAGCAGCACGACGGTCTCGTACGGCTCCACCTTGTCGTCCGTCTACACCGCTCGTCGGTCCACGGATGTCTATGTGCAAATGACCAGCAGCTCGTCCGGGACCAATTATCAGCTTTCCGTGCAACCGGCGCCCACCGACAGCTTCGAATTGGACAACACGCTGGGTACCGCCAAGACGCTGCCCACCGACGGAGTGGCCCAACAGCGGGTCCTGTTCGGTTCGGAGGATTGGATCAAGGTCCATCTGGATTCGGCGGTCTCGTACCAGATTCGCACCGAAAATTTCGGGACGTACGCCACGATGTACACCGAGATCTACAGCGCCGACTCGGCAATTCTTGGCTCGTCGGTTTCGACCTCGACGGGTGGGGCATACATCAGGACCTACAAGGCGGCCAAAGCCACCGATATCTTCGTTCGCGCCTATGTCTCGTCTTCCTACTTGAGCTCCTATGTGACGCCGTACACCATTCTGGTACGCCCCGAGCCCAAGGATACCTTCGAGGCGGACAACGGACTTTCCTTGGCCAAGCCGATCGAAGTCAATGCGACCGCGCAGTACCACCTCATGTCGAGTGCCGATCAGGACTGGGTTTCCTTCCCGATCGACTCGGGCTACACCTACACGGTCACCGCGAAGTCCCTGACTTCGGATTACATGTACCTGTATCTGTACACGGCGGATTCCGCCGTTGTCGGCTCGTACAGCTACGGGGCGACTCCTTCCCTCACCACCGTGGGGCGCCGCAAAACCACCTACTTCGCCAAGGTGACCTCCTACTACACCAGCGTCACGACCCCATTTGGTTACGAGATCAATGTGAAGTCCGTTGCGCCCGTCGCTGCCCGATCGCTCGTGGTCGAGTAGGTTCGCGCCTCTCTAGTCGCAGGAGAACCGATTTCGGCGATATTTTCGAGGCCACTCCCGAATACCGGGGAGTGGCCTTTTTCGTGCCGTTCCGGTGCTGTCAATTTCTGTCCAATTGCATTCCTCGCCCGGGGATCCACCTTCGGTCTGGCGGTTGCATTCTGCCAACACGGTCTCGGGATTCCAACTGCCGCTTCGCGAACTAAAGCGGAGATCGGAGTCCATCAAATTGCCCTCCTTGGCCTAACCCAAGGCGGCGATCGGATCGTTCGAGGATGTTCTACTTTCCGATCACAAACACTTCCACAATCGCCAAACGCCAAAGGAATACCCAAATCATGCAGCGCAAACTTTTCTCGAGATGGATCGCGGTAGGAATAGCCACTTCCTTGGCTTTTTTGGCGGGTTGCGATCTGGAAGACACCACGTCGGTCCCGACCCAACCCGGCGATGTTCCGGGCAGCAAGGCTCAAATTTTCGCCGAGTCGGAATGGGGCAACCAACGTTCCGGAACCATCCTGGCAGATTCGGCCGATTGGTTCCGGCTCGATCTGAAGTCGGACAGCATGTACTCGATCACCGTCGATAGCCAGTACAACGCGGGCTACATCGACCTGAAGGTGGAAGTCTACGGTAGCGCGATCTACCAGGTGTACGCCACCGACGGAGCGGCGGGAGGGGCCAAGTCGGCGCGTCTGGTCTTCAAATCTCCGTTGACGGGATCTGTCAGGGTGCGCGTTTCGAATCCATCGGGGAGCGCGTGGGGCAAATATGTCGCCACCGTCCGGCGCGAAGACCAGTACGAAAAGGACGCGACCCGTGCGGATGCGTCTGTGATCGGCACCAATGGAATCGCCCAAGGCCACCGGATTTCCGAGCCGGATACCGATTGGGTGAAGGCTTCCACGGTGGTGGGCGAATACTACGAGGTCCGCAGCACCAGTAGGCTGATCGACGTCGACGTCTACGACGCGTCGGGCTCCTTGATGCTGTCGCCTTTGCGCTTCGATCTGAACGGTTCCGACAGAATTTGGGGGTTCACCGCCACCGCAGCCACTTCGTACATCCGCGTGACGCCGCGTGCCGACACCACATCGGAGGGCGTCTATTCCCTGAAGGTGGCAAAGATCGGCGACGATTCCCGCGAACCCGACGACAGCCTGCTGGCGGCCAAGAAAATCAACTTGTCTTCACTGGTGGACGGAGTCCTGCTCCCGTATTCCGATGACTGGGTGAAGTTCTCCGCGACCAGGAACAAGGCCTACCACCTCGCTGTCACCTCCAACGAAACCATTTCGTTCACCGTGGTGGATTCCGTGGGCAATTCGTTCGGATCCGGCAGTTCCCTCAAGCCACATGCGATGGTATCGACTTACACGATCCCCGTCTATGTCCGCCTGTTCGGTACGTCGTCTGTGGCGAGCTACACCATCAAGGTGACGCAATCCGACACCACGTTGGCGCCAGTCGACCCCATCGAGACAGAGACGCCCACCGGCCCCATCTGATCCCAAACTTGGGAACTCAGGAAGGTTCATTTGCCCGTCTCGACAGCTGTCGGGGCGGGTTTTTCATTTCATGCGGCGGCCGACAAAGTGTCAACCAGGCGCACGCGTACCGGTGAGCTTTGTGGTTGAACCGGGAGTAACGAAAAAGGGCAATCCCTCCTTGTGGAAGATCGCCATCGTTGCTCGACAGGTTTTGTCGAATCTTTGTGGTCGGCACCGCTGGCGTTCCGGTGTCGATGCATTTCTTCCCAGCTCTTCGGAGCAATAAAAAAGGGCCGCATCCTTGCGGATGCGGCCCTCGGTACTCGACAGATCTTGTCGAATCTTAGTCGTCGGCACCGAGGCGCTTGGCGCCGCCGTACTTCTTCTGGAGCTCTTCGGAGACGGAACGGGAGTACCGCTTCGTGCTTCGCGAA
>JBDKGS010000144.1:0-10819 GCA_039798065.1 Fibrobacterota bacterium | reverse complement strand
GCCGATCTGCGCGGATTCGAAGACGCCGTGCTGGTGACCACCGCGGCGGGTGTTGTGAGCACTGTCGCCGAAGTGGGTCGGGGTGTCGCGGCGGGCCAGGGGCTGTGCGACATCGAATCGGAGCGCTACAAGGTCCAGTACGAAGCCGCCAAGTCGGCCGTGGAAGCCAACAAGGCCGCGCAGGACGCCGCCAAGGGCGAATTGGACCGCACCAAGGCGAACGTGGATGCCGGTTCGCTGGGCAAGGCCGCGCTCGACGGCGTGAAGGCGCAATACGCGGGACTGATCGCGCAGGGCAAGGGCGCCGAGGCGCAGGCCTTGGCCGCCAAGAAGCAATGGGATGACAGCCGTTGTCTGGCGCCGTTTTCCGGCGTGGTGGCCACGCGCATGATCAACCGCTGGGAGTCGGTGGGCCCCGGAACACCTACTCTGCGTCTGGTGCGCAACGACCGTTTGGAAGCCAATTTCACGGTGCCCGAAAACGAAGCGCGCGAACTCAAGGTGGGCGTGCCGGTGGAGTTCTACCAGCTCGACGAACCCAACCAGGTCTACAAGGGCAACGTCTCGTCGGTCGATCTCGCCGCCGACGTGCGCAACCGCACCATCGGCGCCAAGGTGATCGTCTCCAACGTGGGCGGCAAGCTTCGTCCCGGCATGGTGGGGCGTGCACGCCTTCTTCGCAAGAAGTACACGTCGGCCGTGGTGGTGAGTTCCGCCGCGCTGCTGCGCCAGGAAAACGGCGTGCGTGCGGCCATCGTGAAGGACGGCAAGGCCAGCTTGGTCGAAGTCGAACTCGGTTCCGCCCAAGGCGATTCCGTGCTGGTCCGCTCCGGACTCAAGGTCGGCGACAAGCTCATCGTGCAAGGTGCCTTCCGCGTGTCGGAAGGAACCCGGGTCAAGGAGTAGTCCGCTCATGACAAAATTTGCCGTAAAGAATCCGGTCACCATCATGGTCCTGGCGGCCTTGATGCTGTTGGCCGGCGGGCTCGCCTACAAATCGCTTCCGCGCGAATCGTTCCCGGAAATCAAGATCCCCTTGATCTTCGTGAACACCATCTATCCCGGCGCGTCGCCGCAGGACATCGAGAAGCTCGTCACCGAGAAGATCGAGGACAAGCTCGACGGCGTGGATGGCGTGAAGAAGATCACCAGCCAATCGCTGGAATCGGTCTCGGCCATCCAGGTTGAATTCAACACCGACGTCGATGTGGAGACCGCTCTGCGCCGCGTGAAGGACAAGGTCGAAATGGCCAAGGGGGACCTTCCCTCCGACGCCGAAGACCCCTTGGTGCAGGAGCTGAACTTCTCGAACATTCCCGTGTTCATCATCTCGCTCACCGCCGATTACGACATGGATCGGTTGGAGCAGGTGGCCGAGAATCTGCGCGAGCGGATCTCGACGGTTCCTGGCGTGCTGGAAGCCAAGGTGACCGGCAAGCAGGACAAGGAGATCGCGATCGACATCGATCCCGCCAAGCTCTCCGCCTACAACATTCCGTTGCGCGACGTCGCGGGGGCCATCTCGGCCCAGCACCGCAACATTCCCGGTGGTTCGCTCAAGGCCGGCGGCAACAGCTTCTCCATCAAGATGACCGGCGAGATCAAGGACCCCGACGCGTTCGGCGACGTGGTCGTGCGCGCCGAAGGATCCAAGGTGGTGCGTGTCCGCGATCTGGGCACCGTGAAGTTCGGCTGGTCGCGCGACCGCAGCTCCATCGCCAAGCTCGACGGCAAGCCGTCGTTGGCAATTACTGTCACCAAGCGCACCGGTGAAAACATCATCCGCATCATCGACGACGCGAAGGTGGTTGTCGAGGAAATGTCGGTCGATTGGCCCCAGGGCACCAGCGCCGACTACTCCTTCGACCAGTCCATCGAGATCCGCGAGTCGGTGACCGAGCTCACCAACCACATCATCACGGGCCTGTTCCTGGTGATCGGCATCCTCACGTTCTTCCTGGGATTCCGCAACTCGTTCTTCATCTCCACGGCCATTCCGTTCTCCATGGGCATCGGGCTCATCGTGCTGCAGATGTCGGGGATCACCCTGAACATGGTGGTGCTCTTCGCGCTGGTGCTGGGGCTTGGCATGCTGGTCGACGACGGCATCGTGGTGGTGGAAAACATCTACCGGCACCTGTCCATGGGCAAGTCGCGCGCGCAGGCGGCCATCGACGGCACCAAGGAAGTGACGCTTCCGGTGGCCACCGCCACGCTCACCACCGTGTCGGCGTTCATCCCCATCCTTTGGATGCCCGGCATCATGGGCAACTTCATGAAGTACCTGCCAATAACTGTCTCGGTGACCTTGGCGGGATCGCTGTTCGTGGCCTTCATCTTCAATCCGGTGTTCGCGTCGTTGTTCATGGACAACAACCCTGAACACCACGACGACGAAGGCGGCGGTCTGTTCATGCGCTTCAAGGGGTTCTACGGAAAGACCCTGGAAAGCTGGCTCCACCGGCCGTTGCTCATGCTGCTCCTGTGCGTGATGTTCGTGCTGTCAAGTTTTGTCGGGTATTGGTTCCTGGGCAAGGGCGTTGCTTTCTTCCCCAAGTCGGAACCCGAAGTCGTGGCCGTCGAAATCGAAGGGCCTCTTGGCCTGGACATCTACAAGACCGAAGCCGCCATCGTGAAGTTGCAGGACGCGGCCATGAAAATGCCCAAGACCGAAGCCGACATCGCTTCGGTGTCGGTGGTGGTCGGAAAAGGCAAGTCCGACAACAACTTCGGCGGCGGGCAGTCCGAGCCCAACAAGGCCTACATCGACGTGAAGTTCGCGCGCTTCGAACACCGCAAGGTCGATTCCTGGACCAGCCAGGCCTGGATGGAAAAGAACCTCACGGGTTTGCTTCCGGGTTGGAACGTGAAGGTCAAGGAGCAGCAGAACGGGCCTCCGCAGGGCAAGCCCGTCGAGCTATTGGTGCAGGGCGACGACTTTTCCACTCTGGGCAAGTACGCGGATTCTGTCGCGGCGCGCCTCAAGCTCATTCCCGAACTCACCAACGTGACCACCGACTACAATCCGGCGCAGCCCGAGATCCGCATCGACGTGGATCGCGAGCAGGCCAAGCGCTTCGGTGTCGGGTCGTCGGAAGTGGCCATGGCGGTGCGCGGTTCCATGTACGGCTTGGAAGCCGGCAAGTACCGCGTGGGCAAGGACGAGCACAAGATCATGGTGCGCATGGATGCGGCAACCCGCGAGAATTTCAGCTCGCTGGACAAGATCACCATTCCGCACGAAGGCGCGATGATCCCGTTGACTTCGGTGGCCAAGTTCACGCAGGAAGCGGGCCTGGCGTCCATCAACCGCCTCAACCGCGTGCGTACCGTGCAGGTGACCGCCGAGCTGGCTCCGGGCCAGCGCGACGAAACCGGTCCCAAGGCCAAGGCGACGGAAATTGTCAAGAGCTTGGAGCTTCCCAACGGCTACTCGATCCACGGGGGAACCGGAGCCAAGGAACAGGAAGACACGCAGAAGTTCATGTTCAAGGCCCTGTTCATCGCCATGGCGCTGGTGTTCTTCACCATGGTGATGCAGTTCAACTCG
Organism: Fibrobacterota bacterium; assembly: GCA_039798065.1. Classification (GTDB taxonomy): domain Bacteria; phylum Fibrobacterota; class Fibrobacteria; order UBA5070; family UBA5070; genus UBA5070. Next base: position 7,269 of record JBDKGS010000144.1, on the reverse strand, counting down.
CTCTTCCAACCTCTCCTGATCTTGCTGGGCGTGTTCCTGGCGCTGGGCGGCGTGTTCTGGGGCTTGGTGATCGTGCGCACCCAGATGTCCATCATCATGACAGGAGTTGGCATCATCGCCCTCGCCGGCGTTGTCGCGAAAAACGGCATCGTGCTCATCGACTTCATGAACCACCTGCGCTCCGAAGGCAGGCCGTTGCGCGAAGTCGCCATCGAAGGCGGCAAGACGCGCTTGCGCCCGGTCATGCTCACGGCCATCACGGCCATGATCGGACTGCTTCCCATGGCCACCGGTGTGGGCATCGACTGGGTCAACATGGGCATCGTGGCCAAGTCGCAGAGCTCGGGCATGTGGGCGCCGTTGGCGTGGGCCATCTTCTGGGGCCTGTTGTTCAACACCGCGCTCGTGCTGGTCGTCACGCCGGTGCTGTACTACTCGTACTACACCTTCGTGGCCAAGCTCAAGGTGCGGTTCGGAATGGCTTCCGCGGCTTCGGTGCACGAAGCGGTGGACACCGACGTGCGGGCGCACGCAGACGATTGATTATGTAGTTCACTTGACAGGAAATGACGCGCCTCAGACAAAATCTGTCTGGGGCGCATTTCGTTACTGGATGACAGATATTGGGCGCCACCCCGGATTGCATGGGCCAACCAACGTAGGGCGATTCATGAATCGCCCCTACAACGCTAAATGTCAATGCGATCCGGGGTCGCCACCCTCCCTTCGACGCGCTTCGCTTGCTCAGGGCAGGACGGGCTACCCGCTGGTCGGTGCCATGCCTGCGGTGTTACGGGGCAATTCGTGAATTGCCCCTACGACAACCATGGCACCATGCCTACGGCGGCCCTGCGGGTTGGCTGGCGCGACGAACCCGTGCTACGAAAGATGCACGGTCGTCGACCTGGTTTCGCGCGTATTTTGTCCGAAACAGGAATGCCGTCGGATTCTGATGGATTGCCGAACGCAAGCGTGAACCCAACCAAACCCATCCGCGACCCAAAGTTGTCATCGCAGATTTTGTCGCCCTCTGCCCTAGGTAGCCCCCATGCGCCATCCACTCTTCCTCGTCATCGCCGCGACATCGGTGTTCGCCAGCCCTTTCCACATGGGGGCGTCGTGGGAATGGGTGCGACAAGAAACGCGTTGCTCAGTGAACCTTGCATCTGGACCTCTTGTTTGCGATCGATACGACATGGGTGCACTTTCTGCTTCAGTAATCGATTCGATGATTTCCAGCACGGGAAGCGGAACGCTGTGGAAAATTCGGCTCGTCGACACCCTCATGAGGACGTGGGGGGATACCGCCGACACCGCCATTCTGGAGCAATTTTCGGCAACTGGTAAGGCTAGATGGATTCGCGGGTCCGCGTTCCTTCCTTTGGAGCCCAGGCCGTACGACTCGTTGGAAGAACGGACTGCTCCCCTGGATCCATCACATCCATGGGGCGATGGGTGGACTGCCGGTATTTTGGACTCGACCGGTTCCCTGGTTCAGAACGAGTCAGAATACATCTGGCTTAACTATGAGAAGCGTTTGGATTGGATGCATTCCCTACGATGGGATTCGCATTTTGGTTGGGTGAGTGGAAGTTTTGGACACATGCGTTTTACGCTGGCTTTCAAGGATGGTCGAGCTGCACCGGATACCAAGGATTTGTTTGGTAGATCTGCCCAGATTCCTCTGCCTAGCAAGGTCTTCCTTTGGGAAGAGGTGAAGAGTTCGAACAGTGTCCTCTATCCTGCCGGTCCTGATCCCAAAAACTCCAGGTCGGTGGAGTTGGTTCGCTGGACATTTCAGGAGTCGTTGACAGATTCCGGGGATTGGATGCGCGCCAAGGTGAAGGAAGTCAGAACCAGAGACGGAAAGGATTCGACTTCAGATTTGGCATTGCGATGGAATTGGCGGACTGTCGAAGTGCTCCCGAAGCCCATGGACGAGATGTGCAAGGATCTGTCGGCGGGATTCTGGACAGATGGATTCGGACAGAATTTGGGAGGTTTCCAAGTTCTGCATGACACCTCTCATGTAACGGTGATCAGCGAGTACTACAGGGGGTACCATTCCTGGACCCGGCTTTCGGGTGGCTTGGATTCAAGCGTTTGCAGAACCCGTCTCATCGGGCACCATGGTGATTATGGCGGTAGCTCAGAATCTACGATCATCCGCCTTCTCCAAGTCGACGATTCCGTCATCCGCCAGCCTTCGTCCACCGGCATCAAAATCCGCGCTGCGCGACGTGTGACAGGAATTGGCGATTTGTGCGCCTTGGCCTCGCGATATCCATCCGCCTCCGTGATTGTGCACGACGCAAAGGGCGCGGCGCAAACCATGCGACTGGATCAACTTACCGAGCGACGTGCGGCACCAAGATTGGGGCTGCGCTGGCTGGAAGTGCAATTACCTGATGGATCGGTCTGGCGAGGTTCCATGGTTCTTTAAGTCGGGTAGTCCTTCAACGGAACGCGAACCCATCCAAACCCATCCGCGACCCAAAGTTGTCATCGCAGATTTTGTCGCCCTCTGCCCGAGGTACCCCCCATGCGCCATACACTCTTCCTCGTAATCGCCGCGGCATCGATCTTCGCCAGCCCATTCCACATGGGGGCGTCGTGGGAGTGGGCGCGACAAGAAACGTATTGCGATGCGGGCTTTGAGCCTGGATCGCCTGTTTGCCATCGATACGACTGGGGTGTGCTTTCTGCTTCGGTTATCGATTCGACGATTTCCAGCACAGAAAACGGAATGCTGTGGAAAATTCGATTCGTTGACACAGCCATGAAAGAGAATGGTTTGGATACTTCCGACACCGCCATTCTGGAGGAGTTTTCGGCCACGGGCAAGGCCCGATGGATTCGAGGGTCGGCGCTATTGCCCTTCGAACCCAGGCCGTACGATTCGGTGGAAGAACGGAATTCGCCCTTGGACCCATTGCACACATGGGGGGATGGGTGGACTGCTGGCATCAGGGATTCGACTGGTTCTTTGGTTGAGAACGAGTATAACTATCTCGTCTCGCGAAGCTTTGGTGGCAGGATTGGAGTGCTGCAGAATCTGCGATGGGATCCCCATTTTGGCTGGGTGAGTGGATGTTTTGCGCCGATACGTTTTATGCTGATCTCCAAGGATGGTCAGCAGATTCTGTCTACCAAGGAGTTGTTGGGGCGAACATCCTTCGTTCCCAAAGAAGGAAAGGTCTATGTGTGGGAACAGGTGAAGAATTCCATTCATTATTCCGCCATCCCTTACCCTTACGACACGATTCCGGATCGATCCACCGCGATGGAGTTGGTTCGTTGGACATTCCAGGAGTCGTTGACAGATTCCGGGGATTGGATGCGGGCCAAGGTGAAGGAAGTCCGAACCAGAGACGGAAAAGATTCGATATCAGACTTGGCCTTGCGATGGAATTGGCGGACCGCCGAAGTGCTTCCGAAGCCCGTGGACGAGATGTGCAAGGATCTGTCGGCGGGTTTCTGGACGGATGGATTTGGACAGGATTTGGGAGGGTTCCAGATTCAGAATGACACGTCATCGTTCCGTATGATGGCCGATCACTTCAGGGGATACCATTCCAAGACTCGGCTTTCTGGAGGCTTGGATTCTAGCCTTTGCACAACCGGTCGAAATAGGTACCATGCTCTTGGCAGTAGCTTCGTCTCCACAACCATCCGGCTCCTCCAAGTCGACGATTCGGTGATCCGCCAGCCTTCCTCCGTGGGCGTGAAGCCTGCCGTCTCCCGTCATGCGTCTGTACTTGGCAATCTACGGGAATTGGCATTGCGCTTTCCAACATCGGTTGTGAAAGTGCGCGAGGCCAACGGATCCACGCAAACTCTGCGTCTCGACCAGTTCGTGCATCAGCGATCGACGCATGAATTGGGGTTGCGTTGGCTGGAAGTCCATCTGCCTAACGGTTTCATCCAGCGTGGCGCCTTCGTGAAGTGACCCTTTGCCGGAATGTCCCCCGGGGCATCCGGCAAATCGGGTACTGTCCAAGACAAGGTTGCCTCCCCCGGCAATCCCTACCCATCCAACCGGTGCCGAACCCTCCGAAAGGCTCTCGAACCGATTGGTCCGACCTTTGATTTACGGTTTGACCATGATCTCGCCGATCCCAGACATCGCAACTCCCACCCGCGCTGCGCAGGAGTCCTCCACGTGGCATCTTCCGGGTGCCGAAGCCGCCTTCGAAGGTGGCCGACGGGCTCTCCGCGCTGGATTCCACACCCATGCCCACGACATCTTCCAGGCTCTGCTGCCTTGGGAGCCCGACCACCCCGAAGTGCTTTTGGAATTGGCGCGAACGGAATTGGCCATGGACCGCTCGGCGGTTGCCGAAGCGTTGGTGCAAGGGCTGGATCACAAGGCGCTTCGCTCACCGGCGGTGCAGGTATTGCGCGCCGAATGCGCCTTGCAACGCGGCGATGCGGTGAAGGGGTTGTCGCGCGCCTTCGCCTGTTCGGAAAGCTTCCCGAAGAACTCGCATGCCCGATTCGTCATGGCCAAGACTCAATGGTTGGGTGGGCATGAAACGCACGCGGAAGTGCAATTTCTGTCATTGGCTGGCGACCCGCAAGTGGGTGCCAGGGCGTGTGCCTGGAGCGTGTTCTGCGGATGGCGGCACGACCAGCAGGAATCGGTGGCCGACCTCTTCGCGAATCTGCGCCGCGACGATGTGGTATGCGAAGGATTGCGCGAATTCGGACACGCCGCCCTCGATCTTCCCTGGGAGCCTTCGGATCGCGTGGAGCCAGCCGCGCGAACACGTTGTGCCGACTCCTGGAATGGCCTGTTCCACCGCGAGTATGCTTCCACCAAAGCGGTTCCTTCGCTTGCGGGTGGACGGATTCTGGTCTGACGGCCAATCAGCCGATGGCGAAGGCCGGGCGAATTCCCTAGATTGCGGCGGTGACCGAACCGATCTCCATCGCAGCGCCCCCATCCCTCGTCGAATGGTTCGCTGTCCATCGCCGCGACCTGCCTTGGCGTACGCCGCGTGGCGTGGCTCGCGATCCATGGAAGACCCTGGTGAGCGAGGTCATGAGCCAACAGACGCGCCTGGAAGTGGTTGTGCCGAGGTTCCTGGATTGGATGCGACAATTTCCGTCGCCTCGGGATCTGGCCGACGCGCAGGAAGATGTCGTGCTTGGTGCGTGGGCGGGGCTTGGCTACTACAGCCGCGCGCGCAATCTCCACAAGGCCGCCAAGGCGGTGGCGAAAAGGGATTGGCCCGCCGACCACGTCGGTGTCCTGGCGCTTCCCGGGGTTGGTCCCTACACGGCTGCTGCATTGGCGAGCCTGTGCTTCGGGCAGCGGGTCGCCATGATCGACGGAAACGTCTTGCGGGTTCTTTCCAGAGTTCATGCGCTGGGACAGGATCTGCGCAATGGGGCCGGAAAAAGACGGTTGGAGGCGCTTGCCACGGATTGGGTGGCGCGCGGCGACGCCGCCGAAATCAACGAAGCCACCATGGAGCTGGGAGCGATGGTTTGCCTGCCGCGCAACCCCAAGTGCGGAATCTGTCCGCTGGCGGATTCGTGCAAGGCCTGCGCCCAAGGTGACCCGGAGCGGTTCCCCGCGAAGAAGGCTCGTCCGAGCGTGGTGGAGGTCGTGCGCGATGTGGTCGTCGCGAGCCATCGGGATGGGGTGTACCTGCGCCCCTCGCGTCCCGATGAATTGCTGCGAGGGCTGTTGGTGCCCCCGAATCTCACCGAGGCGGTCTGGCTCGAGACTCCCGATTCCTGTGGGGAAATTCGTCACTCGATCACCCATCACAAAGTGGTCTGGCGGGTTTTCGTGGCAAGAGCCGCCAATATCTGTCCGCCACCCGATTGGGAGCTGGTGCCTTTGGGCGATCTGGCACGGAAATCGGTGAGCTCGCTTGTTCGCAAAGCCTTGGTGAGCGCGGGAGTGTTGCTGGGCACCTGAGTGTGGATGGCAGCCCTGCGTGAGCTCCCTCCAAAACGCTTGTGGACTCTAAAGAAACCGTTCGCGGTATTTACCGACGAAAAACGCGCATGAATACTGGATTAACGGAGTTCGCGTTGGTGTTTGCACAATGCGCGATTTTCAATCCGCCTTCGCGTTGCGTCACCGACCCGTACATTCGCATCCAGTCTTCCAAACGCAACTCACCTGAAACCTTTCTGTGCAATGGGCATGGAAAGCCGATCTCCCAAAATCATCCGTGGTTCCCGCGGTGATTTTTGGGGGACAGAGAAGGTGCGTGAGTTCTGGTCTTAAGGCCGGAAAGAGTTTCATCGGCTTTGGAGTGCCATTGGGCATTCATCGCCAGGTCATCGATCCACCCGATTTTCACAAAACTCATGACAAAGGATTCTGCCAATGACGATTCGTTGCCGACCAACACGCAATGCAATCCTGAGCGCCATCGTGTTCCTCATCGCGGCCATCCCTGCCTCGGCGCAGTTGGATGTGGTCTCGGGTGCTAGCAGAGGTCGCAACATGGTGACCGTGTCGGCCATCACCACCACGGCGAACTCGGCGGCTCTGACCTATTCCGAGGGCTATCGCAACGGGACGTTTCGGTTCTACTACACCACCACGGCGTTCGCTTCCACCTCCGACACGACCCGCTCGACGGTGACGAAAATGAACGTTTCCTCTCGTGGCAGCGGCACCTTGAACGTGAGCGGCCTGGCCGCCAACACCAAATACTTCTTCCGTTTCCAAGGCTATTACCCCACCGGAATGGCCAATTACTGGGCCACGGGAAGCTTCACGACAAAATCTGTAGCAGGTGTCGCCGCCTCGACGCCTAGAGGCGTGCCCACCGCTTCCGCGACGGTCGACGCCTTGGGGCGTCCAGGCGCGAAGGCCGTGGGGGTAGGTCTGGGGCCAGACGGCTCGATCGCACGGCCGCGACGCTGAAGGCAACGGCCCGTTTTCTCGAAACGAACCACACCACCGATCAAGCAGGACATAAAATGTCGATCCCTCTCCGAGCGTGTCGCGGCCTTCTTGCCGCCACCTCCCTCTTGTGCGCCCAGGAAGCGGTCGATTTCGACGCGCTCGATTCCAAGCCCGCAGCGCCCTCGCGCCGCGCCGGCGATGGCGTCAACGTGGGCGGATTGAAGTTCAACATCTACTTCGACGGCGGCCTGGCCTGGTCCAAGGAAACCGAGCCCGGATCGAAAGCCGATCTGGCCTTCGTGCAGCACCACACCAGCCTGTTGGCCCGCGCCACCACGGAAGAGGGAATCGAGGTCTACGCCGACATCCTGCATCCGACGGAGGTCTTCGAA
>JBDKGS010000143.1:0-10876 GCA_039798065.1 Fibrobacterota bacterium | reverse complement strand
TCGCCGCAGAACATGCAGTAGGTGGAGTCGCCATCGATGCGGCGATGACAGAAGGGGCAGACCATCTTCATATCGCCGACTCCCGGTTGGCAGGTTTGCGCTGGAAGACGCTTTGCGCGCGTGCGACCAACGGATCGTCCTTGTGAATGTATTCCATCGCCATCTTCACCCGCGTCCTCGCTTCGTCGATCTTGCCTTGGTCGGCCAGCACCTTGGCTTCGCCCAATCGTTCTTCGAACCATCCTACCATGGAACCGATCCAGGTGGCGACGTCCTCGGCGTTGCGCGGCAACACCGGTGCCAATTCCCGGCAGCGCTGGATGCGCATCTGGGCCATCGACAATTTCCGTTCGCGCGCCAGTTCCGAAGCCTCGGCGACAAGTCTTGTGCACGAGCCCAGGTTTTCGGCCAGGCGCTTGTACACGGCCGGAGGCAAAATTCCCAAGGTGCGCGCCACTTCGCCCACCAGAGGAAGAGCGATCTGCACGGTCTCCCAGCGGCCTTGGCGCCAGGTTTCTTCCAGCAGATGGCTCACCTTCAGGAGCACGCCGGCGCCATGTTCGGCGTCGGAGGTTTCGAATTCGGACCCCAGTAGGCGCAGGCGTTGGATCTCGCGCGCCACGCTGTCCCAGGCGCCCGCCAAGAGCGCCAGGAAGACTTGCTCGAGAGCGAGCTTGCCTTGATTGTCCAATCCAGCGCCGCACTGCCCGCAGACCACGTGGCGCTGGTGCTGGCGGTGCCCGCACGAGTCGCAGGTGCGGAACAGGTCGCGAAGATCGGAACCGCAATTTCCGCAGAAAGGATGGTCGTCGGCGTCCAGCACGCCGCATTCGGGGCAGCGTCCATCGCGGGCTTTGAGACGGCGGCCGCCCACGGCGGAAAGCGCGTCGCGCATTTCTTCCATGCTGCGCCAGCGGTCGGACGACGACAACGCCAATGCACCCGAAAGGATCTCGCGCAACGAGACAGGAATTGCCGGGTCGTCGGCGGGGCCGGGCACGCCCAGCAGGCAAGCGCGAAGCAGCATGCCCAGCGAAAAGATGTCGTCGGACACCTGCGGAGTGAGCGGTTGGATGTCGGGAGCGTCGAATTCCCCGCGGCGAAGCGGGAGCTCCGGGATTTCGATGCGCACGAACGAATGGATGCGCGGACGGCCTTGGCTGTCGAGCAACACACGGGAGGGTGTCAGGTTTCCGTGAACCACGCCTTGTTCGTGCGAATAGACGAGTGCGTCGGCGATGTCCACGCCCAGTCGCAGAACCTCCTGCAGCCCGATGCGCCCTTCTTTTTCCATGCGGTCGCGCAGGCTTTGGCCTTCGACGAATTCGATGACCGCGTAGGGGCCGTCCTTGTCGGAGCCTTCCTCGAAAACCGCGGCGATGCCGGGATGGCGCAGGCGCGCCGAAGTGCGAAGGGCACGCAGGAAGGCAGAAAGACCGTCGGGGCTGGCCATGATGGCCGAGCCTGGCCGGCGGATCAGGACCTGGCGACCCAATCGGAGGTCGCGGGCGAGTTCCACCGAGGCGCGATCGGAAGTCCAAAGCCGTTCGGCCACCGAATAGCGTTCGGCCCCGGAGAGCAGGACAGGGCTGCGTCCGCGGCGACGTTCGCCGGTTTCTTCACGGAACGACGGACCCATCGGGAGACCGCAGTTCTTGCAGTACACCCCTTCGGGCGGGACGATCTTCCCGCAATGTTTGCAGTAGTAGGAGTCCTGTCGAATCACTGGTAATGCCCATTGTGCCCATTTTCGGTCCAAGAGGCAAAGGAGAAAACAGGATGTCGCAGAAAGAGCGTCAAAAATCGGCAAAAGCCCTGTTTTCGGCGCAAGATCGGCTTTCGCACGGCCCTTTGCGCACGGTGACGCGACCGGAACGGACCGAATTGGATGGCGGATCCATGGAGGTGGGCGCGCGTGGTCCAGGGAATCGCTGGACGTAGGAGCCTGTGCATCTCCACAGACGATAGCTTATATGACAGGTTTTGACAGATGCTTGTCGAATCCTGACTGCGAACTCGTGGTCAGAAAGCGTTCACGGGGCATCCAGGGGGGGGGGCTAGATCGCGACTTCTTCCCCGTCGCGGAACAGGCGCAGCGATTTGGGAGTGACCCAGACGTTGTCACCGGCGGCCAAGCCCAGATTGCGGTGCCGGTCGCGTGTCAGTTCGGCTTCCAGCAGTTCGTGGCTGTCCTTGTTGCGCAGTTCCAGCCGCACTTTGGGGCCCAGCGCGTAGGCGTGCAAAAGGACGGCGGGAATGGCCGATTCCGAGGCGGGGTAGCGATCGACCTCCAACTCGTGGGGGCGCACGAAAGCCGTGACCCCATCGCCGGATTCCGGAAGGGCTGGATTGTGCAGGAACCCGCCACTGGCCACACGTCCGTGGAACAGGTTCACATCGCCCAAAAACTGGTAGACGGCGGGGCTGGCGGGGCGGTCGTAGACTTCGTCGGGTGTTCCGGCCTGGGCCACCCGCCCTTCCATCATCACCACCACCCGGTCGGCGAGTTCCAGGGCTTCTTCCTGGTCGTGGGTGACAAAAACCGACGTCATTTTCATCTCGTCGTGCAACTGTCGCAGCCAGCGGCGCAGTTCCTTGCGAACCTTGGTGTCCAGAGCGCCGAAGGGTTCGTCCAGAAGCAGGAACGTGGGGCGCGGCGCCAGGGCGCGAGCCAGGGCCACGCGCTGGCGTTGGCCACCCGAAAGCTGGTCGGGGAAGCGATCGGCGATCCAATCGAGCTGGATGAGCTTGAGCAGTTCGTTCACGCGGGAGCGGATCTCGTCGTCGGCGGGACGTTCGGCCTTTGGCTTCACGCGCAACCCGAAGGCGATGTTTTCAAAAACCGTCATGTGACGGAACAGCGCATAGTGCTGGAACACGAACCCCACGCCGCGGTCCTGGGGCTTGGACTCGGTGGCATCGCGTCCGCCAAACAGAATCTGTCCGGAGTCGGGGGTTTCCAGGCCGGCGATGGAGCGCAACAAGGTGGTCTTGCCGCCTCCCGAGGGTCCAAGCAGGGCCACCAGCTCACCGTCGGGGATTTCCAGGGAGACGTTTTTCAAGGCCTGGAAGGCGCCGAAGGTCTTGTTCACGTCGCGGATGGAGATGCTCATGGATGTCCTCGGAGGAGTCAGCGATCACTCGCTTATACCTTGTAAACAGATATGATTTGTATGAATATACAATCCAAACAAAAAACGGAGCAAGGAAAATCCTCGCTCCGTTCCTGTGTCCGGCAGGGCCCCGTTCCATTCCCACCGCCCACGGTCTGTTTCCCGCATATCGCGGTTGTACGATGGATAAATCAAACGACGTGCCAATTTGGACTTCGAGAGGGAAGTCGGATTTTGATCTGGGAGCACCGCTTTTCCGCCAACAAAAAACGGAACCGGGCGTCCCGGTTCCGTGAAGAATTCCCGAATCGCGGCCGATCAGCTCTTGGGAGTGCCTTCGAAGAGGATTTTCCAACCGTCGGATTCGCGCTGCCAGTACTGGCGCTTGCGCATGTGGTTTTCCAGATTGCTCGACTTGTAGTCCTGGTCGAAATCGACCACGGCAAGGTCCGTTTGTCCAGGAACCAGGAAGATGGAGATGTCGTTGGTGGTGACCTTGATCCACTTTTTCCCCGCCGCCACGCGCCGTTTGTCGCGCTCCCAGGTTTCCAGATCGATCTTGCCGATGCGGAACTCGTCGGAGTAGTGGGACAGATATTTGTCCATGTCGTTGGTGGACCAGTCGCTGCGCCAGGATTCCAGGGCTCCGGCCACGGACTTGCGCAGGTTTTCCACTTCGGCGTTGGGCGCCCATTGGACAGAATCCGTCACCAGGACGCGGGTCTTTCCGGTGGCGAGCACGGGCTCGAGGGTTCGCAAGTCTTCGTTGGCCAGAACCACGCAACCGTTGGAGGCGCGCGGCGGGCGGGAGTAGGTGTCCAGCGGGGTGCCGTGGATCCAGATGCCATGGCCCTTGCGGCCCTGTTGTTGGTCCCACTCGTTGGGGTAGTCCAATGGCCAGGCCGAAATGCCGTAGTACGGATCGAGTTTCTTTGGATCGATGCGCCCCACCGCGCTGTAGACCCCCAGGGGGGTGCGCTGGTCGCCTTCGACCTGTTTGTCGAATCCTTTGAGTCCGATGGACACGTAATGGTCTCCCGAGAGCTTCCAGCGGCCGTCTTGCAGTTGGAACACGTACAGCCGACTCGCCTTCGAATCCACCACCAAAATGGCGGTGGCATCGGCCGGGGGCTGCAGAAGGTTCAGGGGGAGCTGGTCGGCGGGAGGTTCCGAAGCGTAGCGGCTCATCCGAACCTTGGCTTCGTCGCGCATGCCACCGGCACGAGGATCCTTGGAACGGGGCCCGCCGAATTTTTCGAGACGTCCACTCTGGGCAAGCAGGATGTCGCCGCGCACCAATTGGGCAAGACGGAAATCGGGCTGGCGTTTGACGAGCGAGTCAGAACTTGACAAGGCGAGGTCCAGGCGTTCTGCACGGATGGCGTCGAGCGTGCGCACCAGGAGCGACTCGGGGGAGTCGGACTTGTACTTACTCTTGTGGTGGTCGGAGGCGAGCACACCACCGACGAAACTCAAAGCCGTGAAAAACAGGGCTCTACGGATGGGGCGACGCATCATCGTGCCTCCTTCTCCGCGAAGATCCTCCACACACCTTGTTCCCAGGCAAGCACCAGATGCTTGCGGGAGGTGAGTCGGGTTTCTTCGGTCTGGTAGGACTGGCGGTACACCACTTCGGCCTGGTGTCCCTTGAGCATCCGGATCTTCGGCGAAACGATCTCGACCCGGATGGATTTTGGAGCGGTGATGCGCGCGCGGCGCGACGCTTCCCAAGCCTCGCGGTTGGGTTGGCCCGGTGGGACGAAGCGTGTGGAGTAGTAGGACAGATATTGGTCGACATCCTGCGCCGACCAGGCTTGCGCCCAGCCTTGCATCGCGGCGAGAACCGCGGCGGATGTTTCGGGGGCCTTGGCGGGAGCCTTCGGCTTTGGTTTCGTCGGGGAAGGCGGTTCGGACTTGGCGAGCGGGGCTTTGACGATTTTTGGCTCGGCAGGCGAGGTGCGGACGGGATCTGCGGCGGCGACGATTTCCGGCACCGAAGGCGCGGGGGCCGCTGCGATTTCCTGGGCCACGGGTGCGTCGGGCCTGGGGGAAACCGTCGTGGAGGCTGCGGCCATGCGCAACTCCTGGGTTTGCTGCAGGGCCGAGGCGAGCGAGCCGTTGGTGCGTTCCAGTTCGGTGCGCAGACGGCGGATTTCCGCGTCGCGACCGGAAACCACCGAGTCCATGCGTGTCAGATCCTGTCGAGCTGCGCTGCGCACCTGCGCGAGGACCTTGGCCAGGCTGTCGCGTTGGCGTTGCGAGGCCGTGTCCAGTGCCAGTCGCATGGGCTCGCGTTGCAGGTCCAGCACCAGCGGAGGCAAGGTCGAAGGCGTTCCGAAGGCGCTGTCGTAGGCCAGGCGCGCCAAGCGGGAACGGACTTTTTCCAGGTTGCGGGTCACCACCGAAATGTCGGGGTGTGCCGCCAGGGCCTTTTGCAACGAGACCTGGGCGGCCTCGATGTCTCCTTTCGAGGCTTCGAGGGCGGCGCGGTTGTTCCAGGCTTCCATGAACTTGGGGTCGGCATCGGACAATTTCCGGAACACGGAAAGCGCTTCGGATTCGCGACCTTTCTGGATCAGGTCGATCCCTGCTTGCAGGGAGGAACGCCGCGACTGCGCTCGCGCCAGGGAGGGTGCGAGCATGAATCCAGCCGCCAGCAAAGGCAATGCGATGCGGGTCGGCCTCATCGCGTCGAGAGGTTCCGGTTCATGAGAGACGCCGAAAAATGGCAATTCATTGGCATGAAGGGGCATGTTAGTGTGCATTCTACCCCTTTTTCTCGTTTGGGTGCAACAGAGAGTGTGGTCCGGATGAACGCCCGAAGCCCGAAGTCATGGTAAGAGAATAGGGAAGAAAGCCGGAATCCGCTTGATGGTTTGGAGGCCGGTGCGGCGTTTTTTGTCAGGAGCTCGACGGTCGTCGTGGCTTGCCCTCGCCCGGGCGGGCGGTCGGAAGGATGCTGTGGCTTGGTCATGACAGGCCCTCTACTCTGGAAGCTCCGACGGAGTTACATTGAGGTTCTCGCGCCATCCTCGGTTTCGCTGTCAACGTGGCGGAATCGTCGGAAAGCGTCGGTTGCTTGCGTAGCTCAGTTGGATAGAGCAACGGTTTCCTAAATCGTGGGTCACAGGTTCGATCCCTGTCGCGAGTAATGAGTGAGAAGGGCTGGGAATCGATTCCCGGCCCTTCGTCGTTTACGCCGCACCGGGGCGTGACCCGAACGGGCGGAGACCCCCGCGTGGCCCCTGCGACGGATTCCGACGGGTGGGCCGACGTGGAGGCTCCGTCGCGCGAAGCGCGATAGCACCGGGTCCCCCGACAAGCGGACAGAATTCGGCGGGCGGGGGAGCGGCCAGGGAACCCTATTCCTCGGGCTTGACGGAATCCGTCTCGGACTGCGGACCGCCGCGCAGGGCGGTTGGCGTGGTGTCGAACAGTTCCTTGAATACGCGGTTGAAGTGCGGCGTGTTGCTGTACCCCACGCGCTGGCTGACTTCGGCGATGGGCAGGTCGGTTTCCAGAAGCAGCTTGCGGGCGGCCTCGCAGCGGACCTTGTTGAGATAGGCCTTGAACAGGAGCCCGGACGCCATCTTGACATGTTGTGTCACCCGGTCGGCGGGGACTCCGGTGGCGCGTGCGATCTTTTCCAGCGAAAGCTCGGGGTCCGCGTAATCGTTTCCGATGCATTGGACGACCGCTTCGCGCTCGCGGTCGGCGTACGATACGGCTTCCACCGGTTGGAAGTAGGGGTCGGCAGAAGGTTGCGGGAGTTTGACGGAATCCGTCGCCTTGGGTTTTCGGTTCTTCAGCTGGACCAGCGCGAGGTGGATCAGCGCCAATGCCAGGGCCAGGCCCCAGATGAGAAGGCGCAGCGAGGTGTTGGATGGGACGATCGAGATGCTCGCGATCCGCAGGTCGATGTCGGTGCGCAGCGGGGTGCCGGGGCCGGTCTGGATGACCAGACGGACCACCCGTTCGCGGCGTTCGGGCCCCAACGTGGACGGACGGATTCCGGCAGTGGAGTACCACCACGAAGGCGAGATGAATTTTTCCAGGGGAATGCGGTACGAAGGTGTTCCGGGGACCAACTCCTGGTCCATGCATTCGTAGCGGGCGGTCTGCCACTGGTCGTCGCGGGTGAAGCCGGGAAGATCCTCCACCAGGCAAATGGTCATCGAGGCGAGGTCGGTGTGGGCGATTTCGAGTTCCAGGTCGCCAGCCCCCGAAACATCGACTCCTTTGCGATCCAGGAAGAAGATGACTCCGGCCACGGGCCAGGTCACGCCGGTGTCCAGCCGCATGTGCAGAAGGAGTTTGTTCGGCGTGGGCACCGCGCTGGATGTGGAGCGGCCGCCATCGGGCTGGTCGGAGAAGGCCAGGATGCGGCGGTTGAGAGGCGGCCAGACCTCGATCGCGGAGCGGGTGCAGAATATGTCCACGGCCAAGGCGGCCACGATCCAGAGGGCCGGAAGGTACCGGCCCATGCCTGACAGAATCCGGGATTTGTTCGCGATGCGGCGCAAAAGTGACATCGATGGAGAAATTAGTCCATCCCGATGGGGCGTGGCGGATGTTTGATTTCCATAAATGATCGCTGTCCTGCAAAGAAGCCTTGAAGCCAGCGTGGTGGTGGATGGAGCGGAAGTGGCCCGCATCCCGCGCGGGTTCGTGGTGCTGCTTGGGGTGGAGAAGGGCGACACCGAGACGGATCTTGTCTGGCTGGCCGACAAGGTGGCGGGGATCCGGGTGTTTTCGGATGCCGATGGAAAGATGAACCTGGACATCCGCGGGTCGGGTGGCGAGATCCTGTGCATCTCGCAGTTCACGCTGCTGGCGGATTGCGCGCGGGGGCGACGGCCCGGGTTCCAAAGGTCGGAAGATCCGGCCTTGGCCAAGCCGATGTGGGGCAAATTTTGTCGGCGACTGGAAGAGGCGGGCATCAAGGTGGGACGCGGCGTGTTCGCGGCCGACATGCAGGTGTCTCTGGTGAATGATGGGCCCATCACGATTGTTCTGGACTCGCGTAGGCGGTCTTGACCTACCGGTCGGGTATTGTCTTTTTGCAGACTGCGTCTGCGTGCTTCTATCGCATGGGGACGGCGCTAACATCCCACATTCGCTGCGCGAATGCGGGAACCCTGGGCCTCCCCGTGACCCCTAGCGACCAGAGGGCCGCAGTGCGGCGGCCCTCTGGACACCCGCGCACCCAGAGGGGGCGAGTGCTTCCGGGTCGCCAGCTGGCGTTCGCCTCCATTCGCCTTGCTCGGCGAATGGACCGGGCTGGCGGCCCTCCATGAAACTCGCCCCCCTGGGGACCCCCGACGGCGCTGTTCGATGCCGTTTTTTGTCGGGTGCCGTCGTTGTTCGATGGCCGTTGCTCGGCCATCGGGCTTCGCCCTGGGCCGGTGGTGGTCGGGCGCTGGCGGTTTCTGTCGGCATTGGCGTGGTGGGAAATGTCGTGGTGGGCGTGTTTCCGAATGCGGGACACATCGCGGTTGGCGGTGGGGTGCTGGCCGGATGAGGTAGGGGCGATTCATGAATCGCCCGGCGACGGTCATCGCAGGAACGCAACGGAGGCGAGCAACCCGACAGCCGAAATGCGGAAGGCTGGCGGATTGGAACAGGGCGGCAGAGCATGGCGCAAACGTGACAGGCCGTGTCAGGGGTGAAGTACGGGCTGGATGGCGACGTATTTCCTGCTACTTTTTTGGGACACCCCACTTTTGATGCATGGAGAATTTCCCGATGAACAGAAAATGTCTTTGCGCGTCCTTGCTTCTTGCTGCCGTCTCGCAGGTCGATGCAGAGGTGTTGAGCGTAGGCTCGCACCTGCCGGTCGGCGTCGAATGGGTCCGGGACGAGTTCAACGCGGGTGTCGGCGTTCGAGGCGGATATGCTTGGGAGTTCGCGCCGACCATGTCGCTCGAGGGGGCGGTGGCCTGGGCGAACAACGATATGGCGGCGGTGCAGGACGGGCCGGAAACGAGCTGGAAGACCTATTCCGTTCAGGCAAAATTTGTCCACGAGATTGGGCGGCTGGGGCGGTTTGGGTTCCTCTACGGAGCGGGTGCCGGTTGGGCGGTCATCGATGGCAAGATCGATCGGACCGGAGTCTATCTCGATCCCGCGACGACCTCGCCGGTGGAGGCCAGCCAGAAGATCCTGCCGTTCGACCACAGTTCGCCGTTTCTTGTCCTCGATGCCCGGGTGCGGGCGCATTTCCTCGAGGATCGGTTCTTCTTGGAATTGGTGCCCACCGAGGTGTTCGCGGGGTTCGATTTCCGGGGCTTCGCGCCGGGCATTGGGGTTGGTTGGCGCTTTTGAAGCTCTACCGAGCCTGATTCCCCGACCGCTGCGCGTTCCGATTTTTGGCGGGCAAGCATCGATTTCGGATCCGAAAGCGCAGTTCAATAAAGATCCGGGAGCGGAAATCAAAAAAAAACGCCCGCCGACAGGCTTTGTCGGCGGGCGTCGGGATCCGTCAGTGACAGAATTTGGACGACAGAATCTGTTATTCGCGGCCGAAGAGACCGGCGGCCAGGATGCCGTGTGCCACCGAAACGTTCAACGATTCGACGCCGGGGATCATGGGGATCTTGACCTTGGCGTCGCACTTGTCCAGGATGTTCGCCGAGGCGCCCTTGCCTTCGTTGCCCACCACCAGCGCGACCTTGCGCTTGAGATTGGCGGTGTCGATGGTGTCCTTGCCGTGGGGACTGGTTCCCACGATGGTGAAGCCCTTGTTGCGCAAGAATTCGATGGTTTGTTCCAGTCGCGCGCTGGCCTCGAAAGGCACCGTCGCGATCAGGCCCGACGAACCGCGAACAACGCGGGGGTTCCAGGCGTCCACGGTCCCTTTGCCCAGCACGACGGCATCAAAGCCAAAGGCCGCGCAGGAGCGGAACAAGGCGCCCAAGTTGCCCGGATCCTGGATGGCGTCCACCAAGGTCACGCGCTTGGCGGTGTCCCAGTTGATGCGCAAGGCGCGGGAAATGGCAACCGCCACCAGGCCCTGCTGGGTCTTGGTCGACGACAACAATTCCATCTCGCGTTCGGGAATGGTGCGTACGGGCACCTTTCCGGGCGAACGGGTGAGCAGGCTCCGGTTCCAGACCAGACCTTCGGTCTCGTAGATGGCGACCAGGTTTTCCTTGGCGCGGTCAAGAATCGTCTCGACGGCTCGGACCCCTTCGACCAGATATTGTCCGGTGCGTTCGCGGGCCTTGTCGGTCTTCAGATCGGCGACGGCCTTCAGCTCTTCGTCCAGCCAAACCGCACCTTCGGAGCCCTTGGCCACCTTGGCGTTGCCACGCGGGCGCAGCTTCCACGGAGGGAGATTGCCTGTGGGCTTGCCGCCGGGTCCGCCATTTCCGCCGGTGCCACCTTGGCCACCGAATCCGCCTCGATCTCCGCGATCGCCCCGAGGAGCTCCGCCGCCGTATCCACCACCATTGCCGTCGCGATTCATGCTGTGCCTCCAAGGGCCTTCTGGATCTTCGCGGCGACCGACGCCGGATCCAAACCAATGTCTTTGAATAGACGGGAATTGTCTCCATGGTCCACGAACCGGTCGGACGGGTGCCCAAGGAGAATGTGCCTGCGCGGCAGATCGAGATCGCCCATGATTTCCGCGACGGCGGATCCGTAGCCGCCCGAGCGGACTCCGTCTTCCAACGTGACGATCAGGCTGTGCGAAGAGAGGATGTCGCGGTAGTGCGATTCGGAAAGCGGCTTGGCGAAGCGGGCGTTGACCACCGTGGCTT
>JBDKGS010000142.1:0-10927 GCA_039798065.1 Fibrobacterota bacterium | reverse complement strand
GGGGGGTGTGTTTCAAGCCGGAGTACGTTTTTCCCCAAAGTCCGTTCCGACCTGATGCGCCAGGGAATCCGCTCGATGTAGACTTTCGGCATCGAATCGAGCACCGAGTCGTTAGCGACCGAAGGAGCACCCGCATGAACCATCTCCGCAAATCAGCGCTTGTCGTCCTGGGCTGGGCCTCGCTTTCCTTTGGGCAATGGGATGTGACCCAGCTGTCCGCGAGCACGGTCAAGCAGACCGGCCCGACCGGCACGGTTTCGCTCAAATTGGATTCGTTGGACCTCGATGTGACGATTTCCGGGGGCTTGGTCCGCACACGGGCGACCATGACCTGGACTCCCGATTCGCTTGGCACGAGGACCACGCGTTGGATTTCCGATTGCACCCCGGAACAGGCGCTCAAAAAAGACACCAGCTGCGCCAAGGGCACCTATGTCTACGATATCGTGAGAGGGATCCCGGTCGACAGCTTGGAGGTGCGTTCCGCGCTGGAGCTTCCCTTGGACGCCGCGGTCACGGGGATGTGGTTCTGGATGAATGGACAGAAAGTGCCATCCTACGTGATGGACCGCTGGAAGGCACGCGAGCAATACAACCAGATCGTGGGTGCGCGTCGCGATCCGGCCCTTTTGGAGACCTGGGGTGGCGGTTCGTACTACCTGAGCCTGTTTCCGCTGAAGTCGGGCCACAGCAGCAAGCTGGAAATCGAATTCGTGCAGCCTGTTCGCGAGGGGCTCGTGCTTCCTGTCATGGCGCGTGGCATGGCCTACCGCTACGATTACGTCAATTGGCAGTATGTGTACGACACCTTGCGTCCCGCAGGCGTGAGCGTGTCCGTCCGTTCCGATGCACCCACCGGTACGCGACTCGATCTGGCAGGTTTGGGACAAATGGCGGTTGGCAGCGAACCGGTGGTCAAAATCTGGTCGTCGCCGGACAGCCTGGTCGCCACGCTTCGAGGACGCCAGAGCGACGTCTGGACCGCGGTGGGCAACGGGAAAGGGGCGTTCGGCGCCAACATGGTGTTCAAGGGAACCGAGCTGAATTTCGAACCGGAACCGTCGACCCGGGTGGTCGTTCTGGATGCGAACGACAGCCTTGATCGGGTCCGCAAGCTCGCGCTCCTGTCGTTGCTGAAATACGGCAAGGCTCCCAACAAGATCAACCTGGCTTGGAACGACGGAAACGGTCTGCGGCACTTATGGACGGAATCCGTCAGTCTCGACGACGAGCATGGTCTGGAAGCGCTGCGGTTCCTGAAGAGCTGGACACCCTCCGCCAAGTCCGATCCCAAATCCATCCTGAAGCAGGTTGTGAAATCCGACAGCGGTTCGGTGGTGGCCCTGATCTCCACCGCGCCCTACGAAACGTTCGCGCTGACGTACCCGGGGTATCCCACCGACTGGACCGATTCGGCGAAGGTCAAGGCCTATCGCGCCTACAACGATTCAAGTGACAAATTCTGGAAACGGATCAACGCCGAATGGAATTCGATCGGACAGGAAATGTCCTCCGCCGGACAGGCCTTGTTCGGGTGGTGGAACGACGGCTACGTGGGCAATGCATCGAGTCTCACCGGTGGCTACTCGTTCGGATCCGTCACCTATCCATGGCGTCGTTGGTGGATGGCCAGCGATTCCATCTCCGCACCCGCGTTGTACGGACCCGCGAGATTCGGATACCGCGAGAGCCCGACCAATCTCAAGCTGGAAATCGAAGGTGTGCAGCACGACAGCCTGGCGACCTTGTTCCAGAGGAATTGGGGATACGGCAGGTGGTCGGGTATGGTTCCGATGCGGGAAACGATGGTCACCATCGCTTTGGACCGGGCGGTGTCCTTCTCGGCTCGCTCTGCGGCGACGGGATCGGGTGATGTGTCCGACGACAGCCTACCCGTGGTTTTCTCGGCGCGGTATGCCCACGGCGGCAACGCCAAGCTCAGGATCGGTGGAACCTGGGGTGGGTTGAAGTTCAAGGGCAGCAGGAACGTCGTGGTCCCCGAGCCATCCGGGACGGACTGGGGCACCAGGGTTTGGGCGGGAGAGTACGCCAACATGGCTCAGCCTTGGATCTGGTCGGACACGACCACCCAGGCGGCGGTGCGCGCCATCGGCAAGGGATACGGCATCGTGACGCCAGCCACATCGTTCTTGGCGCTGGAGCCTGGTACCAAGCCCCTCGACAGCTCGGCGGTGCAGACAAACGGCACATCCGACGCCGTCGCGGCGAGTTCGCTGGTGCTCGATACCGAAAAGTCGTCCTCCACCGTGGACGAGCGCAATGCCTCGGCCGCCATCGACGCCACCAGCCTCGACGACCTCTTCCTGGGACGCATCAGTTCCATCAAGAACGGTCCCGCGGAGATCAAGCCCGTGGGGCTGCGCATCCTGACAGGTTCTGTCGTGAACTTGGAAGTCGTGGGCCACGACCGTGGCGACGCCAGCATCCGCATCCTGGATCTCAAGGGGCGCGAGGTCGCGAAGCTCGCGATGACCCGCACTGGCGACCGCTTCACTGCGTCGTGGACTCCCGTCGGACGCGGCTTGTTCTTCGCGGTCGCCGCCGGCGATCGTTGGAAACATACCAGCGGCTTCACCGTGGGGCGCTGAGGCAGTGTGAAGGTGAAGAAATGAAAAGGGCTCCCGATCGGGAGCCCTTTTTTCGTGTTGACAATATCCGTCGAAGACGGATCCTGTCTCCAGGTCAGGGACGGTCTTCCCGCATCACGTAGTCGCGGATCGGGCTTCCGGTGTAGATCTGGCGGGGGCGATTGATCTTCAAGCGCGCCGCGTCGTGGATTTCCTTGTAATTGGCGATCCAGCCAGGCATGCGGCCAATGGCGAACATCACGGTGAACATGTCCAGCGGAATGCCGATGGCGCGCAGAATGATGCCCGAGTAGAAGTCGACGTTGGGGTAGAGCTTGCGGTCGACGAAGTACGAATCCTTCAATGCGACTTCTTCCAGGTGGCGTGCGATATCCAGCAGCGGATCGTCGATCTTGAGCTTGGCCAGGATGATGTCGGCGGCCTTCTGGAGGATGCGCGAGCGAGGGTCGAAGTTGCGGTACACGCGATGGCCAAAACCCATGAGCTTGAGGCCGGAATTCTTGTCCTTGACCTTCTCCATGTACTGCGCGGGAGTCAAACCGCCTTTGCGGATTTCTTCCAACATCTGGATCACGGCCATGTTGGCGCCACCGTGCAGCGGGCCCCACAAGGCGCTCACACCCGCCGCGCACGATGCGAACATGTTGGCACCCGAGCTCGCCACCATGCGAACCGTCGAGGTCGAACAGTTCTGCTCGTGGTCTGCGTGCAGAATCAGGAACTGGTTCAGGGCGCGCGCCACTTCCGGATCCGGGGAGATGCGTCCGTTGGGCACCGAGAACATCATGTGCAGGAAGTTCTCGGCGTACTTGAAGTCGGGCCGAGGGTACATCATGGGCTGGCCGCTGTGCATCTTGAAGGTGGCCGCCGCGATCGACCGTACCTGCGAAAGCAAACGGGCCGCGCTTTCCTCGAAGTTTGTGTCGTCTTCATTGCCAAGCACTTCTGGAGAGAAGCACCCCAACGCATTGATCATGGCCGAAAGGATGGCCATGGGGGGAGCGTTGGCGGGAAAGCCCTGGAAGTGGTTGCGCATGCTCTCGTGGATCATGGCGTGCTTGGTCAGCAAGGCCGAAAAACGGGCGCGTTCGGCTTCGTTGGGCAGTTTGCCGTAGATCACCAACCAGGCGGTTTCCACGAAGCTGGAATGCTCGGCGAGCTGTTCGATGGGGTAGCCGCGGTAACGAAGGATGCCCGCGTCGCCATCGATGTAGGTGATGGCCGACTGGCAGGAGCCTGTGTTGCCGTAACCCTCGTCGAGGGTGATCAGTCCGGTCTTGGCACGAAGCTCGGAGATGTCGACGCCGAGTTCCTTCTCCGTGCCTTCGACGACGGGAAATTCCCAGGACTGTCCGTTGTATTCCAGACGTGCGGTGGACATGGCTCGATCCCTCCAGTTTCTACGAATAACGCGCTTCTGGGAAGGAAACTAACAATGTCGCCGGGCACTTTGGTAGCAGGTCTCGATTCACAAACCGATCTATACCGTTTGGCTGTACCGCCCCTCGCCCGTTCCCAGCAGCGGGTCGAAGAGAAATGCGATGTTGCGCACCGCCAGTCGACCCTCGGCGGTCACGGATAGTTTCCGCCCATCAAATTCGCAAAGCCCGTCGGCGACAAAACTTCCCAGGCGTTCGAGTCCCGAAGCCAGCGCCGTGCGGGTCTCGGTTTCGGATCGACCTTCCGATTTCCCCACTTCGCCAAGGTCCAGCGAGCCTTGGCACATGATCGAATTGATCACGTCGCGCGTGAACCGTTCGTCCGCGGAAAGCACGTAGGCCCGCTCGACAGGAAGTGTCCCCGCCTCGATGGCCTCGATGTACTTGGAGCTTTCCTTGATGTTCTGGATGTAGCCCTCGTGCAATTGTGAAATCGCCGAAGCCCCGAACGACACGACTTGTCCGGTGGTGCGCTTGGAGCAGTACCCCTGGAAGTTGCGGTGCAGATTCCCCGATTCCTGCGCAATGGCCAATTCGTCGGAGGGCAGCGCGTAGTGGTCCATGCCGATTGGATGGTAACCGGCTGCGGAAAAGCCTTCGTAGGCCGCTACCGTCATGCTGATTTTGGCATCGGCGTCGGGCAGGCCTTTGGCTTCCAGCTGTTTCTGGTGGTCTTTGGCCCAGGGGACATGCGCGTAGCTGAAGGTGGCCACGCGGTCGGGTTTGGCCGCGATGGTCTGTTGGACGGTCTTCGCAAAGGTCTCGGGCGTCTGGTGGGGGAGGCCGTAGATCAAGTCCAGGTTCACGCCGGTGAACCCCAGGCGGTGGGACTCCATGATCAATTCGGCGGGCTCGATGCGCGGAAATCCGCGGTTCACCGCATCCAGTGTGGCTTTCTGGAAGTCCTGCAAGCCAAAGGAAATGCGATTGAATCCGGCTTCGCGCAGTTCGGCCAGTTTCTTGAACGTGATCAGGTTCGGGTCGCACTCGATGGCGATCTCGGCGCCTTCGGACAATTTCCGTCCGCGCAGAAGGCGTTGGATCACTTCGGCCAGGTGCTTGGTGGGTGCCGCGTTGGGGGTGCCGCCCCCGAAATGGATCTGGCTCACCGGACGGTTTTCGTCAAGCAGCGGCAGTACGCGGTCCATTTCCTTGGACAGCGCCGCGAAGTAGGCCAGCACGGCCGAACCCGGTTTGCCGATTTCCGTCGTGCAGCCACAGAACAGGCACTGCTTGGGACAGAACGGAATGTGGACGTAGAACGACAAATTCCGTACACCCGTGGAATTGGATCGTTCCACCAGCGAAAGGATGTCGGATTCCGACCATCCGGTCTTGAAATGCGGCGCGGGAGGATACGAGGTGTACCGGGGCCCGGGCACGTCGTACTTGCGCAGGAATTCGGCAGTCAATGAAAAAGGAGGCTCGCGCCTCCCGTTGTCGTGGGCCATAGCCGGGAAAGATACCCGACGCTGCCCGAAAGACCCACCTCCATCCCCGATGGGCTGGGGTGGGGGATGGTCCAGTTAAAAGGTGAACTGGTGCTGGATGCGCAGGATGTTGGCGTTGGCGTCGGAATTTTCCGATTCCCAGCGCTGGAACCCGATCTGCAGCTTGTTCGAATGGCCCTTGAAGTAGATGTTCAAGCCCACTTCGCCTTCGTAGCCGGAGTTGCCGTGTTCGGCGACCGCTGCCGACGAATACGCGGAAATGGCCTTGGCGTCGGTGAACTTGTCGTCGACATCCTTGTCGATCATGGAACCGCGAAGGGCGGGTTCCACCACGATTCCCATGGAAGCCACGGGGATGGCGTAACCGGCTTGGACGGAAATTGCCATCGACTGTTCGTGCTTGCCGGGCTTGGCGGTCTGCTGAATGCGGAAATCGGCGTCGGCGGTCAGCGCGTCCATGTGGAACAAAATGTCGGCGCCGCCCGAGTAGAACGAGTAGCTGGTGTCGGGAACGCTGGTGGTCGCTCCCTTGCGGGTGTAGGCGTGGTCCAGGGTGCCGTCTAAGCCCAGTGCAAGGGCCATTCCCGCTTCACCCACGAACGATTCCGTGCGCTTGGGTAATGCGACGCCCGGCAACAAGGAAGCCACGGCGCGAGCACCGTAGAACAGGCCATTGCTTTCCGTCAGTGACGTCTTGCCCGTGTCGCGATTGTTCTGGGCGTCCACCGAAAACTGGAACAGTTTGTGGTTGAGCTGGTAACGAACGCCGTACCCGATGGCTGCGCTGGGGAAGAGTACCGTCGCACGGGGGGTGGGCAGCAACAGTTGGCTGGACGGGTCGCGATAGCTCGGTTGGACATTGGGCTGGTCCTGTCCAAGGGAGATGACGTGCGAAAGGTCGCCGGTCTTGATGGTCTTGGAGGCCCACAGGTACACGAGTTCGACGGCGCGTTCCTTCTTGCCGGTCTTGTCGCCGTTGTCGGCCGAAAACGAGATCAAACCCTTCCATCCTTCGCGCTCCGCCGAGACGGTCAATCGAGCTCTGCGATTGTAGAAGTCGACAGGATCGGCGCTCATGGCCTTGCCTCGATTGGCATCGAAATCCGCACCGGTGCTGGTTTCGGACCAGTTCATTTCGGCGCGGTTCTGCAGCACACCGGCCACGTCCAGCTTGACGGTGCTGTCGGCCAAGGTGACGGGAATGCTCCAGGCGGGAGGTGCCACGGCAAGTCCAAGAAGAGCGAATTTCAGGGTCGATCGACGCATGGTCGTCCTTTCGTTGGGGGCTCTGTTCGACGAGGAACCGGCCTGAGGCAGGTACCCAGCTCTCACAGAGTAGCGTTCCGAAAGGCGTGTTTCAACAACGAAAGTGACAAGATTCGTCACGCAACACGCGATCTGTCAGATTCCGGCTTTGGACTCCAGCTTGGCGATGCGGGCTTCCAGAGCCATGATTTTGGCCTTCAACGATTCCATGTCGTCGATGCGGGTCGGAGCCGGCGCCACCGGAAGATTGGGCATCTCGTCGGAGTCCGCGTCGTCGAGTTCCGGCACGATCGAAGGGTCGATCTGCTCGGCCAATCCCACCTTGTGACGCCAACGAGGTTCGCGCTGGCCTGGCTGACGCGGTACCCGGGCGATGGTCGCGTCTTCCAGAAGGATCATGGCTTCCAGCGACTCTTCGGTCTGGGCGGGAGAGAGGTCGATCATCTTTTCGCGGGCGCGGGTACGCAGCTCGGATGCGGTCTGCTCGCCACGCAGAAGCAGCAGGCTGAACAGGGCGACCTGGCCCTTGTTCATGTTCCAGCGGTGCTCTTCGAACAGGGTGTGTTCGTACTTGCGGACTTCGTGGCCGCCCTTGGGTTCGATGAAGTACACGAGCCCTTTGAGCTTGAGCGACTTGACGCCCAGCTCCACATCCAGTTCTTCGTACTCGGTCACCGGATTGCGATTGGTGGCCTGGTTGCACCCAGCCCGAAGCGATTTCAGCGTCAGCGGGTAATACTCAGGCGTGGCCATCGACTTCTCGACGAGCGTTCCCAATATCCGGATTTCCAAGTCGGTCAGTGCGTCCACGTCATTCTCCTTACAGGCCCAGCGGGGCCAGAGGCCCGATCCCCGGACGGACCAGACGGATCTCATCGTCCAGCAAGCTCACAATGGTAGTTCCGATCACAGGAATATCACCCGAATCGACCACCAGGTCAACCGACTTTCCATACTGGCTTTCCACAGCCTCGCCGGTCTCGAACGACTCCTCTTCCCGCTCCGAAAAACGGGCTGCGGCGTTCACCAAAGGGTGTTCGTGGCTGGCCAGAAGGGCCCTCATGAACGGGTGCTGGGGCATGCGCACGCCCACTTCTGGGCGCTTGACGCCCAAAAGCTTGGCCGTCTTGTGCTTGGCCGGCAAAATGAACGTATAAGGCCCCGGCATGAGCGGTTTCATGGTGCGGAAGGCGAAATTCGAGACGTCGGCCCACTGCGAGATCTGCGAAAAATCGTGGAACAGCAAGGCCAGCACCTTGGCTTTCACCGGATCCACTAGCTTGTACAACTTGTTCAGCGCCTTGGGCGATCCTGCCGAACAACCCATGCCGTAGCCGGATTCCGTCGGGTACACCACGATGCCGTCCTTGATCAGAACCTGCGAGGCCTGTTCGATCAATCGCGGCTGCGGCGTGACGGCGTGCGCCCGAATCAACATGAGGATGCCATTACGCCTTCTGGACCGGCACGTAGTAGCCGGTCGAACGCGAATGGATTTCCTTGCAGTCCTTGATCAACTTGGCCAGCGTGGCCGGTGTGATCGACTGCTTGGGGTCGTCTCCAATGCCCTTGGATCCGCAAACGTGGGTTTCCACGTTCAGTCCGTCGGCGCCATAGGCGGCTGCGGCCAAAGAGGCGAACGGCACGAAGGAAGCCTTCCCGACAGAATGTGACGGATCGACAATCACCGGCGCCCACGAGCGGGCCTTCAGAAGCGGCGTGATCGATTCGTCGGGGAAGTTGCGGTAGCCTTCCAGTTCGGGTTTGGTGCCGCGAGGACACAAAACGACATTGGGGTTGCCGCCCGCCGCAATGTATTCGGCTGCGCAAATGAATTCGTCCACCGGACCCATGTGCATGCCGCGTTTGAGTAGAACCACCATCTTGGTACCGGCCGTACCGCGACCCACCTGCTTGAGCAGGCCGTAGTTCAGGGCGTTGCGGGTGCCAATCTGGATGATGTCCACGCCGGCATCCATCACCACCTGCAAGTGGCGGTCTTCCATGACCTCGGTGCTCACGGGCAAGCCAGTTTCTGCCCGGGCGCGCAACAAAATATCCAAGGCCTTGTCGTCGCCCTGGTACGCATTGGGATTGGTGCGGGGCTTCCACACGCCACCGCGAATGGCCACTGCGCCAGCTTCCTTCACCGCATGGGCGGTCTCAATGAAGTACTGCGGATTCTTGGGGTCGATCGTGCACTGCCCGGCGATCACATGGAACCCGTCGCCCAGCACGGCATTGCCGATACGCACTTTGTGCGAGCTCAGATCCGAGCTGTGGTGCATGAGGCGGAACGGCGCCTGGATGCGATCGAACCGCTCCACGAAGTCCAGACCTTCGATGCGCCCGACCATCTCTTCGTCGCGCTCGTCGCCCGAAATGGCATAGATGGTGCGGGTGGTTCCGGCGATGACGGTGACGGAACAACCGTAGACGGCGAGGATGCTTTCCACTTCCGAAAGCTGCGCGGCGGTGAACGCCTTTTCTCTGGGTAGAATCATAAGGAGTCTCAAAGTACGAAATCGCTGGCGCGATTGGGTTGTGGGCGCCGCCTTGGCACGGCTTCTTCGAAGCTGGGTGCTTTGCCAAGGCCGCCGTCCTGCGGGCTACCCTCCGGTCGGTGCTGCGCACCCGCGCCGTTCCCTGAGTGGCGCCTTCGGCGTTGTATCGATGGGCGGCGCGGCCCTGCGGGTGGCTGGCGCTTTGTCTCCGACGGTTTTTGTCTTTTTGCTGACTGCGTCTGCGGTGCTGTTGCACGGGGACGGCGTCGGCCGCCCCCGTGACCCCCGGCGACCAAGGGCCCTCGTGCCGGGCCCTTGGATCCCGGCACCAAAGGGGGAGTGCTACTTACGGTCCGCCAACAGGTGTTTGCATCCATCGGCCTAGTGCGGCCGATGGTCCGTATGGCGGACCTCCATGAACGCACTCCTCCGTTTGGGATCCCCCGACGATTTCCGGCGGCTCGCGCCGCGGGTCAGCGGTGCGGTCTTGCCTTCGGCAAGACCGCAGGATTGTGGTGTGCCGCATTGGCCACATGTCGGACTCGGTGGTGTGGGATGCGGACGGAATGTCGCACGGTGAACCGGTAAACTGGAGATGGGCCCGTGCGACCTGGAGTTCGCATCCCGCGCCGCCGACGAAGCGGAAAAGCGAGTGTTTGTTGCGTGTCGGAAGCAATGGGGGAGAACGGACGGCATGTAGCACGGTGAACCGGCAATCCGGAGATGGGCCCGTGCGACTTGGAGTTCGCGTCATGCGCCGCGTCGACGAAGCGGATGCGACAGGAAGTGTCTAGATTCGGAAGCTCGGTCCATCTGCGACGCTCACCCAAGAATCCCGCGAAAGGGTCGATCCACCCATGAACGGACCACGCGCATCCAATCCCACGACCGCCGCCGCTGCCGCACCCACCAAAAAGGGGAGCGATTCCGCGGCGGCCACCGGACAGTCGTCCAGCGGTGGCAAGTCGCAGTACCAGCAGGACACCGAGCGAGACAATCCGGAGCCCGCAGCGGCGTCGACCAAAGGTTCCGTGACTCTCTCGAACTGCCAATTTCTGACTGCCGTCGACAAGCTTCTCCTCAACGAGGAATTCGAGATGTCGGTTTCCGTCAAAGCGCCCGCCGATGTCAAAAACCGTCTAGCCACTTTCGATCTGTTCTGCACCCGTACCCGCAACGGCAAGGAAGAGCGCACGCGCATGTGGGCCAGGCAGAACGGCAAGATCGCCAAGGAAGAAGGCGAATCGGTCGAGGTGCAGGCCAAAGGCTCGCTGGTCACTCCGTCGGATTATGTCACTGGCGAATCGGTGAAGTTCCAGTTGGAAGCCAACCACGACCAGGCTTCGGGCCCCGAATCGTCCAAACTGGTGGAGGTTTCGCTCAAGACGCAGGCGTGTTGGGTGGGCGGCGACGATCTTTTCTTCCGCACCGATGGCGAGCTTCCGCTTCTCAAGGAAGACGGCTCCTTGATCCAGGTATTGGCCACGGTCATCGATCGGGTCGCGAAGCCGCCCCAAAAGACTCCCGAAACGGTGATCTGCTTCGGGTACGCCTCCAGTGCCGGCGATGCCGGTCCCAACCGGAAATTGTCGTTGCGACGCGCCCAGGTGGTGAAGGCGATCCTGGAGCGCGACACCGGTGCGTGGGACGGATTGGCG
>JBDKGS010000141.1:0-10992 GCA_039798065.1 Fibrobacterota bacterium | reverse complement strand
GACGGAAATTGTCGTATCGGGAGCGCCCAGGCTGTCGAAGGCGATGACGGTGGTCCGGTTCGCGCCGAAGTGGAGGGGTTCCAGTTTCACCGAGATGATGCCGCCCTTGGTGGCGTCTACCGGTTTGCCGTCCACGGCCACGCGTAGGGTGTGTTCTGCCTTCCAGGAAAGCTCCACGCTGGTGGCGCTCGAATCCAAGGTATCGGAGGTCGGAGTCAAACGTTTCAGAATCGTTTTGGGAACGCGATGCAGCGTGAACGTATCGGAGGCGATCACGGCGTTCTGGTACCACACCTGGATTTCATGACGGGAATTGCCCAGAGGGAGCGCCACTTTTCGGCGTGGTGCGGTCACGGTCTTGCGATCGATCGAAACCGAACAGGTCGGACATTCACCTGACAAGGACCAAGCCAACTCCACCGAGTCGAACCGTCCGGACAGCGCCTTGGTGCCATCGAGGGTGTCGAGCCCGGGCGGGGGAATCCATTTCAAGGAAATGCTGGGAGGTGATTGAACGCGGGACACGAAGACGGTGTCCAGAACGGATCGTTTGGACTTGTCGAGGGCGTAGAGAATCATCGCGTACGGGCCGCCTTCGGGAATGGAGGCCAAGCACGAGGCGGTGGAGTCGTTGACACGCTTCAGGTTGCCTGTGCAGAATCCCATGCCGCGGGTGCTATCGAAGAGGGTGTCGGTTGGCTTGGAACCCATGGAAATGCGGTTCCATGCGATGCCATTGGGGGAGTTCAGGCGCCAGACCACCCGGAATGTGTCGATTTGTTTGGGGAGCAGATTTCCCGATCGAGTGGAAGGAGACAGGAGCACGACAGGGAACATCGTTTCTCGGGGGGTGGACCTGCGGAGGTACTTGAGCACCGAGTCGGTCCTGTTTCCATTGGAGTCCCGCGCGATCACATGGACCTGGACCGTGTCGTTGGTCGCTGGGATGGAAACGATCGCGAAGAACATCCCGCCTTCGAGTCGTTGAGGGATGGTGCGAACCGCGTTCGATCCTTCCCGGGTTTCGATCCACAACGAGTCCAGACCCGATGGATCGCGAGCTTCGAAGCGGATCTCGGCGAGGGATTGTTGAAACTCGAGTTGGTTCAGGGCGCCGACGGGAACAATGCGGCGCAATGCCGGCCCCAGAGAATCCTTGCGTCGCAGGACATCGATGAATTCTGGGACCCGGGTGCCGTGGTTGTCGCGCATCTCGATGGCGATGGTGGTCTTGATGCCTGTCGCCGCGACGGGAACGATCCTGCTCCAGGTGGTGGAGGAAATTCGTTCCGCGACCATTTTGTCGATAAGCACTCCGGAGTCGGCGACGCCGTACGGAGAGGATGCGGAAACGACGATCCTAACGGACGGGGAGTCGACGGGCAGGATGATCGTGTCACGTCGGGTCGGCGACAAGATGGTCATGGACGGGGTCAGTTGTCCAGTTGGAGTCGGACGCGAAATGCGAAGGATCGAGTCTGTGCTGTTGCCCAGTCCATCCCAAGCTCGGACCAGGATCGGGGTGGTCGTACCCGATGCGGGGATTTTCACGACAAGGCGCGAGGTGTCTCCCGACAAGGTCGGGGCGCGACCATCGATCCGTACCGAATCGACTCCCGAAGCATCCGTTGCGATCACGCGAATCTCAACCAACGAGTCGTCGCTGGAAAGGATGGATTCCTGGCGAGGGGATATCAGCGAAATCGAAGGGCCCTTGTCGTCGGGCGGTGCGATCACCTGAAAGACAACCGATGATTTCAAGGTCACACCCGAGCGATCTTCGATCTGCACCAACAGGGTGTAGGTTCCAAACGGAGTTCCGTTCTTCGCTGCAACGGAAAGTCCTTCGGACAAATCCCATTTCTTGACCGCCGGTTCGTAGTTCAGGAACAACTGGAACAAACGAGTGGTGGTGTCGGAATTTTTCAGGATCGTCGTGCGTACCTTGGCCAGCCCGGAATCGCACTCGAACCGGCCCGACAAGGTGACCGTCCGGCCACCGGGAACGGGGAGGTCGCTGAACGAAATCGGCGCCACGAGGCGCAACGATGAGGGAGGGAACAGACGAAGGCTGTCGTCCTTGAGTGCCGAGTCTGCCTTGAGAAGGCGAAGTACGAGTGGGAGCGCGTCCTGGTAGGTAAGGGCGAGGCCCCAGTTCGAGGCGATTTGGGCAAGACTACCCTGGCGGCGTAGGGCGGCTCTCAAGGCGAGTTCGGCGATTCCTGAGGAATCAAGACCAAGGGGGAGAGAACTTGGGTAGGCTGCAGCCAAGGGTGCGGTGCCAGTGGCGAGAGCATCGGCAAGGGCGCGACGAACCCCTTCGTGGGAAAGTGGAGCGTATCCGGAATCGATCGCATGCAGGCTGTCGAGTCGTTCAAGGAGAAGCGTTGCGACCTGATCCCGACTGCCCGAGATCTTGTCGGTAGAGGGGAGCGTGTAGCGGTCCTGTGTCTTGACTAGATCGATGGTGAGGTACCTCACGCCAAACTCCCAGAACTCCAGCAATACAGGAGAGTCGGTCGCGTCCTTTGGAAGACGCCCTTTGAATTCGCAAGTCTTTTGCGCACAATGGAAGACCAAGGAATCGCGAAGCCCGCCGTTTCGGGCGCTCCAACGAAGCTGTTCCGGTGGCCGAGTGGAATCGGACAGAACGATTTCACCGCTGACCTCGATGGATTCGCCGGACGAAACATTGTTTTCTTGCTGGCACGAAGCCAACAGCGCAAGGCAAAGTGCGATCAAGATTCGGATACAGGGTGAGCTTGCAGGTAGCATCGTCATACGGATCCCATCACTTCGTAAGTTGGGGCTCCTCGTGGCGAGGAGTGCTTTTCATGGGTGAGTGTTCTGCGAGAATCCATAAAATGTGAATACCTGAGGCGATCCAGGCCGTTGGGTTTCTGAAAACGGGAACTGAATGCGGATTGCAATGAGGCCATTCCCGAGCCATCGCGTGAAAATGCCGAACCAGACCTTGACGATAAGCCTGTGGTGCCCTATCTTTCATTCTCTCGACGCGGGGTGGAGCAGTCCGGTAGCTCGTTGGGCTCATAACCCAAAGGTCGTAGGTTCAAATCCTGCCCCCGCAACTCAGGCAAAAGAGGCTTCTCGAAAGAGGAGCCTCTTTTCGTATACCCTTATCGGGTTGGCCTCAACCCAAAGGTCGTAGCTTCAACTCCTGCCCGCAGCAACTTCAGGTAAAAAGGGATCCTCTCACGAGGGTCCCTTTTTCGTTGTATCAGGCGCCGAAGGCGCCTAAAAGGGTGGAACAGTCCGGTAGCTCGTTGGACTCATAACCCAAGTGGTCGTAGGTTCAAATCCTGCCCCCGCAACTCAGGAAAAAGAGGCTTCTCGAAAGAGGAGCCTCTTTTCGTTTTGTCCCTTTGGCAGAAGGTCGTCTAAAGGGTGGAGCAGTCCTTAAGATCGGCACCTGATTGCAAGAACTCGTTGGGCTCATAACCCAAGTGGTCGTAGGTCAGACCGTCCTCCTTGGACGAACCGGGCGCATCGCTTCCGCTGGGCGCATACCTTGGCCGCATTACGCCAAGTCACCGTATCATACGGATACGCCGCCTCGTCGTCCCACGTCCAATGCACGCACCCATCAGGCGCGCTACATCCCTCTCGTCCAACTCGGCCGGTCCCATCCTGCCCCCGTAACTCAGGCAAAAGAGGCTTTTCGTAAGAGGAGCCTCTTTTCGTTTTGTCCGCTGGCCGGAGGCCACCAAAAGAGTTGGAGCACAATGCGAGTGGATCACAGAAGTAGCCGCTGTGGCAACGGAGTGGTGTAGCGAGTCTGCGGGCAATTCCTGACAAGCGTGTACACATCCCCTCCCCATTCCGAATTCCGAATCCTACTTTCCTGCATAGGCCCCCACTGGAGGTTCGATGGTGGAGTTGAGCGGCGCGACCAAGGAAGAGACATCGGAACAGATCCTGCGCTTTTTCCGGCAGCACCGGGAAGAGTGGAGAAGTTTTGTCTCCGATTTCCTGCCCGTGACCCCGCATCCCCCGTTGCAGGCGTTGGCGAAGTTCTTCGTGATCCGTTCCAACCAGCCATTCGACATGCAAGCCTACATGAAGGCCCAAGCCGAATTCATCAAGAGTTCGCTGGACGGCAGCCTGGGGTCGAGCACTCCGTTGGAGCGACAGAAATTGGTCGCCGAATGGCTCCGGCACAACGCGCAAAGCCACCGCGACCAGATCATCCTGGACCAGGCGCGCCGCATCGAACAGTGCGGGGAGTTGGTCGAGGCGGGGCTCAAGGAATTGCTCGAGGGGGTGGTTTCGGATTGGTAGGCTGTCGGGAGGGCTATCTTTCCCGACGATGCTTCCAGTCCGACACGACATGCGCGAACGCGTCCTTGCCGGCGACGCTTCGGTGGCGCCAGATTTTTGCCGGGAATGGCTCCAGATGGTTTCGCGCACCTTCGCGCTGAACATCAGAATCCTCCCGGAAGCGCTGCAAGATACCATTCGCCTGGCCTACCTCTTCATGCGGATCGCCGACACGGTCGAGGACGATCGCGCCATGCCCGCTGCCCAGCGCAAGGAGCTGCTGGACCAGTATTGCAAATGCTTCGCTCCCGAAGGACCTGTATGGGGCGAGGTCGACATCTTCCGCACGATGCTGCCCGCATCGTGGAGGGAAGAATCGCATCCCGACCAGTTCTTGGTTGCCCATTGCCAACTCGTGTTCCAGGTCTTCGCGACCCTTCCCGCCGATTTGCGTCACCCCGTCGACGAGCGGGTCAAGGAAATGTGCTCGGGCATGGTCCACTACGCCGTGCAGCGCGAGGAAGATGGATGGTTCCGTCTGCGGACCAGACAGGAATTGTTCGATTACTGCTACTTCGTGGCGGGCACGGTGGGGCTCATGCTCACCGATCTGTTCGCCTCCCGCACCGCCTTCATCTCGAAGGCGCGCAAGGAACGACTGCGGTCGCGGTCGGTGGCCTTCGGGCTGGGGCTGCAGATGGTCAACATCGCCCGCGACATTCCCGCCGATTGGGGGCGCCGGACGGTTTTTGTCCCACAGGAGCTTTGCGAAGCGCATGGGATCTCGCCCGAGGCGTTGCCGGACCCCACCCGCAGGGCCCAGTCCGCGAAGGTGCTGACCGATTTGATCCGCCTTGCCGATCACGAGCTTCTGGAGGCACAGAAGTACGTCCTCGAACTGCCTTGCACGGCATTTCGGGTCCGCTTGTTCTGCCTTTGGCCGTTGCTCATGGCACACGACACCTTGGCGCTTCTGGCGCGCAATCCCGCTGCCGCCCTGGATCCGGCATCGCGGATCAAGATCGGACGTCGCCGGGTGAAGATGATCGTGTACGCGACCATCGCAACCTGCTGGTCGAACAGCCTGCTGCGCCTCCAATTTTGGTGGCGCAACCGCGCCATGCGGAAATTCCTCTCGGGTGCGCCAGCTTGACGCGTCACAAGATCAATCTGCTCGCGCGCCCTTCGGTGTCCATCGCGGTGTTCGCTCTGGTGGTGGCATTGGATCAATTGACAAAAGCTGTCGCACTTGAAATGCTCGGCGACAGCGTCTTCGGCGGGGCCATACGGACAGACCATGCCCGACGACTGGTCGGCGACGTGGTTTGGCTTTTCGTCGCGTACAATCCTGGCGCGGCCTTCAGCTTCGCTCCGCAGGAATTCCTTCCCTTCCTGCACCCCACGGCGTTCTACGGAGCCTTGGTTGCCGTGGTCGGATTTTTCCTGATCAAGATATGGATCACGCGACGCCATCCTGTGGTTCGGTTGTCGGTGGTCCTGGTTCTCGGTGGAGCGATCGGAAACTTCATCGATCGCGTGCGCATCAATCATGTGGTGGATTTCATTTCCGTGGGCATTCCGGGGATCACCTGGCGCTGGCCCACCTTCAACATCGCCGATGCCGCGATCTGCACCGGGGCCGTGATGCTCGCCTGGGGCGAACACCTCGTGGCCGCCATCAAGGATCATCGCGCGGCCCGGCGTGTGCCGGTACCCGGGCCCGATGAAATCGGACCCGATGGCATCTCCTCCTCCGGCCAAGCGGCGGGAGAGTGATCCTGAATTCCGCAACCGAACCGGGCGCATCGCATCCCAGCCCGCATCGCAGCTTGGATTTGTCGGGTCTCGTCATCGCACCTGACAAGGGTGCGTCTCCTCGACCGCCAAACCAATCTGCAACACGCTCCGGGCGCGCTGCATCCCTCTCGATTACTCCATCCAGGATATGAATCAAATGACAGAATCCGACCTCCCCGAAACCTGGACGATCGAGGAGGACGGAGTCGACGACCGCCTCGACAAGCACCTGTCCGACCGCTTCCCGCATTGGTCCCGCACCCTCCTGCAGGACTGGATCAAGTCGGGCAAGGTCCTGGTCGATGGAGTGGCTCGCAAGGCGTCGTTCCGCATGGAACCGGGCATGGTGCTTTCCACCGAAGGTTTTCCGGAAAAGGCCGCGACCGACAGTCCCGTCGTGCCCCAGGACATTCCGCTGGCCATCGTCTACGAAGACGAACGCATCGTGGTCATCGACAAGCAGGCGGGACTCACCGTGCATCCGGGCGCCGGTTGCCCCGACGGCACATTGGCCAACGCCCTGGCCTTCCGCTACGGGAAATTGTCGGGGGTGAACGGGCCTGTCCGACCAGGAATCGTCCATCGCCTGGATCGCGACACCACCGGACTGATGGTGGTGGCCCGCGACGACGAAGCCCACAAGTTCCTTGCCGCGCAACTTCTCGATCGAAGCTTGTCGCGCGTCTACGACGCATTGGTCTGGGGCATTCCCGCCGAGGGGCGCATCGAAGCTCCCATCGGTCGCGATCCGCATCTGCGCACCCGCATGGCGGTCACCGTCGACGGCCGCATCGCCGCTACGACAATTTCCGTCACCAAGGCCGGTACACCCTGTTCGTTGGTGGAATGCAAGCTGGAAACGGGTCGCACCCACCAGATCCGCGTGCATCTGTCGCATCTCAGATGCCCGGTGGTGGGCGATCCGGTGTACGGAGGCGGACCCGAGCGCCTTGCCCAAGTGCAGCCTCTGGATCGCGTGATCGCGCGTGCCACGGTGGCGCCGCTGTCCCGCCAATGCCTGCACGCCCGCGAATTGCGCCTGGTGCATCCCGACGGACGGATTCTGACGTTCACCTCGCCTTGGCCCGCGGACTTTTCCGCGGCCGTGACCGCGGCGTTTCCCGACTAGCCCTGGTTGAGGGGGGTCACTCGCCCGACGATCGCTTGAGCTGCACCGCGATGAGCTTTTCGGGCCACGACAGCGGTGCCCAGCAGGCGGTGTCGGAAGTGAGTTTGTCAAGATCTGTCCGACGCCCGGTGGTCCAGAGCGTACCGAACACTTCGGGGAACAGGCGGTTCTCCTTGCGCACCGCGAATCTCATCTTCGAGGCGTACTCGCCTGCTTGAGCCATGTCGCCGCGGACCACTGCCCAACGGTGCTGGAAGCGCAGCCGATCCACATCAGGAAGTTCGGGCGAATGCTCCACCACTTTGGCAAGCCACATCAGTGCCGAATCCTGTCGTGCGAATTCCGGCCAGGCGGGGAACGGCACCAAGGTGTCCAACCAGAGAAGTTGCTTGGCTCCGATGGGGACACCCGCCTTGGCGAAGGCCTTCGCCGTCCGCGAGAAGGTCTCCAGGTTCTGTGGTTGCACGGTGGAGAACCAGCGATCATCCCAGATGCGGTGGGTGCTGTCCCAGGCGGCCGGGTCCAGGGCCCGGAACCAGCCGGTGGGGCGCGGGGCCAGGAGCAACGGAAGGGTGACGAC
Source organism: Fibrobacterota bacterium (assembly GCA_039798065.1). Taxonomy (GTDB): domain Bacteria; phylum Fibrobacterota; class Fibrobacteria; order UBA5070; family UBA5070; genus UBA5070. The sequence goes on along the minus strand of JBDKGS010000141.1, from coordinate 3,208 downwards.
GGATTTTGTGAAGAACGCCTCTTCCGCACCGGCGTCGACGACGGGTGCGAAGTCGGAGTTCGCCGTGACGTCCTTCACCAGCGCGGCGAGGATGCGCGGTGTGGCTTCCGCGGGAGCGGCGACCTGTTCGGGCGTGAGTTCCTCGGCGGTCACGTCGGAGTAGGGCACGCCCTTGGACAGGCGTGAGGGGTCGGGAATGGGCAATTTCCGTCCCGCGAGGAGGAGCACGTCCGCGCTTGTGCCGGGGATGGGGTGCAAGGCCATTTGGGGAAAGCTCTCGTGCATCGCCGCCAGGATCGAGAGGAACAGTTCGTCGCGGAACTCGTAGCTCTGCAGCCATTGCGCCAGGGTGCCGTCGGGCGACAGGTGACGGCGCATGTCGCGGTAGAATTCCTTGGTGAACAGGCTGGCCACTCCCGAGACCCAAGGATTGGACGGTTCGGAAACGATCAAATCCCAGGTACCTCCATGGGTGGCAAAAAATGTCCGGGCGTCCTCGGCCCAGAATTTCATGCGCGGGTCCTCGAAGATGCGGTGGTTGCGCACCCTGAAATGCTTGGACATTTCGAACACCGCGGGTTCGATTTCCACCACATCCAGGCTGATCAGCAACGGGTCGCCAAGCAGGTAGTGGGCCGTCATGCCGCTGCCCAGACCTATGAGCACTGCCCGGTAGGGTTTGCGCATGGTGGAATAGGGCGTCCACGCCAACGTGCCCTGGGTCTTGTTGTCGCCGGCGCCCGGAACGCCGATCAGCGACAGCGATGCGTCGGGTTTTCCGTTGTTGCGCAGCACGCCGTAGCTTGCGTCCTTGCCTTTCAGGTGGATGGAGACGGTGGATGCCGCTCCGTCCTTGCGGTACACGATCTGCTCGCGATTGTTCATGTGGGCGCGGAACGCACCCAGGGTGAGGATGTCGGATTTCAGGGGAATGGTCGCGGCAAGAATTGTCGCCAAGGTGGCGGCGCCTCCCAACGCCCACTCCTTCCAGCGCAGCCGAAGCCCCTTCAGGAGCGCCAGACCCAGGATGCCGTCGACCGCGGCCCCTGCGACAAGAACTGTCTTGAGTCCGGCCAAAGGCAAGATTACGAGTCCGCCGCCCAGCGCTCCGACCAGGCTTCCCAGGGTGTTCCATGCGTAGATGCGCCCCAATCCCGCTTCGCGTCCGGTCGAACGCACCCTCCACGAGATCAGCAGAGGAAGGGTCATGCCTGCGAAAAAGGCCGCCGGACCCATCATCACGAAAGCACTGGCGAACTTGAAAAGCTGGGCGAAGGGGAAGGCTTCGGGCGAAGACTTCAAGACCAGGTTCATGCCGTTGCGGGCTTCGAAAAACGCTTGGTAGCCTAGGAGCGATACAGCCGCACAGGTGGCCATGGCAAGTTGCGCCCAGGCAAGTCGGCGACGTGGACGGCCTTTGTCGAGCCCCTTGCGTACGGTCCATCCCCCGAACGCAAGACCCACCAGAAATGCCGCCAGCATGACGTCGAAACTGTGTGTACTGGAACCCAGTTGCAGGGCCAGCATGCGGATCCAGGCGATCTCGTAGAAGAAGGAGCTGAGACCGGTGAAAAAGGCCGTGGCGTCGTGGATCCAAGGAGCCTCGGATTTGTTGGCCGCCGCGGTCGGTTTTTGTTCGACGGGCGCGGGGTCCGACACGGACAGGGCGATGAACACGATGCCCAGCAGGATGTTCACAGTGGCGGCCGTGGCCAAAGCGCCGGGCAATCCCAAGCGCGGAACCAGCACGAAGGAATTCACCAGGCAACCCACCGCCCCGCCCAGCGAGTTGGCGGAATAGAGCCAACCCAGTCCCGCGTGGGCCTTGGCAGGATCGCGACGCAGCAGTCCCGCCGCCATGAGCGGGAAGGTGCAACCCAGCAGGATGGCCCAAGGCAAGGTGAGCGCGGCACCGAAACCGGCGATGGTCAGGCGTGCACTCCACACTCCCATTCCTTCCAGAAGGTGGGAGGTCCAAAGCCAATCGGTGAGCAGGCCAAAGAGACCGTGGTAGGCGAGCGCCCCGACTCCGATGACGATTTCCGACAACCCGTACAGCGCCCAAGGACGGCGGACCCGGTCGACGAATTTCGCCGCGATTTGGCTGCCGATGGCCAAACCGCCCATGAACACGCAGAGGGACAGAATCTGTCCGTAACTGGCGTGTCCGGCCATGAGTTTCAGGTAGCCGGCCCAAACCGACTCGTAGACGAGTCCGGCGAAACCGGAGAGGGCGAAAAGGAGGGTGATGTTTCCCATGGAGCCCGGGAAGCCTAGTGATCGGGACGGGATTTGGCCAGCAGCAATTCAATCGCTTAGGGTCTGATTCGCCGACCGCTGCGCGTTCCAATATTTGGCGGGGCATCTCTGGTGCCAAGCCTGTCCCGAATTTGCTGACGAAAGAATTTACCCTGCAGCTTGCTGCGGGGGGCGTTGGCGGAACGCACGGAGGGTGGTGACGCGTTTCGTGCGCCACGAGAGAACGGTTCCCTGCCGGCGACGACCAACGGGATGCAAAACTCTCCGATTGGGGATACTTTCCGGTTCGACCAGATTGTCACAAGGAGACCCATCCATGTTCAGACTCGCTTTTCTCCCACTTTTGGCTGCGACAGCCGCGCCAAGCCTCGCATTGGATGATTTCCCGGTCTATTTGGATGCGGGTTGCGATTCGGGCAAAACTACCGGCAAGCTTGGCAATGGTTATGCCCAAGGTCCGTCCGACATGGTCCTGGCCGACAAGGGGAACGGACAAAAGACAATTCCCGTCACGTGCGGCGAGAAGCTCAGCGGATCCGATGCCATCGTCCTCAAATTGGCGCGGACACTGGGGGGAGGGGAATACTGGGACTATGACGTCAAGATCGCCGACGATCGCAAGTGGTCCTTGAAGCCGTACACCGACGTGCGGTTGTGGATCAAGAACAAGGCCGCGTCGGCCACCAAAATCCGAGTGGGGATGAACACGGCGGGGCAGGGTGGCAACACCATGGATACCATCGAAATTCCGGTGGGGACCGGTTGGAGCGAATACATCGTTCCAGTCGCGAAGTTCGGCGGAGATTCGGCATTCGGCATCAAGCTTTCGCACATGCCCGGAACCAGCGTCGATCTGCTCGTCGATTCCATCCGACTCACCGATGGCACGGGCTTGCACCCCATCGATATCCCCAACATCGTCCACAATCCGGTTCCCTCGAATTGGGGC
>JBDKGS010000140.1:0-11007 GCA_039798065.1 Fibrobacterota bacterium | reverse complement strand
ATGTAACGGGTGGAGCGGAGATGGATCGGGTGCGTTCCATCTGCCCGAACGAACAGTACTGCAACGGTCCGACCGTGTACGTGAACCGGCCGGCGCGCATGATCATGTACATCTACGACCTTGCGGGCACCTTCGTGATGACTCGCACGATCAACATCTCCAAGGACGACCTGGCCAAGATGGAGCCCGACCAGTTGGATCGCGTGTCCATCGAATTGGACTGGAACCACCGCAACTCGCAAGGCAAGCTGGTCGCCTCCGGGATCTACGTCTGGCGTATCGTGAGCTATCTGCAGGTCGACGGCGTACCGCTTCCCGTGATGACCAATCAGCTCTACAAGGTTGGGGTCAAGATCCAGCCACCGGGAGGGATTTTCTACTGAGGCCTACTGTGGGGGCCAGCCATGCCTGGTGCGCCCATTGGAGTGACTGGTTCTTGTCCATTGGCGGCCTTCGCCAATGGCGGCTAGGTTGACCGCGAGGTTGACGATAAGAGCGATTTCGGCCACGAGTCGGGTGCGGCGGTGACCAAAAGACAGTAATTTCAGCACCATCGCTGATTGTTTTTAGGGGTTTCCGTCGCTAGGCCATCGCCTGCAACCGTAGGCGTTCTTGCTGGCATCTCGTTGGATGTTGGCTTGAGCGAATATCATTTGCAATGATTCCGCGCCGGACTCCATCGCTACCCGAGGAACCGACTCACCCATGTCCATATTTCGAAGCAAGATGTTATCGAGGAAATTCCCGGTTGCAATGCTGTTTGTTGCCGGTGCCGTCTGCGCGACGGTTGTCGAGGATTTTTCTGTCGATTCGACCCTGAACCTGTATTCCGGTTACGCCTCGGACCTGATCAAGGTCACCAACAACAATGGGCAGACCGACGGGAACGGTTTGTTTGGCACTGGGAAACGCGTGGAAATCCTGGGTGATGGTGTGACGTTCCTGAACGGGCTTCGGGCCAGGGACGTGTTGTTGCAAGGGAAAACATTCATTCATGGCTGGCCGGCACTGATCGTCAGGTCGACCATGGCCTTCAACAATGGGCAGGCAAAAACATCGAGCGTGACAGGATGGGCCACGATCGGCGGCACCGTGACTTGGAATCCGACACCGGCGCCGCCCTTGAACCAGGTTTTCAACAACTCGCAGCAAGGCTACGAAGCAACCTACCCGGGTACTCTGGGGCCGGGCACCCAAAGCCGCATCTTGGAACTGGAAGACACGCAGCTCCCCGGTTATGCCGATCCAGTTGGATATGCGCCTCCGGCCAATGTTCCGAACCTCGACATGAATATCGGAAATGGCCAGTTTGTTGCTGGTGGTCAATTCAGATGCGTCGCCGCGATGGTCGCTCAAGGCTTCAACGCTTCGGATTATTGCAACGGCGATACGGTGCGGGCCTACAACCGCACAACCGGGCAGAACAATTATTTCGGAGACATCATCGGGCTGAACCAAGCTCGGGTGCTTTTGGGAGAAGGCGTCTACTTCTTCCGGAATCTGACGGGCAACCAGCCGTCCGTGGTCGCTGCCCAACCGAACAAAAAGCGAACCGTGATCTACCTCTCCCAAGGATTCAATCCGGCCCAGACCGGACGTGTCTTCGTGGGGCCGGCAAGCGCCTACAACTTCACAAGCGGACAAGGAAAAACCACGGTCTGCGATACGGTGGAAACCGCCAATTGCTCGTTTGGCGGCACGGTACTTCTGATTTCCAAGGGGCCGTTGGTGTTCCCGCGGGATTCGCCGATCTGGGCCACGGTCTCCGTACCAAGGAACAACGCATTCCTGAGCCAGCAATTCCAGTTGTTCGGGCAGGTTTTCGCCGACACCCTCCTGGGGGCCCAGGAGTGGAAGTTCACGGCGGGCAAGTACATCCCCTTCAACCCGGTCGATCCGGTCGTCAGTGTGACCAGCATCAACAAGCTCTCCGTGAAGGAGTTGACAGAAACTGGCTGCACGGCCAGGCTGGGAAGACCTTGCCGCGACACCGTGGTGACGGTCCGGATGGACCACGTCAATCCTTATCCGGTCACGATGGATTACGACCTCATCGCCTTCCCCACCGGGGTTGGAATGGCCACGGAAGGGTCAGATTTCGTGAAGGTCGCTTCGGGCAAACTCACCATCGCGGTGCGGTCTTTGTCGGCGAATCTCACACTCAGCATTTTCGACGACAATCTCTACGAAGGCCCCGAGGATTTCCGACTTGTCTTGCGGAATTTGCAGGGGGCTTCCTTTGCGGGCGCCAACGGCAAGCCCGACACGTCCATCAAATCGTTGGAAACGACGGTCACGATCGTCGACAACGAAACGCCCCCTGTCGCGTCGTTCGCGAAAACCACCGACACCATCGCCGAAGGGGCCAGCAAACAGCTGAAGGTGAAACTCAGCTTCGCGATCGGACGTCCGCTCTCGGTCGAATACGCCGTGGTGCCCAACGCGGGGTTCACGGCGCAGGAGACCTCGGACTTCGTGGTGCTACCAAATCCCAAGACCGTGGTGTTCGCCTCCGGATCGGATACGGCATCCATCACGGCATCGGTCGTGAACGACCTGTTGTTCGAATACCCGGAACGTTTCTCGCTCCAACTCAGGAATCCATCCCTTTCCGAGGTGACCGTCGATCCCGTGCGGGGGCGCGACACGATCTTGATTCCCGAAGACGATCCCCGTCCCGTTCTGACCATCAACGACACGACCTTGCTCGAAGGGCAGTCCGCGATCCTGCGCGCGAGCCTCAAGGGTGTGCCGGCGAGCGGCGACAGCGCCTGTTTCGATTGGAAGACGCTCGACAGCACGGCCTTTGCCGGCAGCGACTACACGACCGATTCCGGCCATGCGTGCATCGCGGCCGGACAGAATTCGGTCGCTCTCAAAACGCTCAGGGCGCTGACCGACGGCGTCTACGAACTGCCTGAAACGTTCCGTGTCCAGCTCAAGCCTGGATTCGGGCTCGACGCCAGTCCCGATCGGTTCGGGCGCGTCACCATCCTGAACACCAATCCGCGTCCCACCATCCGCATCGACGATGTGAGCGCCAAGCGACCCGCCACCGGCACGGTGGTCTACAGCTTCAAGGTTCATCTGATCGACACGGCCGGCAAGCCCACTGTGACCGGGGTGAACTCCACCGTGGCATGGAAGACCCTGTCCGGAACCGCCTTGGCGGGATTGGATTTCGATTCGGCCGCGGGCTCGTTCACCTTCTCCGCCTCCAACCCGGCGGATTCCGTCAAGACGATTTCCGTCGTGGTCCGTGGCTCCTCCGTGTACCACGCGAACGATCTCCGGTTCACCGTCAACCTCACCGTCAACCAGTATATAGACACCACGATCCATCGCAAGAAGACCGTGGGGATCGGCTCCATCGCTTCGGCGGTAGGTGCTCCTCGGATCGTCTGGGTGGGCGATACTGTCGCCGAAGGATCCAATGGTCAGCGGACCGCCATCCGGTTCACCGCTTCCCTTCAGGACAGCGTGGGGAACCCTACCACCAGCCGCGACCCGGTGGTGTTCGTCTGGAGTACGCAAGACAGCACGGCCAGGTCGGCCAGCCCCGATACGCATTTCGTGTCGCGCGCCAACGTGGTGGTCACCATTCCAGCCGGCTCCCAAAGCAAGCTCGATTCGGTGATGGTGATCGGCAACGATCTGTACCAAGCTCCGCTGCGCATCCTGCTTTCGAACATTTCGAACTCCGATCCGAGGGCCGCGGGCTACAACAAGTCGGCCAGCACCGTTCGCGCCCTGGGTGGAATCCAGGATGCGGATATCGCACCGGTGGTGCAGGATGTGGTCGGACCGGCGCTTGTGGAAGGCAACGCAGGCACCAAACCGTTCGCGTTCATCCTGAAACTCGATCGCCCATCGGGGCTGCCGGTGCAGTTCTCGTGGATGACAATTTCTGGGGGAAGCGCCACGGCAGGTTCCGATTTCACCGCGGTATCCTCCACCACGCGCACGATCCAGCCGGGGGTGGTCGCCGACACGTTTTCGGTACTGGTGAACGGCGATCCCAACCAGGAACTCGACGAAACCTTCGCGGTGGTTGTCACGCCGACCTCGGGGCTGCGCAGCGTCGCACCCGATACCGGCCTCGCCACCATCATCAACGACGACGGTCGACCTCTCCTCCGGCTCCAGTTGGACTCGAATGTCGTGGAAGGCAATTCCGGTACACACCCGCTGACCTTCAAGCTCCAGCTGCTCGATTCCGCCACCGGTGCACCCCTGACCTTGGCCAATGCCTCGAACTTGCCGGTGAGGTTTTGGTGGCGCACGGCACCAGGGACAGCGTCGAGCACAGACAACGACTATGTGGGACAAGCGGGAAGATGGGATACCGTCCAGGCGGGGCAACTTTCCAAGTCGCTCTCCATCCAGGTTCGTGGCGACACCCGCTTCGAGACCGACGAGTCGATCCGATTCCTGGTAGACTCGGTGCGCAATGCCGTGATCGTGGGCAACAACGGAATCGACACCGGCTGGATTCTGAACGACGACGACCAACCGGCCGTGGTGGTTCTCGATACCTCGGTTCAGGAACCGGCTGTGTACGGCGCGACCGCCAGCATGGTCTTTCGAGTCAAGCTGTCCAGCGCGGCGGGAGTTCCCGTGCGGGTGGGCTACGAAACGGTTCCGCATTCGGCGCGAGGAACCACCAATTTTTCGGTCGAACCGTGGGATTACCTGGAATCGGATTCGGGAGCCTTCCTCGTTTTCCCTGCCGATACCGTCTTGCGGACAATTTCCGTACCTGTGTACGGCGACACCCTCTACGAGAAAAGCCAGGACTTCTACCTGCAGCTTCTCAATTCCACCAATTCGGTGATTTCCCGCAATCGGGCGACAGGTGTCATCCTGGATGCCGATACGGCTCCAGCGATCCGCATCTACGATGCGGACGCCGTGGTGGAAGGTGCGAAATCCAGCTTCACGGTGCGTCTCGATCGCCCCTCGGAAGTTGCGGTGGGATTCCGGCTGCGAACCCGCAACGGTTCGGCGACCGCATCCGAGGATTTCATCGCGCGGGACACGGTATACTCCATGCCATTGTACTCGCTGAACTTGCCGATTTCCGTCCAGAGCCTGCGGGACGCGATGGCCAACGAATTCACCGAGAATTTCCGGGTGGCCATGACGGAAATTGTCGATGCGTTCCCCGCCGACACGTCGGGGGCCGGTTATATCGTCGATGCCAACGCGAAGCCGTACGTGGTGATCGATTCCATCGCCCCGGTGGACGAAGCCGACACCACCATCCATTTCACGGTGCGGCTCTCCGAGGCCAGTGCGGTCGCCGTCGACCTGCGCTTTCGCACCATGTCGGGAACGGCCGCCGCCAACAAGGACTTCGTCGATACCACCGGGTTGTTTCGGATTCCGGCCAAGGCGCTTTCCGCCCGGCTGCCGATCCGGATCCTGTCCGATCGTCTGGACGAGGAAACACCGGAATGGTTCTACGTTCGACTCGATTCGGCGGCCAACCGCGACTACGCCTCTGTCCGCGATTCGCTGGGCCGCGCCGGGATCCTCGACGACGATCCTCCACCGAGCATTTTCGTAACCAACGCATCGGTCAACGAGCCTGTCGCCGCGAGCGCGACGACCTCTGCGATCTTCACGGTTCGACTCGACGCTCCTTCGGCCAAAACCGTGACCGTGTCGTGGAGGACCATCGACAGCACGGCCAAGGTCCTCGAGAAGGATTACGCGGCGGGATCGGGGAGCGTAGTGTTCGCGCCCGGAGACACGGTCAAGACAATTTCCGTCACCATCGTGGGCGACAGCCTCGATGAATACGACGAACACTTCGGCGTGTCGCTCGCCTCGCCGACGAACGCGATCTTTGGCGATTCCATCGGCGTCGGGACCATCGTGGACACCGACGATCCGCCCTTCCTAAGGATCAACGACGCCTCGGTGCGCGAAGGAACCAACGTCCAGATCCGGATGGTCTTCACCGCGACTTTGGAGCGGCCCAGCGCGAAGGCGGTGGCGTTCCATTGGGCGACACGCGACAGTTCCGCCCGTTCCGACGGCCTCGTCGCCAGCGGTACCCTGGATTTTGTCGCCGCTTCCGGCGATATCACCATCCCCGCGGGATCCAAATCCGCGCAAATCCAGGTTTTGGTCAATTCCGATGGCTGGGGTGAATCCCCGGAAGCGTTTTCGGTGATCCTGTCCCCGTCCAGCAACATCGACAAAGCCACCAGCGACACGATCGGATACGGGACAATTCTTGACGGCAATGGCCGACCCGCCGTGTACATCGATTCGGTCGCGCCGGTGCACGAAGCGGATTCCACCATCACCTTCCACGTTCGGCTCCAATTCCCTCGCGACACGGTGATCAGCGTACGGTTCGCCACCTTTGCAGGCACCGCTGCCTCCAACGAGGAGTTCCGCGACACCGCAGGGGTGGTTCTATTCTCGAGTGGCGAGCTGACCAAGGACATCCAGGTTCGCATCCTGGAGGACCGATTCAACGAACCCGATTCGGAATGGTTCCAGCTCCGCCTGATCGGTGCCGATTCGGCCAATATCGCCGATTCGACCGGTTTGGCGACCATCCTGGACGACGATCTGCCTCCGGTTGCGTCGATCACCGATGCATCGATCCTGGAGCCTGCGGCGTTCGCGGCGACGGATTCGCTCCGCTTGCGGATATCGCTTTCCGCACTGTCCAAGGTGCCATCGTCGGTGGAATGGAGAACGTTGGATTCCACCGCGACGAGTCCGTTGGATTTCCTTTTCCGGAGCGGAACCGTGGTGTTCCAGTCCGACGATTCGGTGATGACGATTTTTGTACCGGTCCTGGGCGACAGCCTGGACGAATACGACGAGCGACTTCAGGTGCGATTGTCGAATTCCGTCGAGTCGGCATTGGGCGATTCCATCGGCGACGGTACGATCCTGGACAACGACACGGCTCCGGCGGTCCACGTGGTGGGGGTGCGGCTCGCCGAACCTTCGATCGGTTCCACTCGGGCCGTCTTCAGGCTTCGTTTGGATCGCCCCTCCGCCAAGCCGATCTCGTTCGACTGGGGAACTTCGCCCGGCACCGCGACGCCGGGTCTGGACTACACCACGGCCTCGGGGCACGTCGACCTCGGTGCCGGGATGCGGGACTCGTCGGTTTCCGTCTTCGTGCTGGCCGATTCGATCGCGGGCGAAGGCGATGAAACTTATCGTGTGCGGCTCTCGTCGCTGATCAACACCATTGTGGGCGACACCTCCGCGACGGGCGTGATCGAGGACCTCCAGGGATTGCCCGGAGTGAGCATCTACTCGATTCCGGCGGTGGAGGAAGATGACAGCACGTTGCATTTCGTGGTCAAACTGAATTGGTATCCAGCCAATCCGGTGCGCGTGTGGTTGCACACAAAACCGGGAAGCGCCACGCCGGGTATCCGGTATGTGGATACCGCTGGATCCATCTTGTTCCCGGCGGGTGCGCGGATCGATTCGTTCCCGGTGAGGATCCTGAACGATCGCATCGCCGAACGGATTCCCGAGACGTTCTTCATGGAACTCGATTCCGCGAAGATGGCCAACATCATCGACCCTGTCGGCACGGCGACGCTGCTGGACGATGGCGACAATCCGCCGGTGGTCATCGACGACGCCGACACGGTCACCGAAGGTGGCAAGGCGATGTTCCGCGTGCGCCTGACCGGACGGACCAAGGATACCGTTTGGGTGTGGTGGAAGACCCTCGATGGTACCGCCACCCGTGCTTCGGGCGATTACAGGACCGATTCCGGCATGCTCGTCTTCGCTCCCGGCACCATGCAGCTCTACGCCGAAGTGCCGGCATTGACAGATTCTGTCTGGGAACCGGTGGAATCCTTCCATGTCTACATGTCGCGGGTCGATCGCGGCATCCGCTCGACGGATTCGATCGCGACCGGTTGGATCCGGGACGACGGTGTTCCTCCCAGGTTGTCCTTCGCGACTCCGGATACATCGGTGGTGGAGGACGCGGCCGGCGATGTGCCGGTTCGCATCACGCTGGATCGGGCGGCCTCCGTCCCCCTGAAGGTACGGGTTCTCACGCGATCGACGAGCACGGCGACGCGAGGCAAGGACTACGACCTGCGCGATCTTTCCGTGGATACGTTGACAATTCCTGTTGGCGCGAAATCGGTGGTGTTCCATGCGCGGGTGGTGGCGGACAGCATCGACGAGTTCGACGAAACCGTCGACATGGTTCTCGAACCTGTCGCTCCCGCTTCCACCGGGTCGCGCGCGACCACCAGGCTCACCATCCTGGACGACGATGCGGCTCCCGCTCTCGTCTTCTCGCTGGACACCCAGATCGTTCGGGAGGATGTCGGTTCGGTCCGCGTATCGGCGAAGCTGGCCCGGATTTCCGAAAAACCGATCTACGCCACCTACCATGTCGCTGGGAGCGCCACGCCTTCGGTCGACCACGACCTGCCGACGGGTCAAAGGATCGGGTTTTCGTTCGCGCCGGGAATCGACACGGCGAGCATCGTGTTCGGCGTGATCGACGACAATATCCGGGAGTTGACGGAATCCGTCGATCTGGTGCTGGATTCGGCGCACAACGCCACCCTGGTCGCGGGCAGGACCCGCCAGGTCGTGCTGATCATAGACAACGACTCGGCGCCGGTCGTCGGCTTCGCCGCGCGAGACACGACCGTGCCCGAAGACGTCGGTGTCGTGAGCCTGAGGCTGGTGCTTTCCAATCCATCGGCGATTCCTGTCCGGGTTGGGATCCGCGCAGCGGGTACGGCGACTCTCGATTCGCTGCGTCCGGGTTCGGACGCTCTCCTCGATTCGACGAAGGTCTACGAGTTGGTGGTTCCTCCCATGGCGACCGAGGCGAGCTTCTCCGTCCGGATCCTCGACGATGGCCGTGTCGAGCCCGTGGAATGGATCGATCTGTCGATGGTGACGCTCGATTCCACCGGACGTGCCGGAACGGGGGAGAAAATCAGCGTTCTCGACAACGACAAGAACCCCTTGGTCGAGATCACGCGCCCGACCGACAGCGTCCATGTCGCCGATCCTCGACAAATCGTGTCATGGACGGTCGACGGTCGACCCATGCCGGATTCCGACACGCTCGTGGTCCAAGGATGGAACACCATCGTGCGGGTGTTCGTGGACACCGCCGGGAATCGAGGCGCCGACAGCATCCTGGTGTGGGGCGACTTCACGCCGCCGTCCATCCAGGTCTTCAAGATCACCGGTCCCAACACCCACGATCCCTCCAAGGACACCACCTGGTGGGGCGACAAGGCCCGTACCCGTTTTGGCAAGGACACCATCTGGTACTGGGTGCGCGATTCCATCCAGAACGCCGACGGCAAGACTTGGCGCGTGGTGGTCGACACCCATTCGGTGACCACCGACTTCAAGGGCGACGGATTGTTCCCGACCCAGGTGAGGGCTTGCGATTCGGTGGGCAACTGCGCCGTCGACACGGGTTGGATTGACCTCAAGCAAAGCGTGCCCGTGGTGAACATCCTGACCCCTCCCGATGGCTCGCAAGCGGTGGCTGGGACACTTCCTGTCATCCACCAGGTGACGGATCTTGGCAAGACCTGGGACCTCACCTCCACCAAGACCATCAGCACTCCAGGAATCGACACCATCCTTCGTTGCTACGAAGACGATGTCGGAAACCGCGGATGCGATGCCCACAAGGTTGTGGTGAAGCCGGTTCAGGTGATCAGCGCCACCTACCTCGACCTCAACGGCGACGGTCGGGTGGATGCGGTCCTGGTGAATCTCGATTCGCGTTGGAGCGCCGACAGCCTTCCATCCTTCGATCTGATGTTGAACGATTCGGTGCGCACCGGTCAAAAACCCAACGCGAAGACTCCCTACTACGCGGGACCTTCGCGTGGAACTCCCATCGTGAACGGCAAGGACACGACCTGGGTGTCGGTGGGTACCTACCTGCTCGATTCGGCCGGACACATTCTGAAGGGCACCGACGGATTCCCGCTCACCAACGTGCTGGGCGACACGGTGTTTGGAACGGACGGGAAGCCCAAGCGCGATTCCCTTGGACGCATCCTGTACAAAGTGCCCGGATCCGGTCAGGTGGACAGCACCCGGCTGTTGGTTTCCATCGTGCCGCCGTTCCCGTTCGGCATGACAGGATTCGACGTGTTGCAGGGCGCCAAGATGGTGGCCAGCTGGACCACCAAGGACAGCACCGGCAAGCCGACCGTGACAAAATATGTCGACGCGTTCAAGGTCGACGAGAAGGTTCCGCCGGTGATCGTGAAGGCCGAGATCCACCGGGTCGAGAACTACACCGATCCCGATACCCTTTTCGTGACGGCTTCGGAGTACCTGCGTCTGGGCAAGGGCGGCGACCTATTGCAAGTGGGAAGCTGCGGTGCCGGAATCAAGACCTGCGCCAAGGCCGATTTGATCTGGAAGAACGTTCCCGACAGCATGGTGACGCGCGGAGCCGACGGACGCTACTGGTTCCTGGTGTACCCCACAGACATGGGGATCAAGCCCGACTACCAGGTTCGCTTCCGCTCCGACATCTCCGACCTCAAGGGCAACGTGATCGACACCACGAACCTGAACTGGTCGACGGTGGTGTCGGGTGCGCCACGACCCGATCTGGTGATCATGGATCCTCCCAGCCGCATTCCGTCCATTCCGGGTTCGGAGCGCGACCGCACGGGTCCCGGTGGAATCCTGATCCGGACCACCAAGGGTGTTCATTCGAGCGACAACAAGAACAAGGCATGGTGGGAACCGGGTACCGGGTATGTAACGGGTGGAGCGGAGATGGATCGGGTGCGTTCCATCTGCCCGAACGAACAGTACTGCAACGGTCCGACCGTGTACGTGAACCGGCCGGCGCGCATGATCATGTACATCTACGACCTTGCGGGTACCTTCGTGATGACTCGCACGATCAACATCTCCAAGGACGACCTGGCCAAGATGGAGCCCGACCAGTTGGATCGCGTGTCCATCGAATTGGACTGGAACCACCGCAAC
>JBDKGS010000139.1:0-11069 GCA_039798065.1 Fibrobacterota bacterium | reverse complement strand
CGGATTTTGACCGTAAGGGACCCAGCGGTTGTTGCCTTCTTCGCGCAACGTGTACGGTTTCGGGAAATCGACCAGTTTCAAGGTGGCGATCTCCGCGCCGTCCGACATCACGCGTCCGTCGGCGGTGATGGTCGTTTTCTGTCCAGGCAGTTTGATGTTGTTCCCGGCGCTGTCCAGGACGTTGGCGCCCGAGTTGTCCACGAGTTCGCGATCCCCGTTCACCTTCAAGGCGGCCGAACGCAGGTATCGTTCCCCGTTGGGGCTCGATATGGCGAGGAACCCGTCTCCGCGCAGGGAAACGTCCAAGGCGTTCCCGGTCTGGATCAGGGGGCCGGGCTGCCAATCCACATGGACTTCGTCTTCGCGTTGGTTCTCGCGTTGGCGCATGTACTGGTCGGCATCGCGGCGCGATTCGACGGTGGCGTGCGTGACCAGTCGAGATATCTTGAATCCCGTGGTTTGGGCGTTGGCGATATTGTTGGTGGTGACGTCCTGCTTGCGCATCGTCAGCATCATTCCGGCACCAGCCGAGTAGAGTCCGTTGACCATAGGCCCGTTCAAATTGCGATGGCCGTGCCAACCCATTGTTCGCCCCTATTGAGCGGGCTCGTGGTGGCTGTGCAGCCGCGCTTGCCTATTGCGGCCCGGCAGTCCTTGCCCAATCCGACAGCAACCAACCGGCATCGGTCGAACAGGAGGCAATGCCCAAGAAACGAAAAACCGGACCCAGCATGGGTCCGGCCTTATCACACGAAGCGATTAGGGAGCGATCAGGAATCGATTACTTGGCGGCCTTGGCAGCTTCGATCTTGGCCTTCAGCTCGGCGATCTTGGCTTCGATGGTGGCCTTGCGGGCTTCGATCTTGGCCTTGACAGCTTCGCGCTTGGCGGAGATTTCAGCCACGCGAGCCTTCACCTTGGCCTGGACTGCGGTGTCCTGGATCTTGGCGATCTGGGTGTCGCGCTTGGCTACCCAGGACTTGCGCAGGGAGTCGGCCTTGACCTTGAGCTTGGCGATCTTGGCGGTGTCGACGGGCTTGACGGCGTCGAACTCGGCCTTGCAGGAGTCGAACGACTTGCGATGGAGTTCGATCTTCGCCTTGATGCTGTCCGGGAGCCTGCCGGCGAACAGAGCGGAGTCGATGACGCGGCGTTCTTCGCGTGCTTCATGGAAAAGCGCGGAATCGGCCTGCTTGAGGCTGTCGAGCTTGCCTCTGATCTGGGAGACGATGCCGGTATCGCCATTGACCGGGACGGGACGAGTTTCCAAAGCCATGGTCATGCTTGCGAGGAGGGCAGCGGCGGCGAGGATCTTCTTCATGTTGTTTGCTCCTGGTTTGGTGGTTCGGGTTTTCGTCCCGATGCACATCCTACAATGCGAGTCCTGTGCCAACAAGAAATCCCACCAGAACCGATGATTTATGAGCTAAACCCGGAGCGAACCACCCCATTTGACTTTTGCCGCTGGGGTGGAGCGCCTCAAATTTCAGTTTTATTTCCGCTCGGGCGGTGGGCGAATCTCGGAAGAGCCAGTAGAAGTCGTAATCGCCGCATTGTTGAGGGAAGTCAGGTTGGCATCTTGGATAGCCGAACTCATGTCTTCCAGAGACTGGTCGCGCTGCTCATTGAAGCGCTTCCAATCGGTCGACTTGCCCGAAGGCCCTTCCGATGGGGTCACCTGGCCATCTTTGTGGATCGCCACGGTCTTGCCGGAGGGCACGAAGGTTTCCAGGGTCTGGGAGCGCCCCATCACACCCACGACACCTTCGGAAACCGTGACGATTCCGGACGAGTCGGTGTTCACGAAACATTCGAAGGTGGTTCCATGCACACCTGCGATGGCATTGGGCATCCTGACACTGAATCCCACCAGGGGCCCGGCCCATTTGCGAACCTTGCTCCAAAGGCGACCATACTCCAGAGATACGCTCGTACCGACCTTCTGGCTGGCGGTGGAATCCTGGATGGAAACCAATTGAAGAGTCGTGTTTTCGCGCAGACGCATCACGCTCTGGTTGTCGATGATCAACTCCAACGAGCTATTGGCATCGGTGATGATCTTGTCTCCAGGCACCAGATAATCGTTGAGACCCACCGCCTCGGCATTGCCTTGGCGAACAATCCGCGCCGAACCTCGCACATAGGTGACCACTGCCTTGCGGGTGGCCTTGGCGATTTGCTGGAACGGAGTTTGACCACGCTGGTCCAGGCTGCGGCGCAAGCGCAGGATCTCGCCGATTTCGAGGCGGTTCAAATTCTTGATCGTGGGATTGTCGGACTTGACTTGGGATGCGATGTCGGGGGACCAGGCTCCCAAATGGCGAAAGGCAAGCCAGCTCGCGCTTTGGTCGCGCCCGACTTTCACCATCGAGAAAAGCGTATCCGATTCGCTCGAGGACTTGATCTTGGCCGAGGTGTCCGCAATCGCAGCTGGGATTCCAGACTTCTTTTTGGAGGCCTTGAGGGGCGCGGCGAAAAGGGATGCGGCGGTGATCAAAACTAGGGAAATCGTAACTCGCATAGAACTTGAGTATAGGTACCCAGGGAGTCGAATGGAAGACCCCGGTGCGGAAAAGCGAGATCGATTTGCTGGAACCAGAAAACGAGACGGGCCACCGGTGAGGGTGGCCCGTTCTTCACGACAGGTTCCGCAGGACGGTCCCGATTTTAGGGCATCTGCACCAGGCGGATGGTGTTGTGCAGTCGGGTCCCGAAGGGCTGGCTGTACATGAACACGATCCGGTTTCCAGCGGTGGCCAGGTCGCGGGCCTGGATCTCGTCCAGAACCCGGGTGATGGCTTCGTCGATGGAGTTGGTGCGCGGCAGGCGAACGGGGATGATGCCGTAGAACAGCGCCACCTGGCGGTAGATCTGCTCGTCGAAGCAAGCCGCGATCACGTGGGTTCCAGAATGGAATCCGGCGATCTGGCGGGCGATCTCCATGGTGTGGCAGAAAATGGCGATGCACGGAGCCTTGGTGTGTTCCGACAGGCGCACCGATCCGGCCACGATCTCCAAGGTCTGGTTGTTGATCTCGGGAAGCGTGGGTGGTGAATCGGTGACGGCCTCGGCGCCGCGAAGGATGCGATCCATGGTCTGCACCGATTGCAACGGAAATTGTCCACCTGCGGTTTCGCCGGAAAGCATGACCACTTGTGCGCCTTCGAACACGGCGTTGGCCACGTCCGAGGCTTCGGCACGGGTGGGACGCGGGTTGCGTTCCATCGAGTCGAGCATTTGGGTGGCGACCACGCAAAGCTTCGCGTAGCGGTGCGCCAAGCGGACCGCGCGCTTTTGCAGGATGGGCACGGTTTCGATGGGGCATTCGATGCCCAGGTCGCCGCGGGCCACCATGATGCCATCGGACATGCGGACGATTTCTTCCAGGTGCGAAACCGCCAACGGGGTTTCGACCTTGGAGATGATCGGGGGGTCGGGCCAGCCGATTTCGGCCAGGTAGTCGCGCACGCGCTTGATGTCGGCGCCGTTGCGGACGAAGGAAACCGCCACCCAGTCGAGGCCTTGGTCGCGTCCGAAGACCAGGTCGCGACGGTCTTTTTCGGAAAGCACGTCAAGGCCGTTGTCGCACTCGGGAGTGTTGACGGACTTGCGCGGCTTCAGGTGGCCGCCGGTGACCACGGAGCAGACGATTTCCGTCCCCTCGACCTTGATCACCTGGAGTTCCAGGTGGCCGTCGTCGAGGACGATGGCCTGGCCGGCGGGCACGAGCTCGTACAAGGTGGGGTGGCTGATCCCGATCTTGAACTGCGCTGCATCGCCCTCGGTGGGAATCAGGCTCCAGGTTTCGCCGACTTTGAGGTCGTACGACTTGGTGTCCGTGCGCACCTTGGGTCCGCAAAGGTCCATGACAAGCGGGACGGCGATGCCCA
Organism: Fibrobacterota bacterium; assembly: GCA_039798065.1. GTDB lineage: Bacteria > Fibrobacterota > Fibrobacteria > UBA5070 > UBA5070 > UBA5070. The sequence continues at coordinate 7,179 of JBDKGS010000139.1, read as the reverse complement.
TCTCGTCGGAGACCTGACGGATCTTGGCAATGCGAGCAGCGTGGTCGCTGTGGGTGCCATGTGAGAAATTGAGACGGCAAGCGGTCACGCCAGCTTGGAAAAGCTGACGGAGCATCTCCGGAGAGTCGCTCGCGGGTCCGATGGTAGCAAGCATCTTTGTTCGTCGGAGTTCCATACTCGAAATGATAATCCAAAAACAGCAATGCAAGACCTGGAGGTCCGAAAATGTTTGACGAGATCCGAACGCCCGCCGCGCCCGCTCCCATCGGCCCCTATTCGCAGGCCATCGCCGCCGGGGGAATGGTGTTTCTGTCCGGACAGATTCCGTTGTCGCCTTCCACCGGTGAAGTGGTCGGAAGCACTGCCGCCGAGCAAGCAGAACAAGTTCTGTCCAACATGAAGGCCGTTCTGGAAAAGGCGGGGACAATTCCTGCCAAAGTGGTCAAGACCACGATTTTCCTGACCGACCTCGCCGATTTCGCCGCGGTGAACCAGGTGTATGGAACCGTTTTCGGGGTGGATGGGCCTGCTCCCGCCCGCAGCACCGTCCAGGTCTCGGCCCTCCCGCGTGGAGTCAAGGTCGAAATCGAGGCCATCGCGATCGCCTGATCGCAGTAGGTTTCGGTATATGCCCCAGGATCGCTACGGTCGATACAATATTCTGCGCCCGCTCGGTCAGGGCGGGATGGCGGCGGTCTACCTGGCGGAAGACCCCGTGCTTCGCCGTGCGGTGGCGGTGAAAGTTCTGCGCGGCGATCTGGGTACCCAGCCCGATTGGGTTCGCAGGTTCCACGACGAGGCCACGGCGATCGCCCGACTGGGGAATCCGCATGTGGTGCAGGTCTTCGATTTTGGTCGGGAAGCTGCGGAAGACTACCTGGTGATGGAGTTCGTGGAAGGGATTTCACTGTCCGAACTGCTCGGGGCCAAGGGGGGGCGGCTGGATGTGCTCACCGCTGTGGCGATCGCCTGCCAGGCTGCCGAAGGTTTGCGCGCCGCGCACGAGGCGGGAATCATCCATCGCGACATCAAGCCCGACAACCTGTTGATCCGACGCGATGGCACCGTGAAGATCGCCGATTTCGGCATCGCGAGGATCATGGAGGAAGTGTCGCGGACCATGACAGGATCTGTCTTCGGGTCGCCGTTGTTCATGGCGCCGGAACAGATCGAAGGGAAGAATCCGTCGGGGGCCATCGATCTGTTCGCCCTGGCTGGCGTGCTGTTCCGGTGTTGCACCGGTCGCCACCCCTACGAGGCGGAGCACGCCCATGCGGTGATGTGGCGGATCGTGCAGGAGGACGCTCCTCGTCTGGCCGAATCCATGCCCGGTGTCCTTCCCGAACTGGATACGTTGGTGGCCGCCATGCACAGCCGGGATCCGTCCGGCCGGCCCAGGGCGGGCGAAGCCGCTCGGCTGCTGCGACAAATTCTGGTGCATGCGGGTGTTCCCGACCCACTGGAGGCGGTGGCCTCGAAGCTTCCCGACAAGGTGCGGGAGATCGCGCCGGTGGCCGTGGCTCCGGCGAAAAAGAGCATCCCAATGCCGCCTCAGCCGCGCCATGGCTTTTTGACCAAGCATCCGCGCGTGGTCCCGCTGGCGTTGTCCGGGATCGCGCTGATCTCGGCTGCCTACCTGGCCGGACTTGCCTGGGACCGCATGCAGTTGGACACCATTCCTGAGCTCTCCCGGGTGGATGATCCGGCTTTGCGCCGGGACTCGTCCTCGTTGCCGGATGGCTCGCCGCTGCCGCAGGAGGGCGCTTCCCAAGTGGTTGGGGCCTCGCGGGCCACCGCGCCTTCGAACGCCGAGCTCTCCGGCGTCCGCGTGGAAACTCCGGTGGCGAGTCCATCGCGCGAGCCTGCGCGGCAGGCGACGGAATCTGTCTCAACCACGGCCGCCTCGTCGGCGTCCGTCGCTTCGGGGATCGATGTCCTTGTGCGCGACGAAGCACCCGAAGACAAGGGGGCGATCAAGCCGAGGATCGCTCTGGTGAACCGGACGAACGCGCGCATCGACTGGATCCGCCTGCGATGGTCGTTGGAATTCCCCGCGACAAACGTTGTCGCCGAGGCCTACTATGCTCCGAAATGCGAAGCCCGCATCGAAGGACAAGGTACGACGGGTGAGCTGGTGGTGACCTGTTCCGATCTGGGCCTGAAGCCTGGGCAGACCTGGCCCGGACCCGACGGCATGTCGTTGGCCGTGCACACGCCGGAATGGAAGCCTTGGCGGAACAAGGAAGCGTTGGGGCTGGACCGCAAGATGCGGACAAGATCCGACATCCGCGTGGAAGCGCGGTAAAAAGCGGTTCCGGGGCAGAGCGGAGCAAACAGGGCAACAAAAAAGGCCGATCTCCCATAGGAGGTCGACCTTCGTGTATTCGATGGCGGCTTCAGCCGCCAAGCGAATTACTTGGCAGCAGGTGCTTCGGCAGGAGCGGCTGCAGGAGCGGCCACGGCAGCGGTGTCCTTCTTGGCTTCCTTCTTAGCCTTCTTGGCCTTCTTGGCCTTCTTCTCGACCTTCTTCTCGGCGGCGGGAGCTGCAGGAGCGGCGGCTTCCTGAGCGAAGGTGGCGGAAGCGAAAGCGATGAGGGCGAGGAGGGCGAACTTCTTCATGGTATGGATCCTTGATGAGAGGTAAACGGGGGACTCCCCACACGGGGCCCGGTCTCATGGAGACGTTGTGGAAAGTAGCGAAGTTGGTGCCACCTGTCACCGCATCCTGCGTCCCGAGTTTGGGCGACTTGACAGTTTTTGAAAAGCGGAACTTCTTGTTCCGCCCCCGGGCAGCATGCCCGAACTCAATTGCGCATGTTGGCCTTTTGCGCCTGGAACTCGTCGACCTTCTTGGCTCCGGCATTCCATGCGGGCTGGCCATTTTGGCCGGTGCCCTCGCTGTTGACCAGATCCTTCACGTCCTTGACGCGATTTGTCGGGGCGGGATGGGTCGATAGCCAGGCGAAGCCTGAGGAAGGCATGCGGGAGAACAGATCGGAGATGCCGTAGGGATCCCAGCCGGCGAGCCCGAGGTATCGGGTGCCGTAGGTGTCGGCGTCCGATTCGTTGGAGCGGCTAACCTTCAGGCTGGCCAGCGTGGTGAATCCCTGTTTGACGAATGCCTTGAGACGACTGCTCGAATCCGATCCGGCCAGAACATCGGCGAGCAGGTTGATCCCGTAGACCTTGATCAGCGCATCGCGGTAGTGGTGGCGCGTGACGTGGGCGATTTCGTGGGCCAAGACGCCAGCCAATTCCGATTCGCTTCGCATGGTGTCGATCATGCCGGTGTACATGTAGATGTATCCGCCCGGTACCGCGAAGGCGTTGATGACGGGTTTGTCGATGATGGCCAGCCGGAAGCCGTATTTGGGTTTTTGCTCGGCGGGAACGTTGGCCAGAATCTTTTCGAACACACCGTTCACGTAGGAAACGAACTGTTCCTTGCGTGGGGTGTTGGCTTGGTAAAGCGTGTATTCCGCGGGCTGGGTGCGAAGTTCGGTGTCGAATTGCTGTCCGAGTCGGGCTTCGTCGGCGTCGCTGACCAGGAAGGATTCGGCGGTGTTCTTCCAGGCGCATTGGCTGAGCGAGGCAGCCATTAGACCGATGGAGACGAGGGAGAGGATTCGACGAAAGGGTTTTGCTGGTTTCATGGTCTGTAAATATGGTAAGCTCGGGGCATCTCAATGACTTTTCTAACCGCTCTTCATGAACGGGTGCTCCAAGGAACATCCGAGATTTGGGCCCTCCTGGATCCGGGGGGGCTCGTGAAGGAGGTCGGTCAGGCCTTCGAGCGAAAGATGGGATACAATCCGGAAATGGTCCGCGAGCTGCGCTTGGTGGATCTTCTCCATCCCGACGACGCCTCCGAAGTCATCAAGCAGATCTCGCATGTGGCCCCGTATCCGGGGAGCGTGATCCGATGCGAGTTCCGGCTCCGGCACGGGCAGGGAGCGTGGCTGAACGTGGAAGCGGTCTTCACGAGCCTGGGTGAAGCGGATCTGAAGGGCATTCTGCTGCAGGCCCAGGACGTGACGCGGTTCAAGATCGCCGAGGAGGCTTTGCGGTTCGCCGAAGAGAAGTACCGCGGCATCTTCGAGAACGCCGTGGAAGGAATCTACCAGTCGGGGACGGATGGACGGTTTTTGTCGGCCAATCCAGCGCTGGCCCGCATCCTGGGTTACGAGAATCCGATGCAGCTCATCCATTCGGTGAAGGACCTATCGAAGGATGTCTACGCCGATCCGGATTCGTGCCGCGAGTTCCGCGAGCTGATGGAGCGTGAAGGCTCGGTCAAGGATCACGAATCCCGCGTGAAACGCCGCGACGGCACCGAAATATGGGTGAGCGAAAACGCTCACGCGGTGCGCTCTGCGCAAGGCAAGACGCTCTTCTACGAAGGCACCGTGGAAGACGTCACCAAACGGCGACGCACCCAGGACGCCCTGCAGCGTTCGGAAGAGCGCTACGCATTGGCCGCTTCGGGCTCCAACGGCGGCCTTTGGGAATGGGATCTGCAGAAACAGCGCATGTACTACAGCCCTCGCTGGGCGCAGATCATGGGCATGTCGGAAGCCGACCTGGAGGGAAAACCGGAGGAATGGTTCGATCGCGTCCATCCTCGCGACTCCGATTTGCTGCGTCAGGAAATCGCCTCGCACTTGAGCGGTCAAGTCCCGCATTTCGAGTGCGAGTTCCGGATTTTGCACAGCGACGGCGCCTACCGCTGGGTTCTGTCGCGGGCCATGATGCGCAAGGGAGCCGATGGCAAACCCGACCGCATGGCGGGATCGCTGGAGGACATCACCTCGCGCAAGCGCGCCGAAGAACAGCTCATGCAGGGAGCGCTCTACGACTCGCTCACCGGATTCCCCAACCGCGCGCTGTTCCTTGACAGATTGCGTCGTGCCATCCAACGCTCGCAGAAATCGGCCAACGGCCAGTACGTTGGCGTGTTGCACCTGGACATCGACCGTTTCAAGCTGATCAACGACAGCCTTGGCCACGAGGCCGGCGACGAACTCATCCTGGCCGTGGGGCGCGCGTTGGAAGACAGCCTTCACGCCCGCGACACCCTTGCACGCCTGGGCGGCGACGAATTCGCCATCCTGATGGAAGGCTACCAGGACCTGAACGTGTTCCCTCGCATGGCCGAGCGGATCGTGCAGAGATTGTCGCAGCCCATCCGCATCCGCAGCCAGGAAGTGTTCGTTTCGCTTTCCATTGGGATCGCGGTTTCGGAGCGCATGCAAGACCACCCCGACGATTTATTGCGCGACGCCGAAACGGCGATGTATCGCGCGAAGTCGCAGGGCAAGGGTCGCCATGTGGTGTTCAACCAAGGCATGCACGAATTCGCGGCCGCGCACCTGCAGCTGGAAACGAGCCTGCGCAGAGCGGTGGAGCGCGAGGAATTCCGCGTCTACTACCAGCCCATCCTGGATATTTCGACAGGAACTGTCGCCGGCTTCGAGGCCCTGGTGCGATGGCAAAATCCGGAAAAGGGCATCGTCAATCCGGCCGTGTTCATTCCGCTGGCCGAAGAAACCGGCCTGATCGTGGAGATCGGGAGGTTCGTGCTTCGCGAAGCGTGCCGCCAGTTCGTGGAGTGGCGCCAGCGCAGCCCCAAGCTCGAAAACCTTTTCGTCTCGGTGAATCTTTCGGTACGACAATTTTCGTTGCCGGACATCGTGGACCAGGTGCGGACCATCCTGTTCGACACGGGACTTCCCGGTGAAGCGCTCAAGCTCGAGATCACGGAATCCGTCATCCTGGAAAGCACGAACCTGGCCACCGACAAGCTGCATCTGCTGCACGACCTGGGCGCCCAGCTTTCCATCGACGATTTCGGCACCGGGTACAGCTCGCTGTCGTACCTGCACCAGTTCCCGTTCGACAACCTCAAGATCGACCGCTCCTTCGTGTCGCGCATGGCCGACGCCCCGGAACGCATCGCGATCGTGAAGACGATCGTGCAGTTGGCCAAGAGCCTTGGCATGGACGCCGTGGCCGAGGGGATAGAGACCCCGGCGCAATTGCTTGGATTGCGCTCGATGGGCTGCAAGTACGGTCAGGGCTTCCTGTTCAGCAAGCCCGTTCCCGCCGCCGAGGCGGAGCTGCTGTTGGATTCGGTGTTCACCGTTCCCGAGTCCGAATAGACAATTTCCGTCATTCGCTTCGGGGTGCTTTGTTGCCGGATTCCGGCAAGTGGATTCAGCGCTTCGTTATTCGGTGCAGTGGGTTCCCCTGTCTGTCTTGCTGGTTGTCGATGGCTTTGCGCCCGATCGCAGCAGGCGTTCGACGATGGTGGCGAACCTGGCTTGGTTCGCCGGCTCGTTTTCCGATTTGTCCGAGATTTCCAGCAATCGTTCCCCGCCGGGAAGCTTCCAGTCCTCGATCCGGTACTTCTTGCCTTCGTATCGCATCACCTCGGAACGGCACGGATACGGCGTCGTCTTCAAGGATCTGGCGAGGTCCGGATCGGCTGTGGTACACGAGAGGGAATAGACGATCCGCGTTGCGCCCGCGGCACCGAACGACAAGTCCTTCTCGTAGGAAACCTCCATGCCCGCAGGGCACTGGCCCAAAGCTTCGAACGGGGTCGCACGGCGGAACTTCAGCCGGTAGTCGGTGCCTCCATCGGCTTTGGTGCGTTCCCGGAACGCGACGTCGGAGCCTGCAGGCCATTTCTTGTCGAGAGCGACCTGGTGGTAGCGGACCACGAACTCTTTGACGGATTTTGTCTTGCCGCCCAGGATCAGGTGGATCTCCTGGGCCGTGGTCGGGCCGCCTTCCTTGGGGTTCCAGCGAAAGGCGTACTCGGCGGTGGCGGGTTCCCCCGCCGACAATTCGAGAACCAGCGCCGCGAGAATGGCTGCGGCGCTCATGGTCGCATCCCGATGGAATCGAGGATCCGTGTGTGGATCCGCTCTTGCCGTTTCCTGTCCATCTTGCGCTTGGCGGTCAGGACCGCGAACAGGACCGCCACCGCGGCCAGGGTGCCGCCCACCTTCAGGGTGATGGCCCAATACGTCAATTCTTGGAAGGTCATTGAATTGAATGTACGAGGATCTTCGCCGGCGAGATTCCAAGCGTGGCTCACGACAAGCACCGGTCAGGCGCGACTGCGTGGCACCAAATGGCCAGTTCAGAGGCGGCGCATACCAAGATCCAGCCCGA
>JBDKGS010000138.1:0-11078 GCA_039798065.1 Fibrobacterota bacterium | reverse complement strand
CCCGGCTGAGCCTGTTCCTGCTGTTCGATAGCCACAAATTGTCGGGCGACACCACCGAACTTGCCAACCGCGCCGCTTCGCACGATCCGTACGCGGGAATGGACTGGTCGTTCCGCCCTCGTGGCGGCGTGGCATCCGAAGCCCGCTATCCCGGCGTGCCTGCCCTGCCGGTATCCACGTTCGATTCGGGCTACTTGGCGGTCCCGAAGGCCCCGTACCTCTCGGTGCTGCGAAAGGGCGTATCGCTCTACGGCACCGCGCCCTGAAGGATTCTCCCGCCAGGGGGCTGTTTCAGCTTGGGAAGCGGTTTCCTCCCTGGATCGAAGTCGACACTTCCTGACAAGGGCTAAATTCCAGAGACAGGAATCGAGACAATGCCCGACATCTTCTCCCACACCGAATACCGCAAGTTCCTGGCGCAGGCCTGGACGGAGCGCAAGACCGAGGACCCCAGGTTCTCGCATCGCTTCATCGCGCAGCGGGCGGGATTTTCGAGCTCGGCGTTCTTCTCGCGCATCCTGACAGGAGACGTCAACCTCACCCCGTCGGGCGCGCTGCGCCTGGCCGAAGTGTTCCATCTGAACCACCAGGAAACACGCTACTTCGAGCTGCTGGTGCTGTTCGACCAGGCGCGCAGCCAGGAAGAACGCATGCACTTCCTGGACCGCATCGCCACCTGGAGGAAATCCCCGGTCCCCCAGATCGAGTCGTCGCAGATCGCCTTTTGTCGCGACTGGAAGGCTGTGGCGGTTCTGGAGACGCTGGACCTGGTGGAGCATTCCGTCGACCACGAGGCATTGGGCAGGATGATGCGCCCGCAGATGACGGCGTCCGAGATCGAGACGAATCTGGCGCTTCTGGACGAACTGGGCTTGGCCCGCAAAGGCGATGACGGAATCTGGCGAAAGACCGAAGCGTTCCTGACCACCGGCGACGCCGACGCGGAGGCGATCGACATTTTCCGTCAAAAGACCATGGAACTGGGGATCGAAGCCATCGATCGGTTTTCTCGCGAAGACAGGTCCATCTCCACGCTCACGGTGACGCTGTCCAAGGAAGCCTTCGAGCGGGTGCGCGACAAATTGCGACATTTGCGGCGTGAGATCCTCGAGATTTCCCGTTCCGACGAAGAGGCAGACCGCGTGATGCAGATCAACTTCCAAGTTTTTCCGGTTTCCATCCGCGCCGAGAAGGTCGCGACATGAAAGCCCGCCATCTGATCCTGGCCCTTTCTTCCTGCCTGGTCGCCGCCTGCACCCTGGAACGCTACGAGGGCGGCTTCGAGACCTCCGACCTGCACGCGCGTGTGACCACTCCATTGGGCAACCCCGCGGTGGCCGCCCGCATCTGGCTGGTGCGCGCGCAAGGCGACACGGCACCCGGAATCGCGATCGACAGTTCCTGGACCGACTCGGCAGGACTGGTGAAATTCACTGTGGCCAGAACTACCGATCGCGCCAACCTGAGCCTCGACGCCAAGCTGGGCGAATGGAAGGCCATCCTGCCGTTCCCCTTCCGACGCTCCGATTCGGCCAGGCTCCCGCTCAGCACGACATATTCCGTCACCACAGGCGCCGATTCCACCGGCACGGCGCCGCGCCTGTTCGTTCCGGGTAGCCATTTTCTGTCGACCGTCGCCTCCAACGGCCGCACGGTCCTGACCCTTCCCACGGGAAGCTGGACGATCGCCAAGACCACCTCGACAGGAACCGTCCTGGTGCCGCCGGTCCAGGTGGACACGTTGCCGATCGCGCTGGATTCCCTCGAGCAGAAGCCGAACGATACGACGAAATCCACCGACTCGACCCAGTTCGTCCGATCCGGCGATTCACTGCGCATCGACGGCATCTCCTACTTCGCCGACAACGCATTCCCCCTCCCGAGCACATGGACCCGCGGAACCGGAACCCTCGATTCCTGCAGGCTCCTTTCCGGATTGGTATCCGACGACACGGGAACGATCGTGCTGGAAACAAGACCCGCTTGGATCACCATCGGCTCGGACACGCAAAACGTCCAAGGCGGATCACAGATCGTTTCGGGAACGCTCCCCGACACCGGCACGCTGGCGATCCAATTCCTGGACGCACAATCCTTTCTCGCCGATACGATCCTGATCCGAACCCTGAGTTTGACGGATTCCGTCGGTGCCGGATCGATGGTCAGGTTGGTATCACCCTTGGACTCTGTGCTGACAAGCCAAGGCCAGCAGACCACACCGCAATCCAACATCCCGGTGAGCGCGCCGGCCCTCGTGCAAGCCGCAACCTGGTACTTCTCCTGGACCCCTTCCAGGATCACGGTGAGAGCCGATACCACCTTGATCGGAACCGTCTCGAGCCAGACTCCGTTCCGTCGCCTGCGGTTCAGCGTCGCCGCATCTTCCTTCCGCCGGGGGACGTCGGCGATCCGCCTGCCGCCCATCCGTTTGTACGTGCCAAGATGACAGAAACCGTCTCGTGCATGGAGCGCCCATCCATTGACGGAATCCGTCGCGAGGGATAAAAACCCTCCCGAGTGAATCCCCCGCCATCCGAATGCTCGGACGCGGACAAACCAAGGAAACCACCCCTATGAAAACCCGCCATCTGTTCGCCGCGCTCGCGGCGACGTGCCTCGCTATTTTCCAAGGCTGCGACAGCAGCCAATCGCTCGCCTCGGTTCCAGGCGACCGCTCCAGCGAAGGGAAGGGCAATATCGCCTTCCGCCTTTCCCAGCCCGATGTGAACACGTTGAACGCGAACTCCTACTACCTGGAGTACAAGGTATGGGGCCCGGGGATCGACAGCTTCTCGGCGATCTACGGAGGCGGATATCCAGACACCGCCCCGGTCTTCATCCACAATATTCCCTGCGGCACCCGGATCATCGAAGTCACGGCAATGGGCTTCGACGGGATCGCGACCTGGTACGGCGCCGATACCATCGAGGTGAACGCCGGCAAGCTTTCCTTCGCCCACATCCTGCTGGGCAGGCTGACGAACCCGTATGGAACCGTGGTCCTGGACATCAGTCTCGACAGCAACCGCCGCACGGACACTGTTGGTGGGCGCGACCCGATCGACACCGTCTGGAGCACGTTGACCAAGCACTCGTGGTATCCGTACACCTACGATTATTGCGAAGCGCCCACTTGGCGCGGCACCGGGGATTCCCTGCGGGTCAACTGCTTCCACGTCAACTACAAGCCGATCCCCGGCGACACCATCTGGAAGGACACCATCGTCCACCATCCTGTTCCTGATTCCGGATTCTGGTGCCGTTTGGTTGCCATCGATTCGACAAATTCCGGCGATTCGACCGTCTTGCGGGGCACATGGAGCTGCCTGCGGACCCATTACGTCCCTTACGACGGAATGCGCGACACGAGCTGGTTCGACTCCTTGGTCAACTACCCGGTGGATTCGACGCCCTACTGCTACCCAAGCCCCTATGGCGACTCCGGCAGCATTTTCTGCACCCGCCTTTTGTACAGGACCAGCTACGACCCCTTCCTCTGCGATTCCATCTACCAGAGCCCGAACTCGAGGCACTACTGCACCATGGGGTTCGACCCGAACATCCCTCCTGTCGACACCACCAGATGGACCCCCGTCGATTCCGCGAGCTTGAAGAAGGGTCGCGGCCGCAAAAAATCCTGAGAGCTTCTTGAGCCCAGGGATTCCCAAGGATCGCCTACATTTCCCTTCCGTGGACAATGGCTGGGAACTGTGGGCCTCCAGCTGGAAGACCCGATCCGACGATCTGAAGACCCGAGGCATGTTTCGCACCCTCGGGCAGCATCCGGAATCGCGGTTTGGCCACAACGACTACTTGGGGCTGCGTCGCGACCCACGCATACAGGACGCCGTGATCACCGCGCTGGAAGCGGGCTTGCCTGCCACGTCTTCGGGGTCACGGTTGTTGTCGGGGAACCTGAACTTGTTCCAACGGTTCGAAGCCGAGTTTGCGAAAGCGGCTGGGTTTCCGGCCGCCCTTCTGTTCGCTTCGGCCTCGGAAGCCAATCGCGCCGCCATCTGTGCAATGGTCGATCGGCACGATGTGGTGATTCACGACGCCCTTGCACACGCCTCTTTGATTGACGGAATCGTGCACAGTGGCGCAAAACGTCGAAAATTTGCTCACAATGACCCTGCCGACCTCCGTGCACAGCTGAAAAGCAGTGGTGGCCGGGTGCGTTTGGTGGTGACGGAATCGATTTTTTCCATGGATGGGGATGTGGCGCCTCTTTTTGCACTTCATCAAGTGTGCAAGGAAGAAGGCGCGCTGCTGTTGGTGGATGAGGCGCACGCTGTTGGCCTGTTTGGTGAACACAAAACGGGGCTCGGTGAAGAGATCCCGAAAGATTCGACATTCATTGGCACAACCCAAGGGTTCGGAAAAGGCTTGGCATCGGCTGGCGGCATTCTTTGCACAGTCCCGGAGGTCATCGAGGCGATTGTGAATACCTCACGCGCCTTCATCTTCACGACAGCCCCTTCGCCCCTTGCCATTTTAGCAGCCCAAACCGCTTGGGAGATCAGCCAAACCGATCCAGCACGACGGGATCATCTTGAATCACTGTGCAAACAGTTCGAAAATGGGCTGAAAACTCTGGGCTGGCCCATTTCTCCACGCGAGTTTTCCACACCCATTTTCCCATTGATGTGTGGTGGCCTAGAGGCATCTGTGCAAACCAGCGCAAAGCTGTCGAAACACGGCATCTTCATGCGCCCCATTCGCCCACCAACGGTCCCACCTGGCACGGAACGGCTCAGGGCAACCATCACCGCCGACTTGGTCAGTTCTGATCTCGAAGAATTCCTGAAGGTTTTGCAAAATGTCTGAGTGCCCATTGCTCAAGGAGCCATTTCCACGCTCTGTTTTTGTGACCGGAACAGGGACTGATGTCGGAAAGACACTGTGCAGCGCCATTCTTTGCGCTTTATGGGAAGCCGATTACTGGAAGCCTGTGCAAACGGGGTCAAGTATCGACAGCCTAGAGGTACTCCGCCTTTCTCCCAGTACCCCCATCCACCTTTCGACCATCCAACTCGAAGAACCCGCCTCTCCCCACTGGGCAGCACAGTTGGAAGATTTCCGAATAGACCTGCACACTTTGCTGGATGAACGGCCCGAAGGCTACTCGATGGTGATCGAAGGCGCGGGCGGTCCGATGGTTCCTCTCAATGAATCCGAGGACATGATCGACCTGGCAAAGGCCCTGAATGTGCCGATGCTGGTGGTTGCCGCAACGGGCTTGGGGACTCTGCACCACACACTATCGACTGTGCAATGCATCCGTTCCCGCGGTGTGGATGTCGCTGGAGTTTTGCTGAATGGCCCTGCGCATGGTGAAAATGCACGCCAAATCCGCGACCGAGGGCAAGTCCGCATTTTGGGTCGAGTCCCGGAATTATTCCCCGTCGATGCACAGTCGGTTCGTGAACTGATCGAGACCTGGCGTACCGATGGCTGGGTCGATCCGTGCACAGAGCCGACACCTACCCAAGCCCGCTCTACGAATTCTCCCCGCCTGCGCGAACGCGATGCACAGTCCATTTGGCATCCGTACACCCAGCACCAGGTGGTCCCGCCCCCGCTGGAAATTCAATCCGCCCACGGCGCGATGTTGCACACTGTGGATGGCGACGAAATCATCGATGCAGTCTCCAGCTGGTGGGTTTGCAACCATGGGCACACCCATCCGAAGATCGCTCGAGCCCTTTCCGCACAGTCAAAAATGATGGAACAGGTCATTTTTGCTGGTTGCACACACGAGCCAGCTGTGCAATTGGCCGAAAGGCTCCTTCCCCTGTTGCCCGGAAACATGAGCCGATTGTTCTATTCGGACAACGGATCGACCGCCATCGAAGTGGCGATCAAAGCGTGCATCCAGATGGCCCGACGCAAAGGTGTGCAGCGTCCACGGGTCGCAGCCCTGGAGGACGCCTACCACGGCGACACCTTCGGAGCCATGGCGGCCGGGGCGAGATCGGTATTTTCACACCCCTACGACCCCTATTTGTTCGAGGTGGATCGCCTCAAAACCCCTGCCGGTGCATGGGATCCTGACTCTGAACAGGCGCCTCCCGCTGTTCAGGCAGCACTGCAAGCCTTGGAGGCCTGGCTAAGATTGCACAGTAACGAAGCCGCTTGTGTGCTGGTAGAACCCCTTGTCCAAGGGTCGGCGGGGATGCGCATGTACCCACGCGCCTACTTGGAAGGGCTCGACCAACTGTGCAAACAGTTTCAAGTTCCGTGGGTTGCCGACGAAGTGTTCACAGGATTTGGCCGGACGGGTGGGAGTTTTGCTTGCCGAGCGGTCCTGGGCTCACCCGACCTTGAACCGTCGGTGGTCTGCCTTTCTAAGGGGCTGACCGGTGGTTTCCTTCCGCTTGGGGCTACGGCCTTTCGCGAAGAGATTTTTACGGACTTCCTCTCCGATGATCGCCGCGAGGCATTCTTTCACGGTCACTCGTTCACGGGCAACCCACTGGGGTGCGCAGCCGCACTGGCTTCCTTGGAAATCATGCAGGAGCCATCCACTGTGCAACGCTGGCGGGACCTGGAGATATGGCAGCGGGAGTTCTTGGGAGATCTGCGGCAGAACAGCCCCATCACAGGCGCTCGAATATTGGGAACGATCGCCGCATTCGAGCTGCCCGATGCTCCTGGCGGTTATTTGGCGGGGCGCGGACAGATTGTTGCCAAACTGTGCATAGACGATGGGGTCTTGGTGCGACCTTTGGGCGACACGCTGTACGTAGTTCCCCCGTTCAGCATTCGCCGCTCCCAATTGGAGCGTATCTACGAATCGCTTTCGGATGCGATCTCGTCACTGACCTGATTCTGCGGAATCGCAACGTGACTCCGATGGGTTAGTTTTCTTAAATCGATTGTTTCCCCTAAATATCCATCGGAGCGATTCATGTCGGAAATCGACGGTTCAGACAATTCCCCTTCGGCCTCGAAGAATAAGCTGGGCCTTCCCGTGATTATCGGGACCATTACCGCGATCGTAGTCGGCGGCATCACCAGCAAACTGGTGAAAGATTTCCTGGAAAAGCGCAAGCCGACGGATGTCCAGCTGAACGCGATCGCCTCCGAGCTGAACAAGTCGCTCCCGATGATGATCGACCAGGACACGAAGCTCAAGACCACGGTCGGAATCAATGGCGCCATGAAGTACTTCTACGATCTGGTCAATTATTCCAAAGACGATTTCGATACGGCCGCCACCAAGATCGCACTGCAGCCCATCGTCACCAAGTCGGCTTGTACGAATCCCGATTCCAGGAAACTCCTCAATAGCAACGTCGATATGGAATACATCTACTCCGACTACCAAAGCCAGTACTTGTTTTCGTTCATCGTATCCAAGAAGATCTGCGAAACCTTGAAGTAATCCGAATTCGCCAATTGGGCGAATCGCGGCTGTGAAATTGGCGCGAAGCTGGAAATCTGGCTGCCCCCCCTTTGGGCCAAACCCGTTCCCTCTACCAAGAAGGGGGGCGTTTTTCTGCGCCGCCCGATAACGGACTTTCGCGTCGACATCTTATCTTCCGGAGAGTATTGACGCAGAAGGCAAGCCTGTCTTCGAAGACAAAACGACTCTCCAAGGAAAGGTTCCGCGCATGAATGGCCCAGATCCCAGCGAAACCCACCCCATGCCGGGGCACCCCCGGATGCGTTTCATCAAGAATCTGATCACTCGACCCAATATCGAAGTCGGAGAGTTCACCTACTACGACGACCCCGATGTCTTCGCCGATTTCGAGCAGAACGTCCTGTACCACTATCCCTTCATCGGCGACAAGTTGGTCATCGGGAAATTCTGCGCAATCGCCACCGGCACCAAGTTCATCATGAACGGCGCCAACCACAAGATCGACGGATTCTCATCCTACCCTTTTTCGGTCTTCCGCAATGGATGGGAAAAGTCGCTTCCCGATCTGAGCCAGCTCCCTTACAAGGGCGACACGGTGATCGGAAACGACGTCTGGTTGGGATTCGAGACCTTGATCATGCCCGGAGTCAAGATCGGCGACGGCGCCATCGTGGCTTCGCGCTCGGTGGTGACCAAGGACATCGCGCCTTATACCATTGTTGGCGGCAATCCCGCCAAGCCCATCCGCAAACGTTTCGACGATGCCACCATCGCGACTCTGTTGGAGATCCAATGGTGGAACTGGTCCGCCGAAAAGATCTCGGCGAACCTGAAAGCGATCACATCGAACAATCTGGAATCGCTCAAGCGTCTGGCGTCGGAAGAAGGCTGAAGCGACAACGCCGCCGAAGGCGGCGCGCGCCAGCCGGACGCAGTGCCGCAGGGGCGGTTCACGAACCGCCCGAAGCCGAACAGGCGAAGCACGGAGGAGGGCGGCCCCGATCCGGGGAGGCGCCCAGATCACCAAAAACGAAAAAGGCCACCGAGGTTTTCCCCCGGCGGCCTTTTGTTTGACGGATTTTGACGAAGGCTTACTTGGTGTATTCCTTCAGAGCGTCGAGGTTGGTCACGGTGATTTCCACGCGACGGTTCATCTCGCGACCTTCGGCCGATTTGTTGGTGGCCTTGGGCTTGGTGTCGCCGTAGCCCTTGGCCGCGATGTGGGTGGCGAGATCGGGATTGATGGACTTCAACTGGTTCAGCACGGCCTGCGCGCGCGACTGTGACAATTTCTGGTTGGCCTTGGGCTGGCCGCGATTGTCGGTGTGTCCGCCGATCTCGAACTGCAGCTTGGGGTACTTCACCAGGATGGAGCCGATCAGGTTCAGGTACGGCTTGGAGTTGGCGGTGATGGTCGCCTTGCCCATGTCGAAGTAGACCGCGTCGAGGTTCATCATGCCGGTCTTGAGGAAGGTGGCTTCCAGATCGCCGCGCTTGAGACGCTCTTCTTCGATCTGTCGGCGGGCTTCTGCCAAGGCCATGGAGTCCTGGCTGGAGCGGCGGGCCAGGCTGTCGTTCATGCGGGCAACCTGCGAGCGAGCCGACGATCCGTCCTTTTGGCACAAGGCAAGCCCGGTGGCCAGACGAGCGGAATCGGCACGCAAGTGCGCTTCGGCGGTATCGCGTTCGCGGAACTTGGCACGGGCCACTTCACCTGCGCTGTCCATGCTCTTCTGGATGCGACGCGCCTTGGCTTCGCCTTCGGCGATCACGTTCGCCAAGCGTTCGTGTTCGAGCGAGTCGGCGATCTTGGCATCGCGGGCCGCGCGACGCGAAGGTGCGCCAAGGTCGAAGCCGACGGAAAGGGCGCCGAAGGCGCGCCAAGGATCGAGCGAATTCTTGTCGACCACGCCCGCGCGCTGCGAAGAAAGACGCAGGTCGCCGCCAACCTGGACGTTGACAAAAGCCGGCAGATGGAAGGTGAACGTGCCCGTTCCCCAGAGAGGATCGGTTTCGGTGTCGAAGTGGTCGAGTAACGAACGCGAGTGGGCTTCCAGGCCGATGGTCAGCACCGAGACCGGAGTGAGTTCGAGGCCGACGTCGATCATGAACAGGTTGGGGTAGTTGGCGTCGATGGACGAAACGATCCCCTCGTTCAGGTGCACGCGGACAGGAAACGTCTCGTTGCCGGCGCGCAAGGTCTGCATGAACGTGGCGCTGAAATCGTAGCCGGTGCGGGTCTGGAAATAGTTCCAACCATCGGGTCGGGCTTGGCCATCGGGGGTCCGGTCGTCCTGGAGCGACTGGGCGCCACCGCCGTTGATGCCGAACTGCAACGCGGCGCGCAACGGGAATTCGTCTTCCCATGGCCCTTGCAGCTTGACCTGCGCACCACTGGCTCCGAAGGACGACTTGCTGGGATTGGTTTTCCAGTCCGGAACGGTGTAGTAGGACATCCAAGCGGAAACGTCCGCGTAGCTCCCGATGCCAAGCCCTGCCGAGACCGTGCCCACTTGGACGCTCGCACCTTGAGGGGGCGTGAAGGCGGTTGCCTTGTCGACCGTGTAGAACGAACCGTTGGCGCCGAAGGACAGGAATCCTTCACCGAGACTTTCGGCGGAGCGGGTCTGCGACAGACCTCGGGTTCCGTCGAGGTGGATCATCTGGGGGTAGGTCACCTCGCCGGCTTGGAGCGCGGCGGTGGCGGTAAGCACCAGGGAAAGGGATGGACGCAAGGAACAACCTCCTTCTGTCATGACAGAACCTCGAAGGATAATATTTGACAGGGTGCCGCCACCGTCGGGCGCAAGTAATTTCGTGGAACCATACGGAGCGAAACGGAAAATGTCAGACAAAATCCGCCACCAACGCGCCATCGGACGGGAAACAGCATGAACGATCCAATTCCTGTCGGCCCCCTGGACGGCAGCGGCGCGTCGGGACTGACCGAACGCCAGCGGATGGTGTTGTCCAGCATAGTGCGACGGTACATCGGGAACGCCGAGCCGGTGGGGTCGCGCCAGGTGAGCAAGGATATCGTCGACGCGCTGTCGCCAGCCACCATCCGCAACGTGATGGCCGACATGGAAGACATGGGGCTGATCGACCAGCCGCACGCTTCGGCCGGACGCCAACCCACGGAGCGGGGATTCCGCATGTGGGTGGACCACATCATGCCGCAGTCGCCGCTTTCCGACGCCGAGCGCCAGGTGGTGGATTCGACCCTGAACCAGGCCCGCTCCGAAGAACAATTGCTCGCGGCGGCGGCGTTGGCGCTGGCCGAAGTCACACGCCAGCTGGGCGTGGCCATCTCGCCGGTGCTTGACGGATCCCGTCTGGACCGCCTGGAACTGGTGCCGGTGCGCGAAAAGACGCTCCTGCTGGTGGCTTCGTTCGGTTCGGGGCTCATCCGATCGGTTGCCGTTGAACTGGAGGAACCGGTCGAGCGCGAGCGTTTGACGGATCTTGTCCGTCGCGTGCACCTGACCGCCCTGGGCCGCACCCCCGCCGAAATCCAGCGCGACCTCGCGCTCCGCGCCAGCGACACCTCGGACACGAATCCCGACGACCCGGCCAGCGACGAACTGGTCCGACAGATTCTGCACGCCCTGCTGGACCTCGCCCATCCCACCCGCGGCGGCGACGCCTTCCTGCAAGGCGCGGGCAACGTGCTGTCGCAGCCGGAACTGGGCGAGCGCCGGAACATGGC
>JBDKGS010000137.1:0-11112 GCA_039798065.1 Fibrobacterota bacterium | reverse complement strand
TCGATCCAGTTCCCCACCAACCATCTGTCCGAGCCCGAGATGCAATCGATGTCCATCCGGCCGTTGAACATCCTGGCGATGGAAGACCACCCATCCTCCCAAACCAGCCTGGAAGCGTCCGCCGCGCGCTGGGGCTGGAAGCTTCAATTCGTCGCCAGCCTGGAATCCGGAATGCAGCTCCTGGAACGACAGGAATTGACTCATCCGTTCGACGCGATCTTGGTGGACGGAGGTCTCGCCGGGTGGGAAGACAGAAAATGCATCGAACGGATCCGTGAACTCTGCGATCGCGAGGTCACGGTGATCAAGATGGCCCGGACCGCGATCGAAAACCCCGACGACGAAGGAATCCGTCTGCTGGACGGGATCCTGGTCAAGCCCATCACGGCGCTGAGCCTGCTCAAGGTCTTGAAGAACAACCTGGGACGCCAGGCCGACGAAGCGGACGAATCCCGTCTGCACGACGAAAAGATCGCCGAAGACCGCAAGACCTTGCAGGGTGTCCGCGTGCTTCTGGCCGAAGACAACGCGTTCAACCAGGTGGTGGCCACGGAAACGCTCCAGGCGTTGGGTGCCGGCGTGGATCTGGCGGAAAACGGCAAGGCCGCCGTCGAACGGCTCAAACGTTCGCCCGATGCCTACGACCTGGTCCTGATGGACGTGCAGATGCCGGTGATGGACGGTTACGCCGCCACCCGGGCGATCCGCCAAGAATTGTCACTCAAGATCCCGATCGTCGCCATGACCGCGGGCGTGATGCCCAAGGATCGCGACAAGTGCATGGCCAGCGGAATGGACGACTTCATCTCCAAGCCCTTCGAGGTCGACGATCTGGTGAAGGTGTTCCGCAAGCACCTCGTCATGCTGGCGCCCAAACAGAACCTCCACACGGGGGAACGCAAGCGCGTCGGTAGACGTTCCGTCTTCCATCCCGACCAACTGCTGGAAAGCCTGGGGAACGACCGCGATTCGCTCCGCACGGTTCGGAGCCTGGTCAAGCAGTTCATGGAAACCGCACCGGAATCCATCCGCATGGGCAGGGAGTGGGCCGGAAGAGGCGATTTGGAAGAAGCCACCCGAGCGTTCCACAACCTCAAATCGAGCTCCGCGACCCTGGGGGCCATGTCCTTCGCCTCGACCGCGCAGCATATCGAAATTTCGCTCCAGGAGCCCGAGCGGCGAAACTTGACTCCACTCTTCGAGCAAATTTCCGAGGAGTACGACAGGATGGCCCGCGAGGCGGAAATCTGGCTGAGAGCCACCGATTCCGCATCGATCAACGAGCCCCCAACCGGATGGACCGACGTTCATCCGTAAGGAACGACCTGACAGATCCTAACTTTCCGGCCCTATGCTTCTCTTTCGCGAACCTGAGAAAAACGCCTCCTTTCCGGAAATCGAACGCCGGATCCTGAAGCTTTGGCAAGACACCCTGGCCTTCGAGCGCCAGGAAGAGCTGCGCGCCGACGCCAAGCCGTTCCACTTCTACGACGGACCTCCGTTCGCGACGGGCCTGCCGCACTACGGACATTTATTGGCAGGCACGCTCAAGGACATCGTGCCCCGCTACTGGAGCATGCGCGGCTACAAGGTGGACCGCCGTTTTGGATGGGATTGCCACGGACTGCCCGTGGAAGCCGAGATCCAGAAGAGCCTCAACCTGTCGGGTCAAGCCGAGATCAAGGCGCATGGCGTCGACAAGTTCAACGAAGCCTGCCGTTCCATCGTCCTGCGCTACACCGGCGAATGGCAGAAGACCGTGCAGCGCATGGGCCGCTGGGTGAACTTCGAGGGCGGGTACCGCACCATGGATCCGTCGTTCATGGAATCGGTCTGGTGGGTGTTCAAGACCTGTTTCGACAAAGGGCTCATCTACGAAGGTTACCGCGTCCAGCCGTACTCCCCCAAGCTCGCCACGCCGCTTTCGAACTTCGAAGTCAACCAGGGTTACAAGGACCGACAAGATCCGTCATTGACTCTGAAATTCTTCCTGGAAAATGATCCCGACAATGCGGCCTTGTTGGTGTGGACCACCACGCCGTGGACCTTGCCCTCCAACCTGGCCGTCGCGCTGGGTGCCGAGATCACCTACGTGAAGCTGCGCCACGAAGGATCGGTGTACTGGATCGCCGAACCGCGCCTTGCCGCCTTCTTCGACGAGAAAAAAATCGAGATCCTGGAGAAGCTTCCCGGATCGGCACTTGCAGGCCGCAAGTACAAGCCCCTGTTCGGATACACCCCGGCCCTTTCCGCCAAGCAGTACACGCTCCTGTTGGCGGATTTTGTCAGCACCGAGGACGGCGCCGGCGCCGTGCACATCGCCCCTTCCTTCGGCGAGGAAGACTTCCAACTGGGAGCATCGGAAGGCCTAGGGCTGTGGGATCCGCTGGACCCCGATGGCAAGTTCACCGATCTGGTCCCCGAGTGGAAGGGCCAGGAGGCCAAGGAAGCCGACAAGAGCATCATCGCGGCCTTGAAGGAACGCGGACTGGTGTTCAAGCACGACACGATCATGCACAGCTACCCCCACTGCTACCGCACCGGCGCGCCGCTGTTGTACCGCGCCATGCGCACGTGGTTCATGGGGCTCGACAAGCCGGTGACAAATACCGACGGCGTCACCAAGACCCTCAAGCAGTGGATGATCGACTCCAACCAGGAGATCACCTGGGTCCCGTCGCACATCAAGGACGGACGTTTCGGCAAGTGGCTGGACGGCGCCCGCGACTGGAACCTGTCGCGCAACCGCTTCTGGGGCACGGCAATTCCTGTCTGGAAGAGCGAGGAAGGCGAACTTCTCTGCGTGGGCTCCATCGAGGAACTGGCCCGCCTGTCGGGGCGCGACCGCGCCACCATCACGGACCTGCACACGCACTTCATCGACAGCATCGAACTGCGGACCAACGACGGCAAGACCTACGATGCCAATGGCAAGGTCTACCACCGCACCAGCGAGGTCCTGGACTGCTGGTTCGAGTCGGGATCCATGCCCTACGCGCAGCTGCACTACCCGTTCGAGAACGCCGACGGCTTCAAGGACCTGTTCCCGGCCGACTTCATCGCCGAAGGTCTGGACCAGACCCGCGGCTGGTTCTATACGTTGACAGTTCTTGGCGCAGCCCTGTTCCAGAAGCCCGCCTTCAAGAACGTGATCGTCAACGGGATCATCCTGGCCGAAGACGGTCAGAAAATGTCCAAGAGCCTGCGCAACTACCCGGACCCCAACCTGGTCCTGGAAAGCCTGGGCGCCGACGCCTTGCGCATGTACCTGATCAACTCCGCCGCCGTGAAGGCCGAGGAGCTTCGCTTCTCGGAGACCGGCGTGCGCGAAGTCGTGCGTTCCGTACTGCTGCCGCTGTGGCATTCGGTGTCGCTGTTCAGCACCTACCACAACGCCGACCGCTCCAAGGGGCAGCTCTCCTGGAAGCCCGGACAGAATCTGACCGACCTTCCGCTCACCGAGATGGATCGCTGGATCCTGGGCGAACAGCAGGTGCTGCTGGAAAGCGTGGAACGCGAAATGGGAGCCTTCCGGCTCTACAACGTGGTCCCCGAAGTCATCAAGTTCATCGACAGCCTCACCAACTGGTACATCCGTCGCAGCCGCCGCCGTTTCTGGAAGAGCACCGACGACGGCGACAAGGTGGCAGCCTACGCCACGCTGCACCGCGTGCTGGTGGATTTCGCCAAGGTTCTGGCTCCGTACCTGCCCTTCGTGGCCGAAGAGATCTACCAGATGCTGGCCGCCGAGATCGACTCGAACGCACCCCGCAGCGTGCACCACTGCGACATGCCGCGCGCCGACGATTCGCTCAAGGATCCTGTCGGAATCCGTCGCGTGCAATTGGCCCGTACCGTGGTTGAACTGGGCCGCGCACTGCGCGCCAAGCACGACCTCAAGGTGCGCCAACCTTTGGCCACCCTCACCGTGGTCCCGCGCTCCGACGAAGCGGCGGCGGATCTGGAAGCCATGCGCGACGTGATCCTCGACGAGCTGAACGTGAAGGCTTTGGTGATCGAACGCGACGAGGCCCATCTGGTGAGCCTGAGCGCGCGCCCCAACTTCAAGACCCTGGGCAAGAAGCTGGGTCCGGCTCTCAAGGCCGTAGGCGAGGCTCTCAAGACCCTGGACCAGGCCGAACTGCTGAAGGTCGCAGCCGGTCAGACAATTTCCGTCTCCGGACACGAATTGTCACCGGAAGACCTGTTGATCGATCGCGCCACCGCCGGCAACCTGGTTGTGGAGGCCGCTCCGGAAGCCACCGTGGCGCTGGATCCGGCCATCACCCCGGAACTTCGCCGCGAATGCATCGCCCGCGAGCTGCAAAGCCGCATCCAGGCCCGTCGCAAGGAGATGGACCTGGAGGTCGTCGACCGCATCACGGTGGTGGTGAGTTCGGACTCGGACGAAATCGGTCAAGTGCTGACGGAATTCGGCACCGCTCTCGGCGAAGAGGTCCAGGCGAATGCGTTGACGTTCGCGAAGAACGCCAGCGACGAAGCCAAGATCGAAGGTGTGGGCGTTGGCGTGGTGGTCGCGAAGGTCTGATGATGCCGAGCCTGGATCTGACTTCGCTCTCCAACGCGGTGACTCGGTTGGAAGAGGGCTTGGCGCGGTGCCATCGGGAACCCGACGACACCCAGCTCCGCGACGGTTTGGTCCAGCGCTTCGAATTCAGCTACGAACTCTCGCACAAGATCCTGAAACGCCACCTGGAACAGACAGCGGCCTCGCCCGAAGAGATCGACCGGATGGCCTTCGCCGATCTGATCCGTACGGGCAACGAACAGGGGTTGCTGCGTGGCGACTGGAACGCGTGGCGCGAATACCGGGAGATGCGTTCGAGGACCAGCCATACCTACGACGAGAACAGCTCGAAATTGGTGGTCGCCGGCATCCCCGCCTTTCTCGCCGAGGTCCACCACCTCCTGGGCCAACTCGAAAAACGCGCAACGTCGCCGTCATGACAGAAATCGCGCTCTCGCCCGACGAAACGAGGATCGTCTTGTCGATTCTCGAACGGATCGCGCCCGAATGCGACGCATGGGTCTTCGGCTCGCGAACACGTCCTTCGCCCAAGCTCCACGCCGACCTCGATCTCGCGATTTCGGGCAACGCACCGCTCTCCCTTTCGGTTCTCGCCCGGTTGGCGGAGGAGTTCTCTGAATCGCCACTGCCGTTCAAGGTCGATATCGTGGATTGGTCCACAGTCGGCGAGGAATTCCGCAAGCTCGTCGATCCTGATAGGCGCATTCTGCGCCAAGCCTCGCGATAGACACAGAAGCGCGGCATCCCTGGCATTGGTGCCTACGCCGACACCTTCCGAATCAGCGCCCGCACTTGCATGAGCGCGAATCCCAAGAGGTTCAACCCCGGCCAGCGGTCGGGGTTTTTCGCGTCACGGTCGTATTCGTCCACGCCGGCTCCCCAGATTCGGTCCGTCGCGCTGGATTCCACCAGGATCGCATCGCCTGTGGAGAGCAGATAGTCGCGCAGGACAGGATTTGTCGCAAACTTGGGGAGGTTGGCGGCCACCACCACCTCGAACCGGCGTGTCATCCAAATCTCCTCGGAGAATCCCCGCACTTGCGCGCCTAGGCTCTTGGCTTGGTACGGGGTGCGCGCCGCAAGAATGCGCCCGGCCATTTCGAGATCACCGAACAAGACTGCCTTGCCGTGCATCATCGCCTGTTCGGCCGACAGGAATCGGCATCCGTCGGCATCGAACGGCGAATGCCCCCACTGGCTCAGGCACGAGGCCGTGGGCGGATCCGTCACGCTCCCGCTGTCGGGAAAGAAGACGTAGGACAGGTTCCGTCCGGTCGCCTGCGCCACGCGCAAAGCCTCGACGGAACGAATATCGGATAAGTTTGTCATGAAAAAGCCCATCGTAACTATTTCTCAAAGATCCACCGTATTGGCGAACGAGGAGCACCGCCCATGAGCGTCGACCATCTCCTGATCATCGATCCCCAGAACGATTTCTGCGATCTGCCCGTAGGCCTGAAACCTCAAGGACAGAATCCGACCTTGCCGGTGTCGGGCGCGCACTCCGACATGCTGCGGCTGTCCGACTGGATCGACAGAAATCGTCAGCATCTCGATGCGGTCACGGTGACCATGGACCACCATCATCGCCTGGACATCGCGCATCCGTCTTTTTGGCGCAATGGCGATGGAAGCCCGGTGAACCCATTCACGAGCATCACCTCCGCGCAAGTCAAGGACGGCGCCTTCCGTCCAGCACCCGGCCTTTCCGTCGAGCGGGCGATCGCCTACCTGCAAGCGTTGGAGGATTCGGGTCGATTCACCCACATGGTCTGGCCTGTGCATTGCCAGATCGGAACCTGGGGCCAGTGTGTCCACGGCACCCTTCAGGCCGCGCTGGATCGGTGGGAAGACGAAACCGCCCGTAGCGTGTTCCACGTGCTGAAGGGCGAAAACCCGTGGACCGAGCATTATAGCGCCTTGCGCGCCGAGATTCCGGTCGATGCAGATCCCGCCACCGGACTGAACCGAACGTTGCTGGAGCGGCTCGCGAATGCGGATCGCGTGCTGGTGGGGGGCGAGGCGGGAAGCCATTGCGTGCGCGCCACGGTGGAACACCTGGTCGAAAATTGGCAAGGCGACCTTTCGCGGATCGTCTTGCTGACCGACGCGATGAGCCCGGTGGGCGGCTTCGAGGCCGCGCAGGAGGCGTTCCTCGAGGCGTCGAAGTCGAAGGGATTGACACTTTCCGGTACCGACAAAATCCGTCTAAGATGAACCAGAAGCCTTCGGAGGCCAAGCGCCATGCCCATCGTCCGCAGCCTGTTGGAAACCGACCTCTACAAGTTCACGATGTGGCAGGCGTTGCTGCACAGCCATCCGGGAGCGGTCGCGGAGTACGGTTTCACGTGCCGCAGCCAGACCGTCTTTCCGTTGTCCGAGCTGAAAAGCGAGGTGGAAGCCGAACTGGACCACCTGTGCACCTTGCGCTTCACCTCCCCGGAGCTCGACTATCTGCGCGGCCTGCGCTACATCAAGTCGGATTTTGTCGACTTCCTTTCCGTGTTCCACTTCCAACGAAGATTCATCTCGGTGGATGCCGACGGCGAATCGCTGAGGATCCGCGCCAAAGGCCCCATCGCCCACGTGATGGGCTTCGAGATCTTCGTTCTGTACATCGTGAACGAACTGTATTTCCGGCGATTGGGCAGCACCGAACAAGCCCTTGAAACGGCCCGTGCGCGCCTGGAAGACAAAATCCGTCTCATCGAGCGAGCGGAGGAGAACGGCACCCTCGATCGCGAGCACCGCTTCACCTTCTTCGAATTCGGGCTCCGTCGCCGCTACGCCGCCAGTTGGCAGGACGAGGTGGTGGCCACCCTCGCCAAACGCCTTCCCCATCTGGTGGGTGGCACTTCGAACGTCCACTTGGCGCGCACCATGAACCTGGTCCCCATCGGAACCATGGCACACGAGTACCTGCAGGCCTTCCAAGGCTTCGGCTTCCGCCTGCGCGATTTCCAGAAGGCCGCGTTGGAAGGCTGGGTGCAGGAGTATCGCGGCGACCTGGGCGTGGCCCTCACCGACGTGGTGGGCATGGACGCCTTCCTGGCCGACTTCGACCTCTATTTCGCCAAGCTCTTCGACGGATTGCGCCACGACTCCGGAGACCCGGTGGAATGGGGCGAGAAGGCCCTTGGCCACTACGACAAATTGCGGATCAACCCGCACACCAAACGCCTGGTCTTCTCCGACGGATTGGATATCCCCCGCGCCCTGGAGCTGCACCGGCATTTCGGGAACCGCATCCAGACAGCTTTTGGCATCGGGACCAATCTCACCAACGACACCATCCACAAACCGTTGAACATCGTGATGAAGATCCTGTCGTGCCAAGGGCAGAGCGTTGCCAAGCTTTCGGACAGCCCCGGCAAGACGCTGTGCGACGACCAGGCCTATCTCGCCTATCTGCGCCAGGTCTTCGGGATCCGCTGACGGGCGCTGACAGAAATCGACATCGCAAGAGCGGCGAGAGCGCATCAGTACCGAATCTCGGCAATTCCGCGGCCTCAGATGGAATTAGAATGCTACGATCCGGTTGGCGCACTCCTCTTGGAAAGGCTGTAGTACCAGATGCTGATTCCTTATGGTTCGGATCGCGACGACGGCTTCGTCGGGTACCACTCCATCGCCATCGTCCTGCTCTGCCTGATCGGGTTCGGCCTCACTTGGCCGCGTGAAACAACGATCCACGAAAACATCGCCCAGGATTCGCTCAAGGTCTGGCTCCAGCAGGAAATCGTCGATCGCGAAGTCGCACGCGACGAGGACCAACCAGCCACCGAGCCGTCGTTCCCGGCAATGCAGCAGCCTGGTGGACCGGAGTCGACCGACATGTCCGATGGACATTCCGCTTCGATCGAACGCATCCAAGCGAAGGCGGCGAGCTTCTACCGATCCAACAGCCCTCTGCGCAAATGGGGATTGTCCCCCTCAGACAACGGTTGGCTGCCGGGAATTGTCACCCACATGTTCCTGCACGCCGGATGGATGCACCTGATCGGCAACATGGTGTTCTTCTTCGCGTTCGGCGTGGCGATGGAACGTCGCTTCGGATGGAAGTGGTTCCTGTTCCTGTATCTGGGTGGCGGGATCTTCTCCGGCCTCTGCCAGATCGGCACCGATTCCGCCTTGCGACACGGCTTGTCCACCACTCCCCTCGTGGGGGCATCGGGAGCCATCGCGGCCGCGATGGGCGCGTTCCTTCGCTCGTACCCCACTTCCAAGATCAAGATTTTGGTTTGGTTCCTACGCCCTCGCACGGGCATGCTCCATGCATGGATCTTCCTGGGCGGCTGGTTCCTGGTGCAATTCCTGCACAGCCATTTCGGAGTGAAGGATCCCAATGGAGGCGTGGCCTACATCGCGCACGTTTCGGGCTTCTTCTTCGGGTTCGTGGTTGCGCAATTCCTGCCGGTCGACCCCGAGATCGCCGAGCGCGACCGCCCAGCGCGAGCGATACCACGGACAGGAATCGTCTCAGGCTTCGATGCACCCAGGATCACCGACGATCCTCCGCAACGCGACGAACGCCCCATCCTGGACCAGGCTTGGAACGCCGTGCACGCCGGATTCGACGAAGAGGCCGCGGATCTGTTCACTCGACAATTTTCGGCATGGATTCGCGGTGGCGCATCCGAAATCGGCATGTTGGATCGCGAAATCGAAAAGATCTCGATCCGCTTCCCCGGCTTTCGTTTCGCACCGTTGCCCGCCTGGGAGTGGGGCATGAAGCTGTCGGAAAACGGCAACGACGCCTCGGCGCTCAAGTTGTTGCGGATGGCGCTGGGCGGTGCGCCTCCGTTGTCGCCTGCTCTGGCGATGCGTGCCGAGCAAACGGCACTTGCGATCGAAGCACGGACCCCGAAGGCTCCGCCACCCTTGCAGCCACCAAGACCGCCGCCCGCGCCGCGCCCCCCTGCTTCTGCGCCCGGCAAACCGACCCGACCCGATTGGATGACGGACTGACCCACGGATGTCCGTCCGACCCACATCGCCCGATGTGACAAGTCCTGTCAGGATTAGCTAACCTCCCCGATCATGACCGCCGCCATCGTCGATCCGACCCTCGTCCTGTTCCTGAAGCTCGGATCCGGACTTCTGTGGACCATCGCGTACATCCTGATCCTGCGCCGCGGATGGAAGGACCAGACCTACGGAATGCCCATTGCCGCCTTGGCCGCCAACTTGGGTTGGGAATTCCTGTTCTCGTTCGTTCTTCCGCACAAAGCACCGCAATTGCAAGTGAACTACGTGTGGTTCGCGTTCGATCTGGGGCTTTTGGTCCAAGCGATCCGATTCGGCAAGTGGGAACAACGGCATCCTTGGGTCCGCAAGAACTTCTACCTGATCCTTCCAGCATCGTTGCTGTGCGGTTTCCTTGCCGTCTACACCATGACGCTCGAATTTTCCGATCCGAACGGAATGTATGCGGCCTTTGGACAGAATCTGATGATGTCCATCCTGTTCGTTTCCATGCTGTTGGCCCGCGACGACGCGCGCGGCCAGTCGATGTGGATCGCCCTCGCCAAGATGACAGGAACAGTCTTCCCGTCCATCCTGTTCCATCTCCTGTACCCCGGATCGCCGCTTTTGAATTTCCTGTACGTGGCGATCTTCCTGTTCGATCTTCTCTACTGCTCCCTGTTGTACGCCAAACTGCGCGCGTCGGGGAACCCCTGGAAGCGCCTGTAGCGAGAACTTCGCGGCCGACCGGGGTTCAGCCCCAGCGGACCGATCGCATGGACAGCGAACCCAGATCGAAGCCATCGACAGGAAACGTCACCGGATCGTCCGCGCTGGAAGCTCCGTAGGCCACCATCAAAGGCATCCAGTGGTCGGGAACCGGATGGGCAAGGCGCCCGATCGGTTGTTCCACCAGCGAGCAGAGCGTTTCCTGGTCGCGATCGGACAAGGCCTTCCTGGTGCGTTCGTCGAACTGCGACACCCATTCCGGTACCGTCGAATCCCCGAGCGACATGGATCGCATGGCGTAGGCGAGATTGTGCACCACATTGCCGCTGGCCACGATCAGAATCCCTTCTCGCCGCAACACGGACAATTTCCGTCCAATCTCGAGATGCGCTTCCGAGGTCAGCCCCGGATCGACCGACAACTGCACCACAGGCACGTCGGCACGGGGGAACATCCGCGCCAGGACCGCCCAGGTCCCGTGGTCCAGCCCCCAGTCGTCGACGGCTTGGGCACCTTCGGCCTCCAGCAGACCGGCGACTCGCGTCGCGAGTTCCGGAGATCCGACCGCGGGATATTCGAACTCGAACAATTCGCGCGGAAAACCACCGAAATCGTGGATGGTCTTGGGGCGCGACTGCACCGTGGTTCGAAGCCCCCTCACATACCAGTGGGCGGAAACAGCCAGGATCGCCTTCGGGGCGGCGAGCCCTGCACCCATTTCGATCTGCGCCCGACTCCAGAAATTGTCCTCGATGGCGTTCATGGGGGATCCATGTCCCACGAACAAAAGGGGCATCGGTGCGTTTGGGTTCATACCCGTGAAACTTACGCTGGAAGAGGCCATTGGCGAGGAGATCGATTCCAATCCA